>CAJXWQ010000009.1 GCA_913062605.1 uncultured Cellvibrionales bacterium
GCCATACCCAATAGCGACGGTAGCAATGCGTGTGGGTCGTTCCGCTTTCCACGTGGCGGCATAACCTACGGTCTCTCCTGGCTGAATATCACGCAGGGCGATTACCGCAGACTTAAAGGTCATCACGGGTAAAAGCCGATCAGCATCTGGGTGTGGTACTGAGAAAGGTGAACTACCGTAGAGCATAATACCGGGGCGATTCCAGTCAGCTCTTGTTTCTGGCCAGCCGATTAAACCGGCAGAATTGGCAAAACTCTTTGGTACATACAGTTCATCGGCAGCCTGTGTCATTCGGGCTAATTGAATTGCGGTAAAGTCATTAGCAAGGTCGTCCGCGCAGGCAAAATGTGTCGCGACAACAATGTCTCCGGCCACATTATTGCTGGTAGCCAGCTCTCTATACGTTGAGGACAGCTCATCAGGGGCAATACCCAGACGGTGCATGCCCGTATCAATACAAATCCATACCCTTAGGGGTGTACTCGGGCTGGCATTGAGGATTGCCCTCTTCT
This sequence comes from uncultured Cellvibrionales bacterium, assembly GCA_913062605.1. Lineage (GTDB taxonomy): Bacteria > Pseudomonadota > Gammaproteobacteria > Pseudomonadales > Porticoccaceae > Porticoccus. Next base: position 513 of record CAJXWQ010000009.1, read on the forward strand.
GCTCTTCGTTGACCACCGCCAAAGAAAAGTTTTGCTCGGCAGCAATGCTGATTTCATCATTAGAAAATGCACCTTCAAGTAAATGAATCGGGTTTTCAATACCGGCTTCACGCAACTCAATGGCTTCTTCAATACAGGCAACCCCAAAAGCGGGCACCAGATCGGTCAGTGCATGAGCAACAGGTACTGCACCATGACCATAGGCATTGGCCTTGATAACAGCCATCGTTTGAGAATTAGGTGACAGGCTATTGGCCAACTGACAGTTGTAGCGTAGCGCCTCAAGGTCTATTAGTGCTTTTGCTGGTCTGGACATAGTCTTATCTGTATTACTCGCAACTTGTTACACGAGGCTTTTTATTTATATCTTTTTATTCAAGCCTGTTTATTCAAAACTTTTTATTCAAACCGGTTTATTAAACCCTGTCGGAACGCTACAGAAAACCCATCCTGCTCACAAGCGGCTAATAATTTAATTTGCCTGCCGAATAAATTGTCTGTGCCACCAGCCATACATCACCTATTTTGCCATGGTTAACTGGTTTACCATCAACCTCGACCACAGGAACCACTTCTTTGGACGAACTGGTCACCCAAACCTCATCGGCATCGAAGACTTCATCCATGGTCACTGCACGCTCTTCTACGGAAATGGAGCCATCCTTACGCAGCAAGTCCAGCAGGATATGTCGGGTGATTCCCGGCAGAATCTGATTATCCAGTGGCGGCGTAATGACCACACCATTTTTGACAATATAGGCATTACAGGCGCTGGCTTCTGTCAGCTCGTTTCTTTCGTTGTACAGCAATGTCTCGTTGGCACCCTGTTGGTAGCCATGTTGAAAATGCATGACATTACCCAGCAATGCGGTGGACTTAATCTGGCAGCGTTCCCAGCGCAAATCACGACTAGTAGCCACTTTATAGCCCACGACTTTTGATTTATCCGCCACGGGTTCCGGTGGAATTTCAAAGGCAAAGGCAAACACTGTGGGTTCTACATCCTCAGGGTAGGCATGAAACCGTTTTGTGTCGGCCCCACGGCTGACGTGCAGGTAAAGCGACAGGTTGCCTGATCCATTTTTTTCAATGAGATTATCGCAGACGTTTTTCCATTGCTGGTGTGACCAGCCCAGTTCGATACCAACAGCCTCCATACCATTGTTCATACGGTCAATATGCGGTGCAAAACCGATCATTTGTCCGTTATAGGATGGTACGACTTCATAGATGCCATCACCAAACAGGAACCCTCTGTCCATGGGAGATATTTTTGCTTCTACCATGGGCAGGTAAGCATCGTTCAGATAAACAATACTCATTGCATCACCTTATTGCCTGTCCCTTTTATTCCCACCCCGTTCATTCCCGCCTCTTTTATGTCGGTTTATTTAATGTCAGTCTGTTTAACGATCTATTTAATTAATGATCCATTCAATTATAGACACTGCGCCTTCAAGCACTGTCATTGTGTCTGCTGAAATTACCATAAAAAAAGCCAGAAATACTATCAGTGAGTCCCTGATCAGGCAAAGTAAATTCCTTCTTATTCCGTAAGATAGGTGGCCTGCTATTCCACGTCCTGACAAAACCCGGTTAAACGTCTTAATTCCTGTATCAGCCTCTCACTATTTTCACAGGGCAAGCCATCTTCAGTCAGTGTTTTGTTGCCGGTCAAGCCATCAACGCTGCCATGCTGGAAAAGGTATTCCAAAACAGCCCGGTTATCCCAATCCTTCAACAGATCTTCGCTCGTCCAATGTGACATCATGGCGATTAATCCATGGGCAGCCCAGTTGGAGACGTCGGCAATAATCAACTCATCACAGGTGGTCACAGAAGGAATAATGTTCAGAGCTGACAACGCATCAGAGATGTTACCCATACCCACTTCATTGCCTCCATCGCCAATAGATACCGTAGGGCAATTGGCCATTTTCAAGACATCATCAAAGCAAATAGTAAGGGGGCTAATATCCACACCACGCATATTGTAGTAACAACCATCTTCGGCTCGGCCGGGAAGCTCAATGGTCATCACTAATTCTGGCTGGTAAAGATCAATAATCTGTTGTGCACGACCCCTTTGAACTCCCGGTGTGACACTCTCTCGAGCACTCTCTCGTTGATTAACATCCAGTCGATGTACCCTATAGTCATCACCCAGAGCCTTCGCTAATGGGTTTCCACAAACTAATACCGGTGTTGAACCCAATGCTTCCATCGACCGATAAAGTGCAATGGCACCCAATGGGCCATCGGTTTCAAAGGTGTCTTTTACCGGGAACCCGGTGCTAATCAGTACGACACCGTTGCAATCCAACATCATTCTGGCTGCACGCATGCAATAGCCTGGCTGCAGTGCAGGCTGTACCGTCTTCATTCCCCGCAGATTGCGGACGACCAGCAGGTCTTCTATCTGCTGACTGAGAATCAAGTCCTTTGCAGTTGTCATAGCACTCTCCTGATAGTGCTCTCCTAGTAATTCTTTCCTAGTAGCGCTCTCCTGAGAGCTCTCTACTGCTTAACAGGGTTCCGTCTTTACCTGTTCAAAATAACTGGCAGCCAAATGATGTATGTTGTGTGCTTCCTCCACGGTGATCAGCTCAAAAGACACCTTGCTGCCGGGCTTCAGTTGAGCCAGTTGTGCGACATCCAGAGACAGTACTGAGCCAAGTTTTGGATAACCACCAATTGTTTGGCGATCGTTCATCAGTATGATGGGCTGGCCATCAGGCGGTATTTGAATGGCGCCATAACAAATGCCCTCAGACAGTATGCCGCCGATATCTGCTCTAATCGCTGCCCCCTCAAGGCGGCAGCCCATCCGATCTGAATAGGCAGAGACAAAGTATTCATGGCTGAAAAAACGTCGTTGCTGCTGGCGACTGAAGCTATGTTGTTGGTAGCCCGGTATGACTCTCAGCATCGCGTGATGCCCATACAGTGGCCGATAACCTCTGGGCAACATCAAACAACGGCCATTTAAATCTTCCTTGCAGGGCAGAACATCGCCCGACTGTAGTTTTCCACCGTTTAGCCCACCCATGGACTCACGAACAACCGTGGAGGTACTGCCAAATATGGTGGGGATATCAAACCCGCCAGCCACGGCAAAATAGGCTCGCACACCTTCATTGGCAAAGCCCAGTTCAATTCTATCGCCGGGCTTAACGTGATGGCTGCACCAAAGTGACTTTTCTCTATGGTTAATGGTGAGTGGCATATAAGCACCACAAACGGCTATTCGAGTCGTTACGTTTGCCTCCAACACCAAACCACCCACACTGACTTCCAATGCGGAAACACCAAGTTCGTTTCCGCAAAGCCGGTTGGCCCAATGAAAAGCCAGAGGGTCTGCGGGGCCACCGGTGGACAGGCCCAGACTATGAGCACCAAAGCGCCCCTCATCCTGTATCAGAGTGAGCATACCGGGCTGCTCAACGATAAAAACTGAATTGCTCACTGCATTATTTACAGTGCTATTCACAACACCAGTCACAACATACCGCCCAGCTCTAAAAAGCTCTGCCGATCGATGCCCTTAAAGCGCACCCGGTCACCCACCTGAACCGGCATACTCGGATCAGCATTGGGATCAAACATAGGTTGGGGACAGAGACCAATCAGGTTCCAGCCTCCAGGTGAGGCTGTCGGATAAATTGCTGTTTGGCGATCAGCGATGCCTACCGCACCACGGGGCACCTTCTGCCGCGGTGTAGATAAACGGGGTGCAGCAATGCGTTCATCCACCTGCCCTAAATAGGCAAATCCTGGCGCAAAACCAATGGCATACACACGATATTCCTGAGCCTGGTGCAGTTGAATCACATCATCTACCCCCAAGTCAGCTCGATCAGCCAATGCCTGTAAATCTGGTCCGGACTCAAGACTGTAATACACAGGCAGTTCTACCAACGCACCCTCTTGCACTTCAACCTGATCAAGACCCGCTAGTACCTCACGAATTTGTGGGCGAATGGTATGAATATCTGTACGAAATAGATCATAAATGACCAACAGGGATGCATAGGAAGGCACCATATCAATCAGTACAGAACCGAATGCCTCTTCAAGTAAATGTACGGCGTGCTGTACTCTGGCGGAAACGACTGGGGAGGTCTCTTCACCAAAGTAGATCATCAAAGAGTTTTCACCTGCGACGGAAATATTCATCCGTCAATCAACGCCCGAATTTCCTGAATAGCCTGAACCCCTTCAGTATTATCACCATGTACACAGAGGGTATCGGCATTCAGTACAAGTGTATGGCCACCCACAGTCGTCACCGTTCCCTCTTCTTTTAGCTGTCTCGCCTGAGCCAACATTTTTTCTCTGCCGTGTACTGCACCAGACTTGGCCCGAGACAGTAATGTGCCATCGTCGTCGTAACAACGATCAGCAAACGCCTCAAACCACAGTTCAACCCCTAACTGTTTCGCTTCTTCTCTATGCTCATCGGCCCAAGGCGTCGCCAGTAACATCAATTTAACCGGGCGATAAAACGCCGCAATAGATTTCATCACAGCACGTCGAGTTTCGGCATCTGCCATCATGTCGTTATAGAGGGCACCATGGGGTTTCACATACTGCATCTCTAGGCCTTGAGTTTTAGCCATGCCATCCAGCGCGGAGACCTGGTAGTGGATCAACGCCATAATTTCTTCAGGAGGATGAATAATGGAACGACGGCCAAAGCCTACCAAGTCTGGATAACCCGGATGGGCACCAATCATCACGTTATGCTCACCAGCAAGCTTCAAAGTGCGCTGCATCACCATATGGTCACCCGCATGGAAACCGCAGGCAATGTTAGCCTGATCAATATGGGGCATCACCACCTCATCCATACCCATGGTCCAGGCACCAAAGCTTTCTCCCAAATCACAGTTGAGCAGTAATGGCTTAGTCTCCATACATAGCTACCCTCATATAATAGTTACCTTCATATATAAGTTACCTCCGGTAATACTCAATTAAGCCTATAACTTAAGTGCTCTCGCTAAAATAGCACGTTTATCGTTCAGCTAATTCGCTGTTTTTCAGGTCAGTGACCAGCATACAGCCTGGACTGTGGGTGATACACAGGGGCGGCTTGGCCTGCTCCAGCGCCACCTGTGGTGTGACCCCACAGGCCCAGAATACGGGTAGTTCGTCAGGCTTGATGGTTACCATGTCGCCAAAGTCGGGGCTATTGATGTCATTGACACCAATGAGAGAAGGATCTCCCACATGAATTGGGGCGCCATGCACCGAGGGGAATTGAGTGCAGATTTGAGCCGCACGGGTGGCGTCGGCTTCCACAAATGGCCGCATACTCACCACCATCTTGCCGCTAAATCGTCCCGCTGACTCGCAATCTATATTGGTGCGGTACATGGGGACATTAACCCCTTCGGTGACATTCCGTACCTCGAGACCATCTGCCAACAATGCCTCTTCAAATGAGAAGGAACAACCCAACACAAACGTCACCAAATCGTTACGCCACAGGCCGCTAATATCTGATACCTCATCCACCATCACCCCCTCTTTGAAAATACGGTAACTAGGAAGGTCCGTGCGAATATCCACGTCTTCACCTAACAGAGGCAATGTGGGATCACCCTTTTCTGCCATTCCAATCAGTGGGCACGGTTTGGGGTTGCGCTGGCAAAACTGTAAAAACTCTGTTGCCCAATCACTGGGTAGGATCACGACATTGCCCTGAACAAATCCAGAGCAAAAACCGGAGGTGTTTCCAGTAAATTTGCCACGCCGAATCCTATGGCGCAGCTCAAGCGGCGATAAATCAAGGGACATCAGTCACTCCAGTTATATGGAAACCCTGTATCATTTTGGGATCCATGCTAGCTGCCGTCATTCAACCACTTAATCACATCACCTGACCATACCCAACCCAGTTATACCCTACAGGTAGTGGCTGTCATCCTTGCCGCCCTTGAGGCAGCTGATTGGAGCAACCCAGGCATTTTCCATCAACCGACTAAAGTCACGATGACTGATATGTAACAAATGGCTATGGTCGCCTCCTTCAATGTATACATCCTTCATATCCAGCAACTCATTATCAATGATGACGTCCATTTCAAAGGCTTCTCCTAACCCTGGAATTGCACCATCCTGGCAGCCTGTAAACAACCCTGATAATTCATCTTCTGAAGCAATTTCATACTTGTGTTGCCGACCATATTTAAGCCATTCGAGAACCAGCTGGTTTGATGCGGGAATAACACACATGGCATAGTCACCCCCTCTTTTTACCACCACAGCCTTGGCCAATTTTTCTGCGGGCACATGAGCTTCCCTTGCCGTCGCCAACGAACTTGATGTGCTGGCATGTTCAAGCACTTCATAATTAACATTTTTTTGACTTAAATAATTCGTCACTGCTGGAGAGATACTCATGATATTCCACCTCATTCAACACACAATTCCACCCACTAACTAGTATAGTTGTCCTATCACAACCAATATGATTAATAATTATTTAGTCTATTAACAACCGTGCAACATATCTCCACCCTATACAGGCAACTGAATAAGCAGAAAACAAAAACAACCTATGCCAGAAGCACTTATTACATTGGGATCACTATTGCTGTTCGGGCTACTCACGTTCTGGTTGGGTAGCGTTACTGCACTACCACGAGTCACCCTTTTAATTCTTATGGGTGTTCTTATCGGTCCAAGCGGACTGGATTTATTTCAGGAAACACGAGAATTTTGGTTTGAACCACTCGCCACATTGGCACTCATTATGGTGGGCTTTCTACTCGGGGGTACACTGAACCGATCCACCCAAAAACACCATGGTACTCAAATTATTGTTCTGTCCATTGGCATTGCACTAATCACCTTACTCACTGTCATTGCTGGATTACTACTATTCACAGACCTGCCCCTTGAAGTCACCCTTTTATTAGGAGCCATCGCAACTGCGACAGCACCTGCAGCCACCGCTGCCGTCATTGATGAGCAAAAAGAGAGCGGCGAATTTGGCACCACCTTGCTAGGTATTGTTGCTCTGGATGATGTTTGGGGTTTACTGATCTTCAGCCTGTGCCTGGCATTTGCTACAGGTGCTGCCGTCGATAATGGCTTTTCAATATTCAGCTTTGGGCTACAGGAAATAGTTGGTGCATTGTTAGTTGGCGTAGCTCTAGGGTTGCCAATGTCTTTCCTAACTGGGCGTATTCAGGAAGGTGAACCCACCCTGATTGAAGCACTGGGACTGGTCTTCATCTGTGGAGGGATTGCCTTGTGGTTAGAAGTCTCTTACCTGATAGCCGCCATGGCGATGGGAGCAACAGTAGCCAACTTGGCCAAACATCACACACGACCTTTCCATGCCATTAAAAATATCCAAAGCCCTTTTCTAGTGTTATTTTTTATTCTTGCTGGTGCATCTCTTAACCTTGAAACCTTTATGGATATAGGGCTTATCGGTGGGCTTTATATTGCTCTTCGTTTAATAGGAAAAATTGTCGGTGGCTGGATTGCCGGGCGACTTTTCGGTATGTCCGGTTCCGATGCCCGATGGATGGGTGCAGCTATGCTCCCCCAGGCGGGTGTCGCTGTGGGTATGGCGCTCATTGTTGGCCAATTGTTGCCAGAGCATGCCGACACGGTCCTGACGGTGACCATCGCCGCTACCGCTCTATTCGAAATACTGGGGCCTGTGGCCACCCGCGCGGCCATTAGACGCTGTAAGTAATAACATCTCTGAATCCCACCCGATGACCTTTCCAGTACCACTTTTCTCCATCAGAAAATCTCTAATTGAGCGGTGTGTCTCATCACTTCCTACACATTAGCTTCCACGTTAAGGCTTCCTTAAGTTTTCACCTTTAGTCTGCTGCTAACGAATCGGTTATATGGGCTGACCAGAAAAACTATTCGGCCGGTTAAGCACCCTGTTCCCGAGTCTGATTCACAGCACTCTGATCAAAAAAACCCATCATCAGACAATTTTCAAAGTAGTCAATACGAAACTTACAGAAAGAAAATTGGCAGAAAGAAAACCGACCGAAAGGAGACCTCCACTGTGAGATACCCATTAAAAAATATTTTCTCTATCACCGTACCCCTGTTTATTTTGAGTGCTGGGTCAGCTTGGGCAGACCTGAATGACGATATTTCGAAACTTCAGCATCGCTGGGCAGACGCTAATTATCAACTGTACGAGAAAGCCCAACTCTCAACATTCGAAACACTCGTTTCAGATTCTGAACAACTAGTAGCGACACACCCCAAATCTGCTGATGCTCTGGTTTGGAGTGGTATTATTAAATCTACCTATGCCGGGGCTAAAGGTGGTTTGGGTGCCTTGTCACTGGCCAAGAAAGCCAAGACTGACCTCGAACAGGCACTGGGTATTGACCCTGAAGCACTCAATGGTTCCGCGTACACTAGCCTGGGAACACTCTACTTTAATGTGCCCGGCTGGCCGATCGGATTTGGTAGTGATAAAAAAGCTGAGGAACTTCTTCTAAAGGCCCTTGCCATAAACCCCGATGGTCTTGATACCAACTACTTTTTCGGTGACTATCTTATCCACGAAAAGCGCTATCAGGAGGCCAGAATCTACCTGTTGAAAGCAAAAGGTGCGTCGCCTAGACCCGACCGTCCACTGGCAGATGCGGGCAGACAGAAAGAGATAACCCAAGCACTGGCTATCGTCGACCAAAAACTGGGGGACTAACCAAAATAGAATGCTGATACTTCTGGTAGAAGATGACAGACCCCTTGCGTTTAGCCTGCAAACAGCCCTGCGAAAGCTGGGCTATGTAGTCAACCATGTGGAGAATGGAGAGACCTGCCTGCATGTGGTCGCCACTGAAGCGCCGGATATTGTAATTCTAGACCTTGGCCTGCCTGACATGGATGGACTCAAGGTACTTAAAAAAATTCGTCATACGTCGACAACACTACCCATCCTGCTTTTAACCGCCAGAGACAGTATCAACGACAAGGTAATGGGGTTGGACAGCGGTGCGGATGATTATCTTGCCAAACCCTTTGAAATGACCGAATTACTGGCACGACTACGTGTTCTAGAGCGACGGCTTAGCACTGCCAAATCAACCAAAATAACCATTGGTAACGTCTCTCTTGATGCCGCCACCCAGACAGTTATACAGCAAGATCATGAACTGGAGCTATCCCGCAAAGAATACATGCTACTGAAAAGCTTGATGGAAAATGCTGGAAAGGTGCTCACCCGGGCAACACTGGAAAACCGGCTCTACAGCTGGGGGGAAGAGGTCTGCAGTAATGCCCTCGAAGTGCATATTCATCATTTAAGGAAAAAAATCGGGACCGACTTTATCAAAACGGTTCGCGGTGTAGGGTATAAGGTTACTCAGGCATGAAATCCATCCGGATATTTCTGATAGCCTCAATACTGGCCACCCTGACACTGTTTAATTTTATTGCAGCCCTTCAGGGTTATAAATCCAGCCTGCATGAAGCAGAGAAACTCTTTGATAGACAGCTTCTCCAGACCGCCAAGTTGATCGCCAACCTTCATGTAGATAAGACCACCAATAATCTCAATCAGCTGAGTGAGCTAGCCTATCAAGTCTGGCATAACGATCAGCTCCTGGCTGCGTCAAACAATGCCCAAGTGGAAACAATTACCGAGCATCACCCCGGCTTTGGATATGCAAACTTTGATGGATATCGATGGAGAACACTGGCTTATTTCGACCCAAGTAATAACAACTGGATTATTGCAGCGGAGAGAACTGATCTTCGATATATTTTGGCCGAAGATGTTATTACCAAAGCCGTGGTACCTATTGTATTGGGGATTCCCTTTGTGGGACTGCTCATCTGGCTTATTATCAGCAGAGGGCTTAAACCGCTTAAAGACCTTTCAGTCAGGCTAAAAAATAAACAGGTAAACGACCTTACACCGATTGAAACACCTGAATTAAAGGATGAATTGAAACAGGTTACACAATCCATCAATGTCCTGATACGCCGCCTGGGTTCTGCATTGGAGCGAGAAAAACGCTTCACCTCAGATGCAGCACACGAACTCCGCACCCCCATCAGCGCCCTTAAGGTTCAGCTTCACAATCTTAAAGGTGATCTACCCGCCGGTAATGAATCATTTATTCAGCTGCAATCTGGTGTTGAACGGATGCAGCATCTGATAGAACAACTCTTGTCGCTATATCGCTCTACGCCAGACGAGTTCTCAAGCCACTTCACACCCGTTAACCTGTACCAACTCGCTCAAGATATTATCGCAGAGCAACATCTCGTGTTTGAAGCTAAAGACCAAACACTCGCACTTGAGGGTTCAAACAATGTCATTGATGGAGACCCCTTGACCCTAAGTACCTTGCTACAAAATTTGCTCAGTAACGCCAATAAATATACGCCCAACGGAGGAAGTATTCTGGTGTCTGTGAGCGGGTCAAAGGATCAGGTTTGTCTCAAAGTAGAAGATTCAGGCCCCGGTATAGTTTCCAGTGATTACAATAAGGTCTTTGAACGCTTTCAGCGCCTTAACAACAAACCGGAAGTCACTGTGACGCAAGGTTGTGGATTGGGACTGACCATCGTTAAGCATATTGCCAATTTGCACCATGCAGACATAAGCATTGCACCGTCCAGTTTTCCCAGTGGTGCAGCATTTACCCTCCAGTTCAATAAGATACCGGGCCAAGATGCAAAACATAGTTAATCGGGTGGCAGTACTCATAGTGGGCATGGGCTTTGTGTTCTTTGGTCACTATGCCGTTGCCGGAACACCCGTTATTGAGCTGACAATCAAGGATCACCTGTTCTTCCCGGCAACCATTGAAATCCCGGCAAACACCAAGATCAAACTCCTGGTGATTAATCTCGATCCAACCGCTGAGGAATTCGAAAGCTATGAGCTTAATCGGGAAAAAGTGATTTTAGGCAACCGTAAGGGCGTTATTTTTATTGGCCCACTACCGCCGGGGGAATACCCATTTTTCGGTGAATTTTACCCCAAAACCGCTCAGGGAAAAGTGGTGGTAACCGACCAATGAGCACTGGAGAAACGCCCTTATGTTCCTAAATTCCGTGGTCCTGATTCTCCAGGAAATTCTGGAGGCTGCGCTGCTGATTAGCGTGCTGCTTGTGTTTACAAGACTTCGTAGCATCAGACCTTTTTGGGCCATCGCAGCCATTGCATCAGGGGCGATTGGCGCCTATTTCTTTGCCCATCATATGGCATCTATTTCAGAATGGTTTGACTATGTCGGTCAGGAGGTGATGAACGCTTTTATCCAGCTCGCCATTCTATTCATACTTGCAATTTTTTCGGCAAAGTATCTAGGGAACACCCACTCCCCCCACAGCTCTCAAATGAACAGAGGGTTTATTGTCTGTACGCTATTGCTTGTCGCCCTGTCTCTGACAAGGGAAGGATCAGAAGTTTTTATCTACGTCGGTGGTGCTCTGGGTGACCCGTCCCATGTTCAGCCCACCCTGATGGGCTCTGTAATTGGTGCTGGTATAGGCATTAGTGTAGGGGTATTAATCTACTATGGCCTTCTCGGGCTGCCCACCAAGAGGATCTCGACCAGCGGATTGTTGTTACTGTCTCTGATAGGGGGAAATATGGCCTCTCAGGCCACGTTATTACTGACTCAAGCAGACTGGCTGCCCTACTCTAGAATACTTTGGGACACTTCTAGCTGGCTCCCGGAAAACTCCATTTTAGGGCGCTTGCTATATGCCATTATTGGTTATGAAGCCACACCCTCGTTATTTCAGGTCTTCAGTTATGCCACCGGTATACTGTTGATCTTTCTATGTGCGCAATTTTCTTTCAGGAAACAGCCTCCTATGCTGATCAAACAAACGTCAACCACAACACCTCAATGAATGTCTTATATTATGTATAACACCAAGTACTCACCAATGACCACACAACATCCCCTATGTGAACAGCGCCTATTTGGATTCCATTTATTTGGACAACACTTATGGCTGCTGCCTTTATTTTTTCTGAGCATGTCTAGTCAGAGTATGGCTAATGGCAGTGTAGTGGATAAAATTTACCATCCTTATGTGGATGCACTTGAGCAAGAAATAGAGTGGCGTGTTATCCATCAGGACGATCAACCCGGTGCTGAGGATAACTTACAACTTCACCGTTTTGGTTATGGAAGAGCTATTGGCGAACGATGGTTTGGTGAAGTCTATCTGATCGGGGAAAAATCTGATGATACGGAATTTAAGATAGAAGCCTATGAATTGGAGGCCAAATGGCAAATCACCGAGCAAGGTGAATACTCGGCCGATTGGGGGTTACTCTTCGAACTAGAGAAAGAAGCCCATGAAAGTATTTGGGAGTTCTCAACGGGTCTCTTGGTAGAAAAGGAATGGGGCCGGTGGAGTGGTACCGCCAACTTAGTGCTCACCCATGAATGGGGTTCTGATATTGAAGATGAAATAGAAAGTTCAGCCGGCTTACAGGTACGCTACCGTCTCTCTCACTGGTTTGAACCCGCCCTAGAGTTTTATAGTGGTGAAGATACTCAAGCCATAGGGCCCGTACTCATGGGTAATATCAATACCGGTATACGCCAGAATTTACACTGGGAAACAGGCCTTATCTTTGGCATGGATGAAGACAGCCCCAACACAACGTTAAGAGCCTTAATTGAGTATGAGTTTTAACATGCCACTATTTGATACTTATGCTTTTTCTAACTCACTCTTCATTGGAAAGTAATTCAATTTTATAGCCATCAGGATCTTCCACAAAAGCCAACACAGTCGCCCCATGCATCATCGGACCGGGTTCTCTTATAATCACACCTCCCGCTTCACGAATCCGATCACAGGCGGCATAAACATCACCTACTCCGATAGCAATATGACCATAAGCGTCGCCCAAGGTATAACTGCTGGTGTCCCAATTATGGGTTAACTCCAAAACAGTATTTTCCGATTCATCGCCATAACCCAAAAAAGCCAGAGTAAACTTCCCATCGGGAAAGTCCTTACGTCGCAGTAAGTTCATTCCCAAAATATCTGTATAAAACCCAATGGATTTATCAAGATCCCCTACCCTCAGCATGGTATGCAATAGACGCATTTCTATACCTCTCAAAATTTTATGGGATTTCAGCAAAGCATAGACTCATGCCACATAAAAAAGCCGGGTATAAATCTATACCCGGCTTTTTTGAAATTAACTGTTCTCAGTTAGTAAACACGGGTGCAGCGACGTACTCCCAAAGTAATACAGTAGCAACTAACACAGCGACGACGTAAACCAGTGCAACGGCAAAAACGGCACTGGCATAAAGAAACCCTAAGTCTTCTGGTACTTTCATCATCTCCGGGATACCTAAATATATAAGGCGAATAGCGTAACTACAGGCCGCAGTAGCAACAACTATATCAAGCCACCAAATAGGGTACGCGGCTATGGCGCCAGCCAAAAAAACCGGGGTAGAACACAGTCCTACAAATACAAAGCCTTTATAGGCATGAAGGCTTGCCGAATAGGTTTTGGACATCCAGTGAATCATTAGACCAATAAAGACCAAGGCTCCCATCAGTGCAAAATAAAAGAGTACGGCTAAAGGAATGGCACTACTTTCTGTAATACGAACAGGGTCACCGTCACCTATTGTCCAACCAAACTGGGTGGTACCAATATAAAACCCAATAGCGGGTATCATTCCAAGAAAAATGAAATAAATACTCATTCGCTTCAGAGCTTCATCAGAAAACTCAGCAATTTTTTTCCACTCAGCCTGTGGATCATGTAGCAATCCAAACATATGACCTAACATAAAACCCCTCGCATTTTTTTGCTTTAATTATATTTGTGCCTTAGCTATATCTACCGATCAGCCAGTTTTCAACTAACCATTTGGTAGTAACTTTTATACCCCCGAAGTCAACCCCATGGCTTGACCAATGTCAACTGCAAGGGCTTCAGAAAAAGGTTTTTTAGCTGGGTTAATGATGCATATGTTCATGCCCAGAATTTGGCACCGCGTCTGTAGAGGAAGAATGAGAGTGAGAATAGGCACTCCACAGTGTCCAACTACCAAAGATAATCAATATCAACGCCATCATCACCCGCAATAACCTTCCCTGTAGCCACTGACGCAATTGGCTAGAGAAAATACCACCGGCTAACATCGCAGGCAATGTCCCGACACCAAAAGCCATCATGGCCGCAGCACCCGTTACCGGTGTTGCAGATGCGCCCGCATAAGCCAATGCCGTATACACTAGGCCGCAGGGCAGCCAGCCCCATAACATACCATAAAAAAATCCTTTTCCCGCTGATCTAACTTGAAACAGCCCTTTGCTCAGGGGCTCCAGCCGCCGCCACAAATGTTGTCCGGCTCGTTCCAGCCATGACAACACTCGCCACCAGCCGGCCAAATATAATCCCATTAAAATTAACAAGATACCCGCTATTGCACGCAGCCATGGGCCTATCGACAAAAAGTGCTGACCAAAATATCCAAGTAATCCAACCAGAGCACCCAACAGACCGTAGGAAACAATTCGGCCCAAGTTATAGCTGAGGAGAATTGGCCAGCGTGATCGTTTGTCATCAGCAGCAAACCCCAATGCTGCAACAATACCGCCACACATTCCTGCACAGTGCCCCGCTCCCATGAGACCAATAACCAACATAGCGGTCATTGACATCGCATCGACCTCATTCACTCGGCTTAACCTCGTCCTGTTTTCCTTCCTGAACCTCTTCCTGCAGGGACTTGTCTTGCTGGGGCTGGTCTTCCCGAGAGAGCTCTAAATCGTCGTCGTCCCCGAAGAGGATGCGCTCACCCTCCCCATCGAGATCATCATATTGGCCATTGTTTACCGCCCAAAAAAATATGGCTATAGCCAATGCACAAAATATCAGGGAGACAGGAATAAGTAGGTAAAGACTGGCCATTTGGAGGGATACCGAAAAAATTAGACTGTTATAAACATACTATATGGGCTCTCATCATACATGAGCATGATCAGCCATCCATGTGATTGAGCCTAAGCGCATTGAGCACTACCAGCAATGAGCTTGCGGACATACCAATAGCCGCCGCCCATGGAGGAATCAGACCTGCTGCTGCCAACGGAAGAGCCAGAAGGTTGTAACACAATGCCCAGCCCAAATTTTGCTGGATCACCCTACGGGTTTTCCTCGCCAAGGTAATTGCCTTGGGTAAAATATCTAGGTTGCTCGATAGGAGAATACTATCAGCATGAATACGGGCAAAATCGGTAGCATCACCCAATGCCACGGATGCATCCGCACCACTTAATACGGGGACATCATTAATTCCATCACCGACCATAATGACCCGGTGACCCGCTTTTTGTAGTCTGTTTGCCTGCACCAATTTCTGTTCCGGTGACATACCACCACACCGCTCTGTAATCCCAAGCTTCTCAGCCATCTCATCTACCGTAGTCTGACGATCCCCACTGAACAGCGATACTTTTATACCTTGCGCCTTAAGGCTGGTAATTGCTTGAGCAGCACCAGGGCGCAATTCATCCTGTAAGAAAACCCAACCAAGGGGACAATTTTTATCGGCCAGCAACAGTGGCAACTGACCTGAGTCCACAGCGGGTAGCACGGGTGTCACAAATCCAAACAGTTCCGTAATGTAGCTGGGCTGGCCAATGGCGTACTGGGTGTTCTCGACCACACCAGATATACCTGCCCCCACCTGCTGCCTTACATCTCTCACCAAAGCCTTATCAGGAATGCCAGAAAATGCCCTGGCAATAGGGTGCAGGGAACCACTTTCAAGCCCGGCAGCTAACTTCAGCAAACACTCGGCCGGAACCTCAGCTAATGGAACAACATGGGCTATGGACATATTCCCCAGTGTCAGGGTGCCCGTTTTATCAAAGATCAGTTGATCTGCGGACGACAGTACTTCCAGCACATGGCCACGGCTGACCAAAAACCCGCACCGGCGCAGTTCGCTCGTTGCCACAGCCATCGCTGCAGGTGTAGCCAGTGATAGAGCACAGGGACAAGTCACCACTAACACCGATAACACAACCCAAAGTGCCTGCTCTGGTTGATGCTGCCACCACCACAGAGCCACCACCAATGCCACTAACAACACGGCCAGAACAAAATAGCTCGCCACTCGGTCTGCCAATGCGACCTGTACGGGCTTTTCTGTCTTGGCTTTCTCTACCAACTTCAAAATAGCGGATAGTCTGGTTTGATGACCCACAGCCGATACTCTAACCAGTAATGGGCTCTCACTATTCACCGTACCAGCACTGACTAAATCACCTTGCTGCTTGCAAACAGGTAACTGCTCACCTGTTAACACGGCCTCAATCACGCTACTAACACCTTCATGTATTTCGCCATCACAGGGGATCGTATCTCCGGCAGCAACTCTGATTAAATCGCCCGACTGCAACGCTTTAACTGGTACGGCTTCCTCACCCTGCTCTGACAACCTCACGGTCGTGGGAGGAAGCAACTGCCCCATTCCTTCAGCGTGAGTATCATTACGATGCCTCACCCGCATTTCCAGATAGCGACCGAGTAACAGAAAGAAAGTAAACATGGCGACCGAGTCGAAATAGACCTCACCGGACCGTGTTACTGTCCCCCAGCAACTAGCGGTAAATGCCAAACCAATGGCCAGTGAAACAGGCACGTCCATGGTCAGGTGTGCAAAGCGCAAGTTCCGCCAGGCGGCCTGAAAAAAAGGAAAAGCAGAGAAAAATACGACAGGTAGTGCAACGATCAGGCTTACCCACCGCAGATAATTTTGCCACTCAGGATCCATGCCCTGAAAAGCCCCGGCATAAAGGCCAACCGCCAACATGCCCGCTTGCATCATGCCAAAACCAGCGACACCCAAACGCTGTATAAAACGTCGATTTTCATGCTGACGAAGCTGACGCGCTTCTTCGTCACTAGCGGGTCGTGCATCATAACCAATTGCCAAAAACCCGCTGAGCAATTGGCTCAATTTGATCTGACCTGCGTCCCACTCCACCAGCGCTCGGTGGTTAGTCACATTAACCCTCACGTCAACCACTCCAGGCTGCTTTTTCAGGTGATGTTCAATAAGCCAGGCACAGGCAGCACAAGTAATACCGCCCACTAATAACTGGATTTGTCGATGACCATTGTCTAGCTGATCAACGTAGTCAGCTTGTACTTCTGGTAAATCGTAGGCTTCAAGTGCAGCTTGTTTGGTTAGATCAGGTCGGGAGGCATTGGAGGCGCGATATTGATAGAAACGGGATAGACCACCATCGCAAATAGCCGTCGCTACAGCCTGACAACCGGGGCAACACATATCCCGATTCTTACCCTCAATCTCAACCGTAAAACTGGAGTTTACTGGTACTGGAAGACCACAGTGATAGCAGCTTTCGTGACTCATCGAGCTAGCAAGGTAACCTGCTGGCTGTCGGAGAAATTAATTTCACCGCTGAGGCGCCACTCCTGTTCTGGTAGTGGAACCAGCCGCAGATAATACCGGTGACGGAGATTTCGTTCTAAATCTACACGGTAGTGATTGGGAGACATTAATGACATGGACAAGTCCCTATCGCGGGTCCCATCGGTTGGGTGAAGTAATTGAAGAGCCAAGTGACTGGCATTAACATCAGCGCCCATCAAAGTGACAAATAACTCACCACTGCCACTATCCAGGCGCAACTCCGCTGACAACCCCATCGCTGTGGCCAAGTGATCCTGCTCAAAGCTCTGGTTAATGGCCAACCCATCCCGGTAGTAGTTGTCATTAACCAGCGTATCTGCACCATTGAATGCAATATAAACTGTGGTCAGACCCGCAATCACAACACTGCCGGGCAAGGCCATTAAAAACCAGGGCCAAAACTGGCGATACCAAGGCTTGTCATCCATGCCTGTCTCTCTCTTTGCCTCTGAAGGCTGAGCCGGTTGTTTCAAGGGGTATTCCTCACAAAAACTTTCATGGACTTAATCGTAGACCCGAATGCGCACTAGCGGCGCAGACGCGGACCAATAAACCGGTTTTCTTCAGTGGCATTGATTGCTGGATCATCCACTGACTCAACAACAAAAATGACATCAACATTCGGGCTTTTCATCAAACCAGGGTCCAATGCAACGCTGACGGGCATACTCATCACCTCGCCTTCTACCACAGTAACCTGCTCGGCGCCCCTGTAACTAAACTCATGGTCACCCTCTACCCGAATACTATAACGGTGATCCTTGGTGTCCATATTGTTGATTTTTAAGGTATAAATATTTTCCACCAATCCCATAGCGCTTTCACGGAACATCACGTTGCGATCGCGAATAATGTTCACCTCAAGTGGCATACGGGTGAAAATATTATAACCAAAGGCGCCCGTCATGATTGTCAGCGCCACAACGTAACCAATAAAACGCGGCCTTAGAATATGAGTTTTCCCATGCTTCATGGCATGTTCAGTGGTGAACTGAATCAACCCCGGCTCGTAGTCCATTTTATCCATCACCGTGTTACAGGCATCGATACACAAACCACAATCAATACATTCGTATTGCAGGCCATCCCGGATATCAATACCCGTGGGGCAAACCTGTACACAGAGCGAACAGTCAACACAATCACCCTTGCCTTCGGCCATATGATCGACTGACTTCTTCCGTGCACCACGGGGCTCACCGCGCTCGACATCATAGGACACGATTAACGTATCCTTATCGAACATAACAGATTGAAAACGGGCATAGGGGCACATGTACATGCACACTTGCTCACGGAGAAAACCCGCATTCATAAAGGTCAATACGGCAAAGAAAAATGTCCAGAATACCGCTGCCGGATGAGCGGAAAAACTCAATAGCTCTGGCACCAGCGCCCTGATCGGATTGTAGTAGCCGACAAAGGTCAGAGCTGTCACAAAAGCCAACAGCCCCCAAAGGAAAAACTTACTACCCCGTTTCTTTAGCTTGTTGAAATCCCAGTGAGACTGATCCAGCTTGATTCGCTGATTGCGATCACCCTCACACCAGTCTTCAATGGACATAAACAACATAGTCCAGACCGTTTGCGGGCAGGTAAAACCACACCAAACACGACCGACCAGAACTGTTGCAGTAAACAGGGCAAATGCTGAAATTATCAACGCCCAGGACAACAACATAAAGTCCTGTGGCCAGAATGTAATCCAAAAAACGTGGAATTTTCGTGCGGGCAGATCAAACCAGATCGCCTGATGACCATCAAGATTAATCCAGGGTAAAAGAAAATAAGCGCTAAGCATGGGTATCCATGTCCAGCGCCGGAGGTCCCGAAAGAAGCCGGGCAGCTTTCGGGTTTGGATTTTCTCTCGGGTCTGGTAAAGGTCCAGAACCTTGATGGTTTCCTCATGGGCAGCATGACCATGCTGATTGAGAGGCTTTTTATCGTCACTCATACTAAGCTATCCACTACTGCCCCGGAGGGGTATACCCTTACTGGTTTTTAGATAGGTTATACACGTAGCCAGCAAGCAAGTGAATTTTTTCTGCCTTGAGTTTATCGGCCTGAGCAGGCATATCACCATTACGGCCATTACGGATAGAATGTCGTACCAATGAGGGCGAACCCCCGTAGAGCCACACGCCATCAGTCAAGTTTGGCGCACCAATAGCAGCCATTCCAGTGCCATCTGCGCCATGACAGGCCGCGCAGTAAGTCGTATAAACCTGAGCACCCTTCTCTGACTTGGCTGCATCGTGCTCCCGACCACTGATATTGAAAACATATTCAGCGACGTTATCTACACCCTCTTCACCGATAACAGCACTCCATGCCGGCATAGCACCTTGGCGACCGTGAGTAATAGAAGCCTTGATATCGGCAGCACTTCCACCATACAACCAATTACTATCAGCCAGGTTTGGGAACCCATAACTGCCCCGTCCATCGGAGCCATGACAAACCGAACAGTTGTTGTTAAACAAGCGACGGCCCATCTTTATAGCATCGGGATTGGCGATCAACTCCTCGACGGGCATATCAGCATACTGAGCATAAACCGGTGCGTATTTTTCTTCTGCGGCATCCACTTCCTCTTGCCACTGGCCGGTCTGAGTCCAACCCAGCACACCCGCATAACTACCCATTCCCGGGTACAGCACCAGATAGACCACACCAAAAATAACGGTGCCAAGATACATATTGAACCACCAAGTTGGCAGTGGGTTGTCGTACTCTTCAATACCATCGTATACATGACCAGTTTTGGGAGCCTCACCATCTTTGATGTCCTCGGAGGAAACCTCAATCTTACGGGTAGCGAACAATAGCCAGGTACACCCAGCGATAGTTACCGCAGTAATAACGATAATCCAGATACTCCAGAAGGTACTCATAACAGGTCCTACCTCTATTTATTTTTGTTTTGCGACGATGTTTTCTCATCGGCAAACGGCAGTTGTGCTGCCTCATCAAAATCTTTTTTCTTGTCACCACTAAAGGCCCACCAGCACACACCTAAAAATGCAACCATAGTCAGAACTGTGCCAATACCTTGTAGTGTTCCTTCGTCCATTAGCGCTTCCTCGTCAGCAAAGTACCGAGCTGCTGTAAATAAACCACCAGAGCATCAACTTCTGTCACCTCACCACTGGCAAATGGTACGGCAGCATTAGCGATATCCTCATCAGTATAAGGAACACCGACTATCCTCAAGGCCGTCATTTTGGCAGCAGTATCTTCACCCGTCAGAGTGTTTTCAAATAACCAGGAGAAGCCGGGCATGTTGGACTCAGGCACGACATCCCTTGGGTTATAGAGGTGCGCCATATGCCAGTCATCACTGTAACGGCCACCCACTCGAGCCAAATCTGGCCCAGTGCGTTTGGAGCCCCACAGGAAAGGATGTTCATAGACATGCTCGCCCGCCACAGAGTAATGACCATAACGCTCTGTCTCAGCACGGAAGGGGCGAACCATCTGCGTATGGCAAACATGGCAACCTTCTTTAATGTAGATATCACGCCCCTCTAGAGCTATTGCACCTAGCGGCTTAAGACCCTCAATAGGTTCTGTAGTCTCAGCCTGCCAGAACAGTGGAATAACCTGTGCCAAACCACCAAAACTGATTGCAACGACAATCAGCACAATCATCAGGCCTATATTCTTCTCAACAATCTCATGTTTCACTGTTGCTCTCCTTTTAAGCTGCTTGAGCTTCAGCACTTGCCGCTTGTTTTGGCTCGTCACCACGAATAGTACGCCATACGTTGTAAGCCATGATCAACATACCTGACAAGAAGATTACCCCCCCGAACAGCCTCACATAGTAGCCGGGATAGCTCGCCGCAATGGACTCAGCAAAGCTATAAGTTAAAGTCCCATCAGTATTAAAGGCACGCCACATCAAGCCCTGTGCAATACCATTCACCCACATGGATGCAATGTAGAGCACAGTACCAATCGTTGAGAGCCAAAAGTGAAGATTAATCAGCTGAATGCTGTACATCTGACTACGCTTATAGAGGACCGGAATGAGGTGATACAGCATCCCGATAGACACCATAGCTACCCAGCCCAATGCCCCTGAATGCACATGACCGATAGTCCAGTCAGTGTTGTGAGACAGCGCATTGACTGTCTTAATCGCCATCATTGGTCCTTCAAAGGTAGACATACCGTAGAAGGAAAGAGAAACCACAAGAAAACGTAATGTCGGGTCATACCGCAGTTTGTGCCAGGCACCGGACAACGTCATCATGCCGTTAATCATACCGCCCCATGAGGGGGCCAACAGAATCA
This sequence comes from uncultured Cellvibrionales bacterium, assembly GCA_913062605.1. Classification (GTDB taxonomy): domain Bacteria; phylum Pseudomonadota; class Gammaproteobacteria; order Pseudomonadales; family Porticoccaceae; genus Porticoccus. Next base: position 22,274 of record CAJXWQ010000009.1, read on the forward strand.
ATGACATCACCATACCCAGGCTCTGAACCCAATCAGGAAGTGCAGAGTACATTAGGTGGTGAGGACCCGCCCAAATATAAACAGCAATTAATGCCCAAAAATGCACGATCGATAAACGATAGGAGTAAACCGGACGGCCAGCCTGCTTCGGGACAAAATAGTACATCATTCCCAGAAAGCCAGCCGTTAAAAAGAAGCCTACTGCATTGTGGCCATACCACCACTGAACCATCGCATCAATAGTCCCTGCATAGGCAGAGTAAGATTTCATTGCCGTCACAGGTATTGCAGCACTATTACCTAAATGTAAAACAGCTACCGCAATAATAAAGGCACCAAAAAACCAGTTTGCCACATAAATATGTGACGTTGTCCGCTTCATAACCGTACCAAAGAAGACAACAGCAAATGACACCCAAACCAGAGTAATGGCAATATCAATCGGCCATTCCAGCTCAGCATATTCTTTTGTGCTCGTCATACCCAAAGGCAGAGATATCACAGCCGAAACAATAACGGCTTGCCACCCCCAAAAGGTAAAACCTGCTAACCAGTTGCAAAATAGCGGGGTATGACAGGTTCGTTGCACAACATGGTAGACGGACGCAAAGAGCGCGCAACCACCGAAGGCAAAAACTACTGCGTTAGTATGTAATGGACGCAAGCGACCAAAATGAAACCAGGGTAACTGCATATTCAGGTCAGGCCAGATTAGTTCGGCGGCAAGAATAACGCCGACCAACATACCCACAATTCCCCAAACCACAGTCATGATGGCAAATTGCTTTACCACTCTGGTGTTATAAACCGGCAAATCGCCAGCGGTCGTGACATTGCTACTCATTTTTATTTTCTCGTAGTAAGTCTGGTAATTAAAACTCTTTAGTGGTGGGTGCAAACTCCCCTCACCTACCACGCCGGTATTATTCCTTAACAGCTAATGACAGATATTGATTTACGTCAAGTTTCATATGGCCATGGAGGAAATCAACTCAAGCTGCGCCCCTTATTAGCGGCAATTCTAAGACGCAATGCATTCAATTTAATGAAACCCTCCGCATCCTTCTGATCATAGGCACCGGCATCATCCTCAAAGGTGGCAATTTTTTCATCGAAAAGGCTATCTTCAGACTGCCGTCCCACCACCGTCACATTGCCCTTGTATAACTTCAGGCGGACCACGCCATTGACCACGTCCTGAGTCTCGTCAATCATGGTTTGGAGCATATGTCGTTCTGGGGACCACCAGTAACCGTTGTAAATCATCTCGGCATACTTTGGCATTAGGCTATCTTTTAAATGGGCCACTTCTCTATCCAGAGTCAGGGATTCGATCGCACGATGCGCACGTAACATGATGGTGCCACCGGGTGTTTCGTAACAGCCCCGAGCTTTCATTCCCACATAACGATTTTCAACAAGGTCCAATCGCCCAATACCGTTATCACCACCCACCTTATTAAGGTGCTCGAGCACAGTGGCTGGAGACATGGGCTGTCCATCAATCGCCACAATATCGCCTTTTGTGTAGCTCAGCTCAATATAGGTAGGCACATCTGGGGCGTTTTCAGGAGACATACTCCAACGCCACATATCTTCTTCCGGCTCCCACCAGGGGTCTTCCAAATTGCCACCCTCGTAGGAAATATGTAGCAGGTTGGCATCCATGGAATAAGGTGATTTTTTCTTTTTACCAGAAAAATCAACCGGGATATTGTGGGTCTCACAATAATTCATCAGCGTTTCACGGGACGTCAAATCCCACTCACGCCAGGGTGCTATCACTTCTATACCCGGCTTTAACGCATAGGCCCCCAATTCAAAACGCACCTGATCATTCCCTTTACCGGTTGCGCCATGGGAAATGGCATCTGCACCCGTTTCGTTGGCAATTTCAATCAATCGTTTGGCAATTAAAGGACGGGCAATGGAAGTACCCAGCAGGTATTCGCCTTCATAAATGGTATTTGCCCGAAACATTGGAAACACATAATCGCGAACAAACTCTTCACGCAGATCGTCAATATAAATCTCTTTCACACCCAACGCTTCAGCTTTAGCTCGTGCGGGCTCAACTTCTTCGCCCTGACCAATATCAGCGGTAAACGTGACCACCTCACACTGATAAGTTTCTTGTAACCATTTGACGATAACAGAGGTATCCAGGCCCCCTGAATAAGCTAAAACGACTTTCTTAATGTCGGACACGACACAACTCCTGATTAGAAAATTTAGGGATGAAAATTGGTCGCTATTCTAATATGCCAGCGACCAGTTTCACAGCAAATGCCGGGCAATTACCTTGTAAAAGCCTGAGACAACAAAAGCAAATGACAAATTCTTTGAGCCTTAACCATTCAAGCCACACTATAAAGCCACACTATATTCCGGTAGCATCCACTTCTGTAACAAGCCTCAGACATAAGCAGAACACATGACACAACTGACAATAACTCGTCCCGATGACTGGCATGTACATCTGCGAGATGGTGATGCCCTGCCCTACACAGTTCCCGATGCAGCCCGCTACTTTGGCCGAGCTATCATCATGCCTAACCTGGTACCGCCGGTTCTCAATACAGAACAAGCCCAAGCCTACGGCGAGCGCATCATGAAACATCGGCCTACCGGTAGTCACTGGCAACCCCTGATGGTCTTGTATCTCACAGACAATACCCAGCCCGAAGAAATTACCCGAGCGAAGGCTTCAGGCAACATTTTTGCCTGTAAATACTACCCAGCTGGCGCCACAACTAACTCTGACTCTGGTGTTACCCGTTTGACCAACATATACCCTGTTTTGGCTCAGATGGAAAAAGAAGGTCTACCCCTACTTTTGCACGGTGAAATCACAGATCAGGACATTGACATATTTGACCGAGAAGCTGTTTTTATTGAGCGCCACTTGAAAACCTTGGTCCACGACTTTCCTGGTCTAAAAGTGGTGCTTGAACATATCACTACTCGCGAAGGCGCCCAGTTTGTCGCGGAAGCGTCAACCCATGTGGCTGCGACAATCACCCCACAACACCTACTCTACAACCGCAACCATATGTTAGCGGGCGGAATAAAACCTCACTACTACTGCCTGCCAATCCTTAAGCGAAACATTCATCAAGAAGCACTGGTCACGGCAGCTACCAGTGGCAGCCCCAAATATTTTTTGGGCACAGACTCAGCCCCCCACGCCACTGACAAAAAGGAAAATGCCTGTGGGTGTGCCGGCTGCTATTCAAACCATGCCGCCATTGAACTGTACGCTGAAGCTTTTGAACAAGCAGGTGCTCTGAATAAGCTAGAAGGTTTTGCTAGTCATTTTGGGGCAGATTTCTACGGGTTGCCACGAAACGGCGACACGATCACCCTGAAAAGGTCCGCATGGAAAAGCCCAGAAGCATTGCCCTTTGGCAACAACACCCTGACACCTCTCGGTGCCGGTGAAACCCGACAATGGCAAATAATTAATAAGGCAAGCACCTAATCATGCACCCACCCATCTCAGATCGTTTCAGAGGATTTTTGCCCATCGTTGTTGATGTAGAAACGGGCGGCTTCAACTCAGATACTGATGCGCTGCTGGAAATTGCTGCTGTGACGCTAGCCATGGATGAGGATGGCATTCTGATGCCTGACGAAACCCTTTGCCATGCCGTCATCCCTTTCGAAGGCTCAAATATTGAACAGGCTGCATTGGATATCACCGGCATAAACCCAGACGACCCTTACCGTATGGCCCTTGAAGAAGACGAGGCGCTCAAGTCTCTGTTTCAACCCATTCGGGCCGCTGTCAAGGAAGCCCACTGCAACCGAGCCATCATGGTGGCCCACAATGCTCATTTCGATCTAGGATTTCTCAATACGGCTGTCACACGTAACAACATTAAGCGTAATCCGTTTCACCCATTCTCCTGTTTTGACACTGCCACTCTTGCCGGGCTCGCCTATGGACAAACAGTCCTAGCCAAGGCTTGCGATGTCGCAGAAATAAAGTTCAACAATGACAAGGCCCACTCCGCAGCCTACGATGCCGAAAAAACAGCTGAACTGTTCTGCGGTATTGTCAATCGATGGAAGGACCTGGGCGGCTGGGATTGACAGGACCCACGGCTCACTCCAAAATTCAAACAAACCTTCAACTCAAACAAATCCTCTCAAACAGGAGCCCGCATCATGAGCGGCAAAGCTAAGGCGATTATCGCCCATATCACATTGATGGGATGGATCATTGCACTCATCCTCAACATGAACAACAAGGACGAATTTGCCTCATACTATATCCGCCAATATCTGGGCATCATGATTATCGGCGTCTTGGGCAATGCAGCACTGAACATGGTGAATGGCACACTAGCCATGGTATGGGGTGTCATTATGCTAGTGATCTGGCTACTGAGCCTGATAGGCGCCATCACTAATAAGAAAAATGAGACGCCAGTGGTAGGCCGTTACTTTCAGGACTGGTTTAAAGGATTGTAGCCCAAGCCTTCCTTATGCGCAGTAAGCGCCTTGTTCAACAAAGGCTGTGAGCGTGTGTGCTAATACTGAGACTGCGGCAGCCTGACGACCAGGCCATCCAGCTCTTCAGTCACTTTGATTTGGCAGCTCAAACGACTTGTATCCTGAGGATCAACGACCATTTCAAGCATCTCTTTTTCTGCACTCCCTGGCCCACCAACTTGCTCATACCAACCTTCATCTACATAACAATGACAAGTAGCACATCGACATGCCCCACCACATTCAGCAAGGATGCCGTCAATCATATTATCCACAGCACCCTGCATCACCGAACTTCCCACTGGGACATCAGCCTCATACTCAGAACCATCAGCCTCAATATAGTGAATAATTGGCACAGACTTATCCCCTTTGATCAACAACACTTTTATCACTATAAACGTTATTGATCGACCTGCTCAATCTACAATCCTCCCACCATGCAACACCAGAAAGGCTAATACCCATCGTCGCTGCTGTAATAGTAAACACCTTATCCGTAGTAACTTTAATAGTAACGCCTCCACCCCTAAATCATTTTATGTAAAATAATTACAAACACAAAAACCTCACATACAACACATATAAATTTATATTAAACAGTGGATTAAAGCGGTTTATTGATGTTGTTTAATGTATACGTCCGATCCTGACAAAAAGAGAACCCTCTATTGATAACTCAAGATTATGTATATAAACTACACAATCTGTTCAACCAGTGCTACCCAGTAATTCACATGGAAATTACTCCCTAGGTCACGGTAGAATAGCCGCCCTGTCAGGGGCGCCACGAGACACGCCCCATACAACCCCAACAAGTCATTTATGAGAAGAAATAATGGTTGACTCATTTAAGGAAAGCGCTCTTCGCTATCATATGGAGCCAGTTCCAGGAAAGCTGGAAATCCGGCCCACCAAGCCACTGGCCAATGCACGCGACCTATCCGAAGCCTACTCCCCTGGCGTAGCCTACGCCTGTGGATTGATTGTAAAAAACCCTACAGATGTGGCACGTGTTACCGCACGAGGAAATCTTGTAGGCGTAGTGAGCAATGGCACTGCGGTGTTGGGCCTTGGAGATATAGGCCCTCTAGCATCGAAACCAGTCATGGAAGGCAAGGCCGTATTGTTTAAAAAATTCGCCAATATTGATGTGTTCGATATTGAGCTCGATGAAACCGATGTTGACAAGCTCGTCGACATTATCGCGTCCCTTGAACCAACTTTTGGCGGCATCAACCTAGAAGATATTAAAGCGCCTGAATGCTTCCTTGTTGAGCAAAAATTGCGCGAACGAATGAACATACCGGTCTTCCATGATGACCAACATGGGACAGCTATTGTTTCTGCAGCAGCCGTCTACAACGGCTTGCGTATTGTCGAAAAAAATATTGAAGACATAAAACTGGTCGTCACTGGTGCCGGTGCTGCAAGCATCGCTTGTGTGGATCTGCTGGTAAGCATGGGACTTCGCAAAGATAATGTCCGCATGATTGACCGCAATGGGGTCATATACAAAGGCCGAGAAGCCGGCATGAACCCCTGGAAAGAAGGCTACGCTGTAGAAACCAACGACCGCACTCTGGACGATGCCATTGCTGATGCCGATCTGTTTCTGGGGTTGTCAGGCCCAGGAATTCTCAAGGCTGATATGGTGAAGAAGATGGCAGCCAACCCACTGATTTTGGCCATGTCGAATCCAACACCAGAAATTATGCCAGAGCTGGCCAAGGCCGCCAGACCAGATGCCATTCTAGCGACGGGCCGCTCCGACTACCCCAACCAGGTTAACAACGTCCTCTGCTTCCCATTTATTTTCCGTGGTGCACTAGACTGCGGCGCGACCGTCATCAATGATGAAATGAAACAAGCCTGCGTCAAGGCCATTGCTGACCTAGCTCACAGAGAAACATCACAGGTCGTTGCTGAAGCCTATGCAGGCGAGGAATTAAAGTTTGGGCCAGACTACCTGATTCCCAAACCCTTTGACCCCCGATTAATTGAAGAAGTACCACTGGCTGTCGTCAAAGCTGCCATGGAAAGCGGTGTCGCAACACGCCCCATTGAGGATATGGAAGCCTATCGCAACAAGCTGCACTCCTATGTCAGCCGTAGCCGCCTGTTTATGCAGCCCATGATTGAACTGGCTCGCAAAAACCCACCCCGCATTGCCTATGCAGAAGGGGAAAATGACGATGTACTGCATTCAATGCAGGGCATTGTAGACGAGAAGGTAGCCAAACCCATATTGATCGGCCGCCCAGCCATTATCAAACGCAAACTTGAGGAAATGAGGCTGAGAGTCCGCCCCGGAATTGATGTAGAGATATTTGATCCTGAAGAAGGTGACCACCACGAAAACTATTGGCAGCACTACCACCAATGCGTTGGCCGTTCAGGTGTTTCTGTTGAAGCCGCCCAAAATGCCATACACAATAACAACACCGTACTGGCCGCCATCATGGTAGCGCTTGGCGATGCCGAGGGACTCGTCTGCGGTAAAGTGGGTCGGTATGACGAACACCTCAAGAACATCCAAAGTATTATCCCCCCCAGCAATGCAGACGGCCATGTGTCATCTATCTGCGTACTACTATTGGAAGATGGCCCTCTATTTCTGGCTGACCCCTTTGTCAATGTTGACCCCTCCGAGGATCAGGTCGTAACCACCGCCAAAGACGCCATCCGCTTTGCGAAAAGCTTTGGCATTAAGCCCAAAGTCGCATTACTGTCTCACTCCAACTTTGGCACTTACGATGACGAGTCTGCCCACAAAATGAAGCGTGCCTCCGAACGCTTACGGCATCAATTGCCCGATGTACAAATCGAAGGTGAAATGCACGCCATGTCAGCACTCAACGAAACACTTAGAGCGAGTATCTGTAAAGATGCTAACCTCAATGGTCGTGCTAACGTGCTGATTATGCCTAATATGGATGCAGCCAGCATTGCCTTAGGGTTAATTCGCTCACTCACTAATGCACGTTTAGTTGGCCCGTTCCTCTATGGCCTCGAAAAACCAGCACATATTTTGATCCCTTCTGTTTCTGGTAGAGGAATACTTAATATGACAGCGATGATCGGCGCAGGTATTCACGCAAAATCCGAACAAAGCTAGCTAAGAAACTGACATAAAAAACGCGGCTAATGCCGCGTTTTTTATGTCAGTTCATTTATATCTACACAAAACCATCATCTGCTACAAACTATCAATTACCTCTAAAAACTAATAGTGAGGAGGCCTTTCATCTACCGGTTTATCATCCGGCTGGTCAACATCTAACTCTTTCATTCTAGAAACCAAGAGTTCGCATTTAACCAACAAGGCATCAATCTGATCCTGTTGGCGACAAATCACATCATTCAGCTGCTGAATGGTATCTTCCTGATACGCCAATTTGGTTTCCACTTCGACCAGACGATCTTCATCCATAGCTTTCTCTTCTCCTTCAAAAGGATGAAGGTAACATTTTAGCATTAAGAATTAGCACCCAATAAAAAGCCGCAGGAGACTACGCTCACCTGCGGCTCTAGATTTGGCAGCTGCTTACTTACAGTGACTCGATACTTACAACGAATCAGAGTTTTCTGCCAAGTACGAAGCAACACCATCTGGTGATGCGTCCATACCCTTGTCACCTTCTTTCCAACCAGCAGGGCACACTTCACCGTGCTGTTGATGGAAGCTCAATGCATCAATCATGCGTAACATTTCATCAATGTTACGACCTAAAGGCAGGTCATTAACCACTTGGTGACGAACAACACCCTCTTCATCAATCAAAAACGAACCACGGAAGGCTACGCCTGCCGCATCGAACTCAACATCATAAGCCTGACAAATTTCGTGCTTCATATCCGCTACCAACGGATATCTCACTGGACCAATACCGCCATCATTAATAGCTGTATTACGCCACGCGTTGTGGGTAAAGACGGAATCAATAGAAACACCAATTACTTCAACACCACGTTTCTGGAAATCTTCAATACGGTGATCGAATGCAATCAGCTCTGAAGGGCATACAAAGGTAAAATCCAGCGGATAAAAGAAAACAACTGCCTTTTTACCTTTAATGGTTTCGGACAGGTTAAACCCATCTACAATTTCGCCATTACCCAATACTGCACCAGAGGTGAAATCTGGGGCCGGCTTACCTACTAATACTCCCATGTGTAACTCCTTAATCAGTCAGTTTTTCAGAACAACCTAGGATAATTGATACCCTAATTCTCAAATTTGGTATAGCCAATCTTACACAATGAAACAAACCTGTCTCATTGTAATTAGCTATGGCAGTAATAAGCGACGTCTAATACCTAGAAGATACTATAGGCTATTCAGCAGCACTCTGTGCCGCCTCTTTCACTAACTCTATCAACTCACCTTTGGCATGCATTTCAGTGACAATGTCACAACCGCCGATCAACTCACCATTGATCCACAACTGAGGAAATGTCGGCCAGTTTGCAAATTTCGGCAGATTCGCGCGAATCTCTGGATTGGAAAGTATATCCACATAAGCAAAGCGTTCGCCGCAGGATGTAAGTGCTTCTATAGTACGAGCTGAGAAACCGCACTGGGGTTGGCTGGGAGAGCCCTTCATATACAAAATGACTGGATTACCTTCCACCTGATCTCGAATGGTTTCCATAATATCCATTAATTCATACCTCTGTAACAATAATAGTCGACTAGAAAGGTCAACTATTTTACTCCTATAAGCGCCTCTCTAAAACCATTTAACCAAAAAAATCTATGCCTTATAGCCATTAATGGGCGCATCTATATGATCTGAGTCAAATGCAAATGAGAATTGTTTGCATTTGCATTTAGAAATCCCTATAGTACCGGCCAATTCTTAGACATCACAACTAATGGGGATTAGTAACATGAACAAAAAACTTTTGGCCGCTATTATAGCCATCAATGTCGCTGCCGGAGCTCAGGCAGCACCAAGCCTGGAGGAAATGTGGGAGTTGGTTCAAAAACAACAGACTGAAATTGCCCAACTAAACGCCCAACTTGAAAAAACTGAACAACGGGTATCAGAAACGGAAGTTAAAACCGAAGCTACTTTTGCCGCCGTAGAGGAAGTCACCGCTGGCCCTATGGCCAATCTTGCTGAGTGGGCAGATAAAACCAGTATCGGTGGTTATGGTGAGCTGCACTACAACAACCTGACATCTGACGATTCCGACAAATCAAAGGATGAATTTGACCTTCACCGTTTTGTCATGTTCTTTGGCCATCAGTTTAACGATGACTTGAGATTCTACTCTGAACTGGAAGTTGAACACAGTTTAGTCAAAGATACCAAAGATGGTTCCAATGGTGGCGAAGTAGAAGTTGAACAGGCCTATATCGAATGGGATTACACAGAAAACCACCGCGCCAAAGCTGGTGTCTTTTTGGTACCTGTGGGCCTCATCAACGAGACTCACGAACCAGACGCCTTTTACGGCGTAGAACGTAACCCTGTTGAAAAAAACATCATTCCTGCTACATGGTGGGAAGGTGGCGCTATGTTCAGCGGTGAAATTGCCGAAGGCTTTAGCTATGACGCTGGCGTTCACTCAGGGTTATTTATTGATCCCACAAACAGTAAATCAAAAATTCGCGATGGTCGCCAAAAAGTCAGTAAAGCAAAAGGTGATGACCTGGCATACACCGCACGCATCAAATACACTGGCATGCCCGGCCTGGAATTGGCCGCAACGGTTCAACACCAAACGGATGTTTGGCAAGGTGAGTCCTTTGCTGGTGAAGAAGAAGCCGACGCTAACCTTTGGGAATTACATGCCGCGTATAATAACGGCCCCATTGGCGTACGAGCTCTCTACGCACATTGGGATATCGATGACGTGATTGAAAATGTGATAGCTGGTGCCGATGAGCAGGAAGGTTTTTACATCGAGCCGTCATACCGCCTCACCGAAAAACTCGGTATCTTCGCCCGCTACAGTGAATGGGACAATCAGGCTGGAGACAGCAGTGATACTGAAAGACAGCAGTATGACCTAGGTTTCAACTACTGGCTTGATGAACATGTGGTATTGAAAGCAGACTATATGCGTGAAGACACTGAAACTGGCGATGAGCTTCGTGGATTTAACCTGGGTATAGGTTGGAGCTTCTAATTAACGACTCTCCCTCTCTCCCCTCCCTCTATAGGAGAGTCACATCTGTGGCTCTCCTATTATTTTTTACCCTTTTATTTTCAAGTACAGCACTCAGCAAAGGTATTTACCAAACCGTACCTGAGTTCCTTTCAGAAGTTTTTAGCCCCGAAGAACCCCAGCAGGAGTACCTATGGTTAACTCCAGAGCTAAAAAAAACTGCTCGAAAAATTATTAAACGCCCTGTTCGCGGCATAAGAGTACGATACTGGCGATTGGGCGAAAAAACTGTATGGATCAAGGAAGAAATTGGTAAAGAATTGCCCATTACTATAGGTGTGGTAGTGAACCAAGGTAGTATCGAGCAGGTTAAGATACTGGCCTTCCGAGAAAGTCGTGGGTGGGAAGTACGCTATCCAGCATTTACAGCTCAGTATCTGGACGTCAAAATAACACCCGACAAAAAACTGGATACACATATTGATGGTATAACTGGTGCCACACTGTCTGTTCGAGCGGTAACAAAAGTTGCCACTCTGGCGCTTTTCTATCATCAACAAGTGATTTCAGCACAAAGCAAGCAAGCTCAAGACAAGCCAACACAAAGCAAAGAGACCAGACCTCTTGTCACAGAAACTCCGTAAAAACATTATTCTTAACCTGCGCTGGCATCGGCGCATTGGGTTATCCGTCGTCATTATGGTGATTTTTCTTGCCATCACCGGCCTGTTGTTAAACCACTCCCCCTCCCTCGAGCTCAGCAAACAAGCTCTTCAGTATCAATGGCTGATGGACTGGTATGGCTTTGAAAGTGACAACGCCCAACCCACTGAGCACCATGGATTTAATATTAATGAAAAATGGCTGAGTCACTCTGGGCACAACGAGTTATTTCTTAACGATAAATCGGTGGCCAATTGCCAACCACCGCTCTTGGGAGCAGCCCACTTTCAGTCGCTACTTCTCGCTCTGTGCCAAGATGCACTGGTTATTCTCACACCCGAAGGAGAGCTGGTTGAAAAGCTGGATCAACTCAGCGGTCTACCAACAGGGGCTACAGCACTTCAGGTCGCTGACCAGAAGATTTTGATCAATATCGGCAACCAAACTGTATCACTCAATATCGACACTCTGAACCTCTTACACGTCGATCACCATCAGAAGGGCTGGAGCATGCCCTCCCCTCTGCCAACACCGCTTGCAGCACAATTAGATAATAGAGCCGAGCGCCCAGGAATATCACTGGAAACACTCATACTCGATCTACACAGCGGCCGCTTTTTTGGCAATGCTGGCGTACTATTTGTCGATTTGATCGGGTTATTAGTGTGCCTACTAGCCTTGACCGGACTTTGGGCATGGTACAGCCACAGCAAATTGCGCAAATCAGGCGGTTAGTCTTTAAAAACCAACGCTAACAGGTCAAACAGCGCCTTACCGAAATGGTCTGTCCAAAACAGCGATACAAACAAGTCCCACAATAAATAGATGACCTCTAATAGCCTCATAAATTTGACCAATGTCCTGATAGATTGAACTTCAGCTGTCACCCATCCGCTCAATCGTTGCCAACCTGCATAATTCCTTATAAAATCCGCCTATTAAGGCAGCAGGTGGCTGCCTTTTTTCGTTTTAAGGCTTTTTTGTTTAAAACCTATCGATCTCATATTGAGATCGCTATTGATACTTTTAATTGAGAGTACAGGCATGGCCAGCAGTGCATTAATGAACAATTACGGAACCCGGAAGCTCACCCTCAGCAAAGGCCAAGGAGTCTGGGTTTGGGATGATCAGGGCAACCGTTATCTGGATGCTCTTTCTGGCATTGCTGTCTGCGGCTTAGGTCATGCCCACCCTTCTGTTACCAAAGCCATTGCGGATCAAGCCGCCACCCTGACCCACTGCTCCAACCTCTACAACATTGCTGTTCAGGAAAAATTGGCAGAGCGGTTGCGGGATATTTCCGGAATGAGCAAGCTATTCTTCAGCAATTCCGGTGCAGAGGCTAATGAAACAGCGATCAAACTCGCACGCCTCTTTGGTCATCAGAAAGGTATTTCTGAACCGGTCATTATCGTGATGGAAAATTCATTCCACGGTCGGACTCTGGCCACCTTATCTGCCACGGGTAACCGCAAAGTACATGCCGGTTTTGAGCCGCTGGTGAGAGGGTTTGTTCGGGCGCCATATAACGACCTAGCATCCCTAAAAACTATTGCTGCCAACAACAAAAATGTAGCGGCTGTGCTCGTTGAGCCAATTCAGGGGGAAGGTGGTATTCAAACCCCCTCAGATGATTACTTACCCGGTATACGCCAGCTTTGCGATGACCAAGGCTGGTTGATGATGTTAGATGAGATTCAGACCAGCAATGGCCGTACCGGACGCTACTTTAATTATCAGCATTACGACCTACTTCCAGATGTGGTGACTATGGCGAAAGGGCTGGGCAACGGCATGCCCATTGGTGCCTGCCTTGCAGGAGAAAAGGCAGCTGACCTTATGCAACCAGGCAGTCATGGCTCAACCTTCGGTGGTAACCCTCTGGCCTGTGCTGCGGGGCTGGCAACCGTAGATACGATCATCAACGATGGGCTTTGTGAACAGGCTCAGATCATGGGTAACTACCTAAAACAACATCTAGCCCGTAAGTTGGCAGGTTGCACCAATGTGGTAGAAATCCGGGGGCAAGGTCTGATGCTGGCTATCGAGCTCAGTGAACCTTGTGCTTCACTCGTCGATAAAGCCGCTGGAAAAGGGCTGCTAATCAATGTGACAGCCCAATCAGTGATCCGGTTATTACCGCCACTGATTATAAATAATGAAGAAGCTGATCAGCTGGTAGATATCTTGAGCGACCTGATCAGGCAGGAGTTATAAATCATGGCGCTAAGACATTTTTTGACGCTGCAAGACCTCTCTAAAGAGGAATTGCAACAATTGCTAAAACGGGCCATTGAGCTTAAGACAGCACATCGTAACGGCACTGCTGACCAGCCTTTTCCAGGCAAAGTGCTGGCAATGATTTTTGAAAAATCCTCTACCCGTACAAGGGTGTCCTTTGAAGCGGGGATGGCTCAACTGGGTGGTAGCGCCTTATTCCTCTCACCCAATGACACACAATTGGGACGGGGTGAACCCATTGAAGACTCTGCCAGAGTAATTTCTGGCATGGTGGACATCATCATGGTGCGCACCTACGGTCACGACAAGCTACAGAAGTTTACCGAATACTCATCCGTTCCCGTCATCAATGCACTCACTGATGACTATCACCCCTGCCAGCTATTGGCCGATATGCAAACCTATGAGGAGCATCGCGGTAGTATTCAGGGCAAGCGTGTCGTCTGGGTCGGTGATGGCAATAACATGTGCCAGTCCTATATGAATGCTGCAGACATGCTGGATTTTCAATTGATCATTGCCTGCCCCGAAGGGTACGAGCCATCAGCTGATTTATTAGAAAAATTCAGCAGCCGTGTCTCTGTTGTTCGCGATCCAGCCAGCGCAATTGTTGGCGCAGACTTAGTGGTAACCGATACGTGGGCTTCTATGGGCCAGGAAGAAGAAAAACAGCTGAGAGAGCAAGCCTTCGCTGGCTTCCAAGTGAATGAAGAAGTGATGTCGCATGCGGCAGAAGATGCACTCTTTATGCATTGCCTACCCGCTTACCGCGGACTTGAAATTAGCGACACAATTATGGAATCCAAATGGTCGGTGGTATGGGATGAAGCTGAGAACCGCCTCCATGCCCAAAAAGCACTGGTGGAGTTCTTGCTAAACCAAACCGCTCATTAATAGTCACCCATTAAGTAACGACACTCTCTAAACAGCCCTCTTTAAATTGGGCTAGTGACTCTCTAGCTATTTTTTCCCACTCTTAGCGCGTTTACGATTTGCTTTCAGTCGAGTTGTGCCGTAACTGTGGCGCCAGATTTTTCCACGACGGGTTTTTTTATCGCCCTTACCCATATAGCCTCCTAGAATGTCCGAGGAAAATAAAGTCCCGGTTACATTTAAAAATAGGACACTATTTAAGAAGACGCCAAGGGATTTCCGCAATATCAGCCAGGGCTTTACTGGTATCCTTTGAGCCTAAACCGGGCTTCACCAAACCCCCACCTGTTAACACTTGCCGCCAAAGATCAGTGATCTGTTCGCTATTACTGATGCCAGTTTTACACCAAGTGGCAAAATGTTCGCAGTTATTGAAAACGATATCGAAAGCAAATTCACCGAGACGATTTTCTGCCCGCTCCATCACGGCCTCTACTGAGAAATCTAGCGCACCAACATGCAGGCCTCGCAGGCTATCCATTAATTGATTCAAACCCTGACTGGTTTGATCAACCAAATCCCCACGCTGTAGTTTTTCAAAGAATCGGCTGTAATCCCGAACATAAACCTCATCACCCTTTGCAAACTTGGTCATAGCAGTACGGCGCACTTGCCTGAGAGACAACCAATGACTACTGGAGTAGTGAATAACTGTCCCGTCACCAGCATCAATACCATGGTGGGCATACATGCCACCAAAACGACGAACATAAACATGATCACCACGAGCCATAATCAGAACAACCAAATCCAAAGTGCTGTTTTTATCATAGCACTCTGGTTAGGTGCTAAATATGACGCGGTTGATGCGGATTTACTGCTGAAGAATAAAAGAAGAAATAATAACCACTAACACCACCCATCTACATTAGGGGGCTTCTATTTTCTTACTAGTGGCTTCTGTTTTCTTGCTAAAAATCTTTAGATGCGTACTAATTTAGCCCGAAAGTCACTGGTCACAAAGCAATTGAGCTTCAGCCACATCCAGCGTTCCCTCGTAGATAGCTCGCCCTGTAATAGCACCGAGAATACCCTGACTAGCGACCCTCTTGAGAGCCACAATATCATCCATGTTAGTGATACCACCGGAAGCGATTACCGGAATTGATGATGCTTTGGCCATGGCCAACGTCGCTTCCACATTAACACCCTGCATCATCCCGTCACGATCAATATCTGTGTAAACAATCGCACTGACACCATCTGACTCAAACTGCTTCGCCAAATCCGCCGCTTTCACTTCTGTCACTTCAGCCCAACCATCTGTAGCCACCAAACCTTTTTTAGCATCAATACCCACAATGATATGACCTGGAAACTGCTGACACATTTCAGTGACAAACTTGGGTTCTTTTACTGCTTTAGTGCCAATAATGACGTATTCAACACCGGCTTTCAGGTAGGTCTCAATGGTCTCACCACTGCGAATGCCCCCACCAATTTGAATAGGCAAATCAGGGTAGGCTTTGGCGATATCAGTCACCACCTCACCATTAACGGGCTCTCCAGCAAAAGCGCCATTTAGATCTACCAGGTGTAACCGGCGTGCACCTGTGTTCACCCATCGGGTCGCCATGTCCACAGGGCTACCAGAAAATACCGTGGAATCTTCCATACGGCCTTGGCGTAAGCGTACGCATTCGCCGTCCTTCAAATCAATAGCGGGGATAATCAGCACGAATTAATTCCTGTCACATCTAGGGTTAATAATTAGGTGTTTTTGTTGGTAATAAACCATTCACCACGGAAGTTTATTGAGCCATGAATATCTGGGTCATTAACAGATAGACTATGAAGCCCCCTGCCATGTTACAAAATTACTGAGTAACTGTAGCCCTGCTGTCTGGCTTTTCTCAGGGTGGAACTGCACGGCAAACAGGTTATCTCTAACCAGTGCTGCTGCAAACTTCACGGAGTAGTCACAGGTACCCGCCACCAATTCTTGTTGGCTTTCATCGACATAGTAGCTATGTACAAAGTAAAACCGACTGCCCTGCTCAATACCCTGCCACATGGGGTGATCAATAGATTGGTTAACTCTGTTCCATCCCATGTGGGGTACTTTTAATTTTTCACCAGTAGGGTCATGCAAGTCGCGACCAAAAAATCGCACTTTGCCGGGTAAAATTCCCAGGCAATCAATGCCGTTATTCTCTTCACTGTGTTCGAGCAGTGCCTGCATCCCGACACAAATTCCAAGTACCGGCTTTTCCTCAATGGCTTTGGCCACCAACTTGTCAAAACCGAGGCGACGAATTCCCGCCATACAATCACGGATAGCGCCCACACCAGGAAATACCACTCGATCAGCATCGGCTACCACCGCAGCGTCAGACGTTACGATCACTTCAGCTCGTGGAGCCACATGCTCCAGCGCCTTTGATACAGAATGAAGATTGCCCATGCCATAGTCCAGCACAGCAATGCGAGTACGAAAGTCTGTCATAAGAAATTCAGTTATGGGTGTCTTTTTTAGAGCAATGCCTTGATTATCAAAACGTCGCTCTTACAGGGTTCCTTTGGTTGACGGGGTAACCCCTGCCATCCGTGGGTCCAATTCAATAGCCATGCGTACCGCACGACCAAACGCCTTGAAAATCGTCTCTATCTCATGGTGAGCATTCTTACCACGCAGATTATCAATATGTAATGTAGCCCCAGCGTGATTCACAAATCCCTGAAAAAACTCATAGGACAGGTCCACATCAAAATCTTTTACCTTGGGCCGGGTGAAATTAGCAAACATTTCCAAGCCTGGCCGACCGGAAAAATCCACAACAACACGAGACAATGCTTCATCCAAAGGAACATAGGCATGGCCATAACGCCGGATGCCTTTTTTATCGCCCAGCGCCTGCTTAAATGCCTGACCCAGCGTAATACCGATATCTTCAACGGTGTGGTGATCATCAATATGAGTATCACCATTGGCTTGCACGTTGATATCAATCAGGCCGTGGCGAGCAATCTGATCCAGCATGTGCTCAAGAAAGGGTACACCCGTCTCAAAGCTGGATTGACCAGTACCATCAAGATTTATCTCAACAGTAATCTGTGTCTCTAGCGTGTCACGACTTACTGCCGCCTTACGTTCCGCCATATTTCTCTCCAAACAAGCCACTTTCCAACAATGCCACATCTAGGCAATCAGGTCGGCCATTATAAAGGGGTCACCCCCGCCCTTCCATAAGAAGCATGAAGTGATTACAATTCTATGCCTATATTATTTAGTCATGGAAGCTGACACACCTAAAAAGATGCGTTTTCGAAGCCCCAACATCATTCTCGCCTGCCTGCTTGCCTTCTCTACCCTATGGCTAAGCCAGACTGCGGCTGCGCATATTCACCTAGACAATGACAACATACATTGTGAGCTGTGCCTGAGCTCCAATACCGACGACATCACCCTTAAAAGCAATCCTTCAGGCTTTCCAATTGAATGGCTCACCACAAATATTGTGGCCAGCCACGTCCCCACTCCACAACTTACCCCAGTTGCAGCACGCAACAGCCGTGCCCCACCACCCCTCTATAGCTAACCAGGAACCCTAACTTACCCCTGTTCTCGCTATAGGACGATTCACGATGAAATATACTTTTATGGTAGCTCTGGCCGTGTCCAGTCTGCCCTGTGCTGTTATAGCGCAAGATATCCAACACAACGAACACGAACTCAATGAAGTGGTCATTTCTGCTTCACCACTGGAAGAAAACTCTGCTGGAATCAATCAGGCTGTCAGTGTGTTGACTGGCGACACCCTGCATCACAAGGCGGCCGCAACTATAGGGGAAACCCTACAAAATGAACCCGGTGTAACCAGCTCAGGTTTTGGCCCCGGTGTTGGCAAGCCCGTGATCCGCGGGCAAGTGGGCAACCGAGTTAAGGTGATGCAAGACAGCCTAGGCACACTTGATGCCTCCTCAGCCAGCGGCGACCACGCGATTACGACAGAAGCACTGGTGGCTAAACGTATTGAAGTACTTCGTGGCCCAGCCACTCTTCGCTATGGCAACGGAGCCATCGGTGGTGTTGTCAATGTTATCGATAACCGTATCCCCGACACACTACCCGATGAAACCACCGGCGCCATTGAATACCGCCACAACACAGCCAGAGATCAGAATAGTACCGTCATACTGCTCGATGGCGCTCTTACTGAAACACCCATGGGAAACTTGGCCTGGCATCTGGATGGTCTATACCGAGACAGCAATAACACCCGAATAAAAGGCTATGCACAGGAACCTGAATCAGGAGAAGACCCTGCTGATCACCAAAGCACCCATGGCTACATTGATAACACCGATACCCAAGCCACTTCCGGCACTGCCGGAGTGTCCTGGATCGGGGAAAAAGGGTTTATAGGTATCTCTCTCAGTGAAATGGAAAACCTCTACGGCATTCCACCTGAAGCCCACGGTCACGAAAGTGATGAAGAGCCTGAGCTAATTCGAATAGATATGGAGCAAACCCGGTTTGATCTGAAAGCCGAATGGGCCGATATATTCCCAGGAATTGAACTGGGTCGGTTTCGTCTCAGCCACAACGACTACGAACATGTGGAAATCGAAAGTGGCGAAAAAGGTACCCGCTTTACCAATGAAGCCATTGAAGGCCGCATTGAGCTGTTACACCAGGAGGTTGCCGGATGGACTGGTGCTGTTGGAATTCAGCTGGAAGACCGCCAGTTTGCCGCAATTGGCGAAGAAGCTTTTATCCCAAAATCAGATATTCGTAACGGCGGTATTTTTTGGGTGGGAGAAACCAGTCACGGAGACTGGAGCTATGAATTGGGGTTGAGGGTAGACCGCCAGACTATCGATCCTGAAGATGATTCAGAGATCAGCCACAACACCCAAAGCCTCTCCTTAGGTGGGCTCTGGCAAATGACTGACGATCAGAGCCTAAGCCTGTCCCTCACCCATGCGCAGAGAGCGCCGGCTGTGGAGGAGCTCCTTTCCTTTGGCCCACACCATGCCAGCGAGAGTTTTGATATTGGCGACCCCGACCTCGATGAGGAAACCAGCCATAACGTCGAGTTTGGTTATCAATATCACGGTGCTGTAGATCTTAATATCAACCTGTTCTACAACGCTATCGATGACTTTATCTTTAAGAGAAACACTGGCCTTACCGATCCAGATGAAGGACTGTCCATTTTTCAGTATCAGCAAGAAGATGCGAGCTTCAAAGGCATTGAAGCAAATATAGGCGTCCCATTGAGTGATTCATGGCAATTAGAGCTATTTGGTGACCATGTGCGTGCTGAACTAGATAACAGTGGTGATGTTCCGCGTATCCCACCTCTCCGTTACGGCCTCGCACTGGGCTACCAAGCCGACCAGTGGAGCACCAAACTGAAATTAACGGAAGTTGAAGAACAAGATCATCCCGGTGACTTTGAAGAAGAAACAGCTGGCTACACCCGGCTCGATGGCCTCATCCATTATCACCTGGATACGGCAAACGGCACTTGGCTACTATCCCTCAAAGCCAACAATCTACTGGATGAAGAAATCCGTAATGCCACCTCTTTTTTACGAGAGGTAGCACCAGAACCGGGCCGCAGCTTGGAGCTAGGTATACGGTTAAGCTTCTAATAACAAGCTGACGATCAACGTCACTTTCAAGTAAACAATCCCGGTCATTGCGAGTAAGATAATTGCTCGCAATGATCGATGGGTTTTTGTAGTGCCCGCTGAATTTTCATCAAGGGAGTGCCTGTGTTGAAGTTATTGAAACTATTTTTCGCTCTGGCTTTTCTGCTAGTACTGATCGTAGTGGGAGGTATCACCTACTTACTGCTGGGGACAGATCCCAATACCTACAAACCAGAACTGGAACAGCTCGCAAACCAAAATAATATTGAACTGTCCATTGAGGGCGACCTTCGCTGGTCCTTCTATCCCAATCTGTCCGTTCATGCAGGCACTACCTCTCTATCTGGCAAAGAAGTAGGCATTCCCGATATACATTTTGAGCAAGCAGACTTTATTCTGGACTGGAAAGCACTACTGTCACGCACAATCCGCCTTCGAGCCATTGCCATCGATGGTGCCAGTATCAGAGTAGAGTCTGCCAAAGAGGCCGTCAGTGTGGCCGTGCTACCAGGTGCAGCGGCTGCAACGCAGAAGTCTGAAGCAACTGAATTACCCTTTGAGGTAGCCATCGATCAACTCTCACTGACAAACAGCCGCATCACTCTGGTGACAACAGACGCCCCAGATAGAATCCTCGAACAATTAAATTTCACCAGTAAAGGGTTAAACCTCAATGGACAGCCTTTCCCTGTGACCTTCAAGGTCTCAACAACCCTGCCAGACCAACCTAACCCCATCAGTATTACACTGGACACCCAGCTTAAATTACAGCTAGAGAAGCAACAGGCTTCTCTATCAGGGGCAAAGCTGACGCTAAATGGTTTTGATAAACTGCCTCTGAGCCTTAACTTCGACGCACTTTATGATGGCCAGGCAGATGCCCTCACTCTCAATAATGTCGAAGGCACACTTGGCTCAGCCAACATCAAAGGCAGTATCAAAAGCCAACAACTGACAACATCACCATTACTCGAGGGCGAACTATCACTTCAGAATTTAGTGCTTGCTGAACTGCCCATAGAAGCACCCGATGGCTTCAACAAGGTCAATTTTCAATCTTTGTTTTCAGTCTCAGAAAGAGCGGTCGAATTGAGTGATTTAAAACTGTCACTCGATAACTTCAACCTCAACGGCAAGCTATCTCTCAAGCTGGAGAGTCCTCGCCAATTGGAGATGACCCTAAATGGCGACAATCTAACCTTACCCACCAGTAATGAAAGCAATGGAGACAACACTGATCAAGCCGCCATACTCACGCCTATTCTGGCACCACTAGCACTGCTAGAAGGCGGCAAGAGCCATGTTGAACTCAACCTCGCCAGCCTCACCAGTGAGGATATCCGTATTGAAAAACTCCACCTCAATCTGTTTACCAACGGCAAGGTCGTCAATATTGCTGATTTATCAGGCCAGGTTTTTGGTGGCAGCTTCCAAACAACCATGAAGGCAAACCTCAGTAAAAAAAGACCCACTGTGGCATTTACCAAGCATCTCGTTGATATTGATTTGCACCAGACCCTATCCGCACTGGCAGAACAATCGGATGTTCGCGGAATGTTGACCATGGATTTCAGTGGCACCACCCAAGGTGATAGTCAGGAGGTGTTAATGGCCAACATGAATGGCAATGGTAAATTCAGTGTTAAAAATCTCCAAGTGGACAATATCAACGTGGAGCGTAATTACTGTGAAATGGCTGCACTGATAGAGAAACAACCTTCCACCAACCAAACTTGGCCAAACAGCACACTACTAAATGATTTGCAGGGTGATATCCAATGGCGCGATCAGCGCATCCTGTTGCCGGGTTTCACCACGGGCCTTGGTAATTTGGCCATATCAGGTAATGGCACAGTCTTTCTCGCTGAAGAGAACTACGACATGTTGATTACCGCAAATCTTCACGGAGATCAGACCTCTGAAACTGGCTGCTTAGTGAAAAGCAAACGAATTCAAAACCGGGACATCCCTCTCCGCTGCAGTGGTTCTTTTGCAGAAGATGGCGATGGCAACTGTCTGCCTGACTCAAAATTCATCAGCCAATTGTTACAGGAAAAACTTCAGAATATGCTGTTTGACAAATTCCTGAAAAAACCAGAATCAACAGAAAGCACCGTTACCGACACAGAGCAAGAAGCTGCCCCGGAAGAAGAAAAAGACGTTAAACAGCAAGTCATTGAAGGTCTACTAAAAGGCATTTTTCAATAGTGAATGCTGAATAGTGAACTACAGCTCGTGAGTAACTTGTTTTCCCAGCAACTGCTGGACTGGTTTGATCAAAATGGCCGTAAGGATCTGCCTTGGCAACAGGGCATCACTGCCTACCGGGTATGGGTATCAGAGATCATGCTGCAACAAACCCAGGTCAGCACGGTGATCCCCTACTTCCAACGGTTTATGGCCAGCTTTCCCACCATGGAGACTCTAGCCAAGGCCCCTCAAGATCAAGTCTTACATCACTGGACAGGGCTGGGCTACTACGCCCGAGCTAGAAACCTTCACAAAACTGCCCAGATAGTCATCAACGATTTTAACGGCATCCTACCCGATACCGCTGAACAACTGGAAACATTACCCGGTATCGGTCGCTCTACTGCCGGGGCCATCCGTGCCATTGCCTTTCAAAAACCAGCCTCCATTCTTGATGGCAATGTAAAGCGGGTGCTGGCTCGCCACCATGCTGTTGATGGCTGGCCGGGACTGTCTGCTGTCAGTCATCAATTATGGGCTTTGGCCGAACAACATACGCCCAGTACCCGGATAGCTGACTACACTCAGGCCATTATGGATATGGGCGCCACCTTGTGTACTCGCACCAAACCACGCTGCCAAGAGTGCCCTCTCTCTAATGAATGCCAAGCCTTCAAGGCCAACAACCCCACGGATTACCCCGGCAAGAAACCCCGTAAGGAACAACCTGTCCGAGAGTGCCTGTTCCTGATTATTAAAAATCCCGAGGGAGACATACTCCTTGAACAACGCCCGGCTAGCGGACTCTGGGGGGGACTTTGGGTCTTTCCCCAATGCGAGGAAGAAAATGACATTACAACTGTCTGCAACCAGCTAAGCTGCCAAATTGAAGACTGGCAACTATTACCTCAAAAGCGCCACACCTTCAGCCACTTTCATTTGGATTACCGCCCCGTGCTAATCAATGCAAAACCGGCGCCTTCCATTATGGATAGCCCAAGCATAGTCTGGTATAACCCTAGCTCACCGCTAGAAATTGGCACCGCTCAGCCGGTAAAACAGCTGCTGCAACAACTGACTGAATAAGGGATACACCGATGGCACGTATGGTTCACTGCAAGAAATTAAATAAAGAACTTGAAGGCCTTGATGCCGCTCCATTTCCCGGTCCAAAGGGACAGGAAATCTACGAAAACATCTCTAAACAGGCTTGGGACGATTGGCTCGAACACCAAACTCGGCTAATCAACGAAAAACATTTGAATATGATGGACATGACGGCCAGAACCTACCTCAATGAACAGCGAAGTAAGTTCCTTTCCGGTGCAGAATTTGATGAGGCAGAAGGTTACGTCCCACCATCAGAATAATTTTCATCACACCCTTGACGACATACAGGCGAGAAGGTTTAATACGCGCCTCTCGCCGCATAGGTATGCAGCAAGACTTGTAACAAGATAATGCCCAGATAGCTCAGTCGGTAGAGCAGAGGATTGAAAATCCTCGTGTCGGTGGTTCGATTCCGCCTCTGGGCACCATATACAACCATATAAAAAAGGCCTGCAATTTTTGCAGGCCTTTTTTTATTTCAAGCTAGAAACTGAAAAAACCAGAACACACCAGAAATGAAATGCCGATATACGACACATAGAAATCTCTTACGACGTCTAAACCACCACTGAAATAAAAGCCCCTTGTAAATAGCTAATTCACAAGGGGCTTAAGGTAGTAATAAAGACTGAAAAGTGTCTACTTCTCGCCCCAGTATCGACTGATACTATTTTTTTCTTTTAGCTACTCAACAATCCATTCAATGTAGCACTAGGACGCATGGCCTTCTCGACTTTTTCAGAATCTGGTTGGTAGTAACCACCCATATCAACGGGACTCCCCTGACAATTATTTAGTTCATCGACAATCTTCGTCTCATTGTCACCCAGCGCTTGTGCCAGCTTGGCAAAGATAGTCTGAAGATCAGCATCCTCTGTTTGAGCAGCCAATGCTTGTGCCCAATATAGTGCCAAGTAGAAATGACTGCCCCGGTTGTCCAACTCCCTCACTTTACGTGAAGGCGACTTGCTGTTTTCTAAAAACTTACCCGTAGCCTGATCCAGTGTATTGGCCAGTATCTGCGCTTTAGGGTTGCCAGTTTTAACCGCTATATCTTCGAGCGAAACCGCCAGTGCCAAAAACTCACCCAGTGAGTCCCAACGTAAATGGCCCTCTTCTGCAAACTGCTGTACGTGCTTCGGAGCTGAACCACCAGCACCAGTCTCAAATAGTCCACCACCTTCCATCAAAGGCACGATAGATAACATCTTCGCACTAGTACCCAACTCCAGAATGGGGAACAAATCGGTCAGGTAATCACGCAATACGTTACCCGTAACAGAAATAGTATCTTTACCGTGTCTCAAACGCTCCATGGTGTAACGGATCGCTCTATCGGGTGACAAAATAAGAATTCTCAGGCCTTCGGTATCATGATCCTTCAGGTATTTTTCTACCTTTTTAATCATCTGAGTATCGTGTCCACGTTTCTCATCCAGCCAGAAGATTGCTGGCATGCCGCTAGCACGAGCACGTGTTACCGCCAGTTTTACCCAGTCTTGAATAGGGGCATCTTTAGCCTGACACATACGCCAGATATCACTTTTCCCTACGCCTTCATGCTGAAGCAGCACATTACCGTCCTGGTCAACAATACGCATAGTACCGTCAGCGGGAACTTCAAAAGTTTTATCGTGTGAACCGTACTCTTCTGCTTTTTGAGCCATCAAGCCAACATTCGGGACGGTACCCATTGTGGTGGGGTCAAAAGCATCATGGTGCTTACAGAAGTTGATAACTTCCTGGTAGATGGTGGCGTAACAGCTGTCTGGAATTACCGCTTTGGTATCTTTCAACTTACCGTGGGCGTTCCACATCATACCGCCACTTCTAATCATGGCAGGCATGGAGGCATCGACAATCACATCACTGGGTACATGCAAGTTGGTGATGCCTTTGTCGGAATCAACCATCGCCATTTCCGGGCGGGTTTCATAACAACGACGGAAAGCACCTTCAACTTCCACACGCTCTGAATAGGGTAGATTATCAATTTTCCGCAACACGCTGCCGACGCCATCGTTGGGGTTAACATCCAACTCTTTTAATGTTTCGGCATATTGCTCAAACGCATCTTTGTAATAAACAGTGACCGCATGACCGAAGATGATCGGGTCAGACACCTTCATCATGGTAGCTTTTAGGTGCAGAGAAAATAGCATATTGGCTTTTCTGGCCCCTTCCATTTCCTCATCCAGAAACTTACGCAGCGCCTTTGTGCTCATAAACATAGCGCTGATGAGTTCGCCTTCCTGCACAGCAATATTTTCTTTCAGAACGGTGACCTTGCCACCATCCTCAACCAGTTCAATATTAAGGCTGTCTGCTTTAGGCATCGTCATGGCGATATCGCTGTGATAAAAATCACCACCACGCATATGGGCAACGTGTGTTCTGGAGGACTGGCTCCATTTGTCCATGGAATGAGGATGATGACGTGCATATTGTTTTACTGCGGCAGGAGCGCGTCGATCAGAGTTACCTTCACGCAAAACCGGGTTTACTGCACTTCCTAGTACGGTTGAATACTTTGCCTTGATCGCATCTTCTTCGGCATTTTTTGACGCTTCAGGGTATGCCGGAATGTTGTAACCATGAGACTGTAATTCTGCGATAGCCTCAATCAACTGGGGAATCGAAGCACTGACATTCGGCAGCTTGATAATATTGGCATTAGGGCTCTGAGTCAGTTCACCCAACTCCTTAAGCGTATCTGGTACTTTTTGATTATCAGTCAGATTTTCAGGGAAGGTCGCAATAATTCGTGCTGCAAGAGAGATATCACTGGTTTCAACTTCAACATCTGCAGCTTCAGTGAATGTATTAATGATAGGAAGCAAAGAATATGTTGCCAGGGCTGGTGCTTCGTCGGTAATTGTATAAATGATCTTGGATTTTTGGTCGGTCATGTCATTCCCTCTTTGATCGTCTAAATGACCTCAAAATAATGACAGGTCACTGATAGGCTAGATCTTATAAATTCTGGGTGAAGATCATACAGAAAAACGCTACAACTTGACAGGTCGTAAAAAAACTACAGGAAAGAAAAATCGATTTATTGACACACATCAAGTCAATGAATTCCTTATTAAAAGAGCAGCTTGATACTCCACTGTGTATAGCTAGGAGGGCAAAGGAAATCAGGTTTAAGCCGTAATACCACTTATTATTGACGGACTGATATCCGGCGGCCCTGCCACAGAAAGAATTGCATATAAACTCACAAACTAGTGATTTTTGTAAAACTTATACCCACTCTACACTTTCACCCGTATTCTTTAAGTAGTACCGTTATATAACCGTCATCTAGAAAACTTGAATGATCGCACCAAACAAAACATTTTCTGTTAACCGGGAGAAGCACCAAAACTTGTGTTGTTGGTTTCTGCCCGTGTCAGAGGGAAAAAGCTTGCTTATCCCATATGAGGAAAGCTTTATTAGAAGTAAAAGCAGGGATTGAGCAGAAATCTAAGGAACTTGGGGCTGGCCATTTCCGGGAGCTCCGAAAATGGCCAGATCCAATTTGAAGGTCTTAACTGCGCAGAGCACCTAGTATCTTATCAACGCTTTCCTTCGCATCGCCAAACAACATGCGGGTGTTCTCCTTAAAGAAGAGTGGGTTTTGAACACCAGCATAACCTGAGGCCATACCACGTTTGAACACGACTACCTGACTAGATTTCCAAACTTCCATAACCGGCATGCCGGCAATAGGGCTTGTCGGGTCATCCATAGCCGCGGGGTTAACGGTGTCATTAGCGCCGATCACCAACACCACATCTGTGGCTGGGAAATCATCATTAAGCTCATCCATTTCCAACACAATGTCATAAGGCACTTTGGCTTCAGCCAATAGTACATTCATATGCCCTGGTAATCGGCCGGCCACTGGGTGGATACCAAAACGAACGGTAACACCGCGATCCCGCAACAGCTTGGTAATGTCACCCACCGCATTTTGAGCTTGGGCTACAGCCATACCATAACCCGGTACGATAATGACAGATTCCGCCATATTTAATTCTTCGCAGAGATCTTCTATAGAGGTCTCTTGTACCGTCTGATCCGAATCAACTTCAGCAGCGGAGCTACTTGTTGTCTGACCAAAGCCACCCAGAATAACGCTCATGAACGAACGGTTCATTGCCCTACACATGATGTAGCTCAGAATCGCACCACTACTACCCACCAGAGCGCCGGTCACGATCAGCAGGTCATTACCCAACATAAAGCCGATAGATGCTGCCGCCCAACCGGAGTAGCTATTAAGCATAGAGACTACCACCGGCATGTCTGCTCCACCGATGGCCAGAATGAGGTGGACACCCAAAACTGAGGCTATGGCCGTCATGATGATCAGTGGAAGCATGCCTTCAGCAACACTGCCTGCTCCAAGGAACCACGCACCCAATAACACCGTAAGACCCAGTGCTGCCAAGTTCATGATATGGCGACCCGGCAGGGTTAAAGCGGCACTGGAAATACGAGCGTCCAGCTTGCCACAGGCAATCAGAGAACCGGTAAACGTGATGGCACCAATGAAGACACCAAGGAATACCTCTACCAGCTTAATGGTGTGTTCTGCGCCGTGGGTAATCACCAACGGGTCGAGATAGCCTGAAAACCCAACAAACACCGCAGCCAAACCAACAAAGCTGTGCAGTAAGGCCACAAGCTGGGGCATCTGGGTCATCTCTACTTTATTGGCAAGAAACAACCCTGCGCCAGAACCAATGAGAAGAGCTATAACGATAGAGGCAATACCACCAGCGCCCATGCTGACACTGGCGATGGTAGCAACCAAAGCGATAATAATACCGGCTATTCCGAAGTAATTACCGCGCCCGGCTGATTCTTGATGACTCAACCCGCCAAGGCTGAGAATGAATAATACACTGGCCACAACATAGGCCACACTAACAAATCCTATACTCATGATCTGGTCTCCTATTTGCGGAACATTTTGAGCATACGATGGGTCACTCTGAACCCACCCGCTATATTTATCGTCGCGATCAACACTGCCATAAAGGACATGATGCCAACCCCGGCGTTCCCAGCTTGAATCAAATGCAGAATGGCTCCAATCACGATAATGCCACTAATCGCATTGGTTACACTCATCAGAGGGGTATGCAACGAAGCCGTCACATTCCAGACAACCTGATAACCGATAAAACAGGCCAACACGAAGACCGTGAAATGGGTGAGGAAACTCTCTGGTGCATAACCACCAATGCCGAATAGAGCGGCAAGAGTAACGACCAGCAATGACCCTTTACCCAACCACTTTTTAACCAATGATTCTTCTGGCACTTCAGCTGCCGGCAACGGCTCTTCGGTACTAGGTGGTGGCGCTGCCGCCGACACCTCGACTTTGGGTGGTGGCCAGGTAATTTCGCTGTCCTTAACGACGGTGACACCGCGAACAACGGTATCCTCCATATCTACCTGTAACTGGCCGTCTTTTTCTGGCGTCAAATCAGACAATAAATGTACTAAGTTGCTGGCATACAGATCACTTGAGACCTTGGCCATACGACTGGGCAAATCAGTATAACCAATCAAGGTAACGTCATGATCTACTACCACCTCACCTGGTACAGTGAGCTCACAGTTACCACCTCGCTCTGAGGCCAGATCGACAACCACACTGCCCGGTTTCATGGATTGAACCATCGCAGCAGTAATTAACTTGGGAGCAGGTCGGCCGGGGATCAGTGCGGTAGTGATAATAATATCCACTTCTTTGGCTTGTTCCGCGAACAACGCCATTTCTGCGGCGATAAACTCATCACTCATTTGCTTGGCGTAACCACCGCCACCGCCACCATCCTCATCGGCAAAATCCAATTCAAGGAATTCAGCACCCATACTTTCAACTTGTTCTTTCACTTCCAACCGAGTATCAAAGGCGCGAACGATAGCACCCATACTGTTGGCTGTACCGACGGCAGCTAAACCCGCTACACCAGCACCAATAACCATCACTTTCGCTGGAGGAACTTTACCTGCCGCAGTTACCTGGCCGGTAAAGAAACGACCAAAATGATTTGCAGCTTCGATAACCGCCCGGTAACCCGCAATGTTAGCCATGGCACTCAGGGCATCCATCTTCTGTGCGCGACTGATACGCGGAAGGCTATCGATAGCGAAAACTGTCGCTTTCTTTGCAGCGAGCTGATCAAGTAATTCAGGACTTTGGGCAGGCCAAATGTAGCTCACTATATGGGCACCTTCTTTCATCAGGTCGACTTCGTGTCGACCTAAATCAGGGTGCATCATTGGGGCTCGAACTTTTAGGATAAAATCTGACTGCTCCCAGAGAGAAGGAGCGTCCATAGAGATAGCTGCACCTGCAGCCCTATAGGCATCATCATCGTAGTGTGCCGGGTCACCGGCACCGGATTGAACGACCACCTCATAACCAAGCTTGATTAACTTCTGAACAGAAGTTGGGGTCGCTGCGACCCGCCGCTCATCCAGAAAAATTTCTTTAGGTATACCTAATTTCATCATCAGCACTTTCTCCCCGCCCGGACTCCTTCAAGTCAGGCACTATGATTAAGCAAACAGGAAAGTCCTTATTGTGGACACCCCAAACCGTGACTACTCAGCTTATCAATTCAAACAACAGAGCTATTAAAAAATGATCCTCTTTATCTTTTATATACAAATTTTGTCATTATTTTATGCACGGAACTTCCAACTCTTTTTATTGATAAGCACACTAAACACTTCTACTCGACTTTACTCTTGGTATAACAACTTCAATAGTATTACACCGGACTAACCATAATCTACTTTGTAGTTAGATAACAACATTAAATGTCAAGAACTTGATCTCGCTAAATTACCGCGAAAATTAATACCTACAGCTCGACCCCAAACCTCCACACAAAGCGCCACTAACACCACGCCATATTCCAACAGGGTTGCCCAGATAGGCATTAGGAAGGGTTCAACGTTCACTGAATTCATATTGATGCCAATGGCATAGGACAACAACACACTCACTGAAAACGCCCAACTCCACAGCCTGGGAAAGATCGCTGCGAAGGGTAGCAACCAAATCAGGTACCAAGCGTTAACCACGGGAGCAATAAAGAAGAACACACCAAAGATAATATCTCCTCGGGGCATCTGCCAAACTGAAGACTTGCTGTGTTGTCGAAATAACCAGAGATACACGCCCAAAAACACTGAACCTAACAGCAGTTTGACCGCCAGCGGATCAAACCACTGACGCAACAATGCATAAAAAGAACTATTAAACTGCCACTCTTTACTAAAGACTAACAGCCCCCCCATATCCGATGCCCCCTGCCAAACGAAGGGGCCGTACAACACAGCCAATACTAAGAAAAATACACCCCAATAACGCAAGGGTAAGCGCCACAAGATAAAGGGGGCTAATAACAGAGCGAACACCTTTGCCCCCACACTAAGTGCCAACAATCCGGCGGCAGTGACATACATCTGTTGTTGTCGACAAAATAATGCTGCCATCAGCAACAATACCCCTACTCCATCCGGGTGCGCAGTAAAGGCCAGCTCCTTAATAACCAAAGGTGACCATGCATAGAGCAATACCCAACGAATATTGGCCAAGCGTAACAACAGCACGATAAGCACCATGTCTACCAAGGCATACATGAGTTGAAGTATCCATACCTCCGCTGGAGCCAACAAATGCCCCAATAAAAAAGTGTACTGCAAGGTTGGCCCATAGATGGTCGGTACATCCGGGTAATTAATCCTGGCTAACAACCCTTGAAAAATTACTGGAATTTCGTCATGGCTAAAAAATGTGGAGGGTGCCATTCCATAAGGCGAACCTGTTTCAAAAAAACGATAACCATCCCAAAGGTAGCGGTAAAAATCGTCTTCCCATAGCGGGTCACCCAATACGCCAATGGCATGAAAACAACTCGCCCATAACAATAACCGCAGAGGCGTCAGGGACTGATTAGTCGCACAGCCAAATGCAACAAGGGTAGCCACCAAAGACACGCCAAGCAGGCCATAAAACAGCCACAGAGAAAGAAATTCTGGCTGCAATGAATACCAAGCCAACACACCGTAGGCAATGGCACAGACAAAACCCGCGGCATCAATACCCCAACTCAATCCCAAGCCACTTCCGCCAACATTGGAAAGAGCTCCTAGGTCGTTATTATTAGCGCCAGTGCCATTCATCACGCATCATTTATTATCGTTAGATAATCACAAGATACCTTATATGGAGCGGGAGTTCCCTGTGACTTAAAGATAGCTAAGAAAAAAGGTAGAACTATTTACTCAGCTTACACTCTATAAGGCACACAGGTATAAGACCCACAAGGTCAGTCTTTTACAACATTCAAAAAACAGGCGATAAGCACAATGAAAACCCGGCGTTACGGTATACCCACGTTGTTCTTATCAGTGGCATTGATATTACCCACCTTAATACTATCTGCTTCGATGGCATCAGCATCTATAAACATGGCACCACCCTCCCTTGATGACCCCTATCACCTTGGCAAGGTGACCTATCAGCGGAAATTAGCCTGTGGCACTTGCCTCTTATCCGAGACCATCCTTGATGCAGCCAAAGCCTGCGATTTTATTGAGCGGCTCAACACTGACCAGCAGTTGATGACTCTCTTAAATGAAAAGGAGCGTTCAGCCGTCACCTTTTATCTTGAGAAGTATTTTGGCCCCCGATAATTTTCTGGTACGAGGATCCACGTGATGTATCAGAAAAAACGCATTGTTTGCATTATTCCCGCCCGGGATGAAGCCAAAGCAATACGACAAGTAATAAACGGTCTTCAGGCATTGCGTGATAGTAATGACAACTCGATTATCGATGATATTTGGGTCTGTGATAACGGTTCCACTGATAACACTGCCGCCATCGCTCACGCAGCAGGCGCACAAGTCATCACCCAACCTCAACTCGGTTACGGTATTGCTTGCCTAACCGCCCTAGGCAAGGCAAAAAATGCGGACATCCTATTATTTATCGATGGCGATAATGCATTCCATGCCAGTCAGGCAATCCCTCTGATTCACACTGTTGCCAACGGCGCAGACTTGGCCATTGGCTCCCGGACTCTCGGTAAAATGGAGCAAGGCGCCCTCACCCTCCCCCAGCGTTTTGGCAACCAACTCGCTAGCCTGTTAATTCGATGGCTGTGGGGAGCAACGGTCACTGACCTTGGTCCATTTCGCGCTATATCTCAAGGTGCCCTAAAGCAACTGGCCATGGAGGATAAAACCTTTGGCTGGACCATTGAAATGCAGGTTAAAGCGATTCAAAAAAACATGACGACCATAGAGCACCCCGTAGATACCTTCCGCCGTCTTGGTCACTCCAAAATCAGCGGTACAGTGAATGGAACTATCGGTGCAGGTGTCGGTATTTTATCGATGATAGCCAAACTTTACTGGCGGCAATATAAACACAATCCTAAAGAGGTACGGGTATCTAACAATCGTAATATTTCGGGCCAAATGAGGGTAAAAAATGAACATTAACCCCTTAAAAAAAACCATAGATAACAATATTTTACCTTTGGCATGGCTATCACTTATTCTATTTTTTTCACCCGCCGTATTTGCTGCACCCGACAGTAATGCCTTGGTATTCTGGTCAGCAAGCAATGAAGAAAATGCTCAAACTATTAATCACGATGCCTGGCAATTGCTACTCAATCGGTATTTGAACAGCAATCACCCCAGTGGTATCCATCGCTTTAATTACGCCGCCGTCACTACTGAGGATCAAAAGGCGCTGGATTTGTACTTAAAAGAAATGCAGCAGTTAAACCCTCGGCGCTTTAGTCGCGCTGAACAAAAAGCCTATTGGATCAACCTATACAATGCACTCACCGTAGAACTTATTCTGAAAAGCTACCCAGTAAAGTCCATCACCAAGCTCGGGGATAGTTTTTTAAGTTTTGGCCCCTGGGATGACAACGTAGCTAATATTGAGCGGCATGACCTGTCTCTCAATGACATTGAGCACCGTATCCTTAGGCCATTATTCCGTGACAATCGTATTCACTACGCGGTCAACTGTGCCAGCCTGAGCTGCCCCAACCTGGCTGCCACGGCTTATACCGCGACTAATACCCACCGCCAGCTAGAAGAAGCTGCTCGTCAGTATATCAATCACCCCAGAGGCGTCACTTTCGAGGGTGTCAGACCAGAAGAGACCACTCTGAAGATCTCCAGTATTTACCACTGGTATTTAGAAGACTTCGGCAACAGTGATCAGGCGCTGATCTCACATCTAACCAACTATGCCGAACCACCCTTAGCTGAGCAGTTACGTCAATATGATGGCGACATAGAGAGTCATTACAACTGGGCGCTTAATGAGCCCTAAAACTAAACAGATTAAGAGATGAACCAATAGCCAAGAGTGGAATCTGAGTTATTAGCTCCCACTCACCCAATAAATATTGTTACATAGTTGATTCAAAAAACAGGATAAATTGATGAAATTTTTCACTCAGGTTGTTGTTCTTTTTATCCTTGGATCACTACATTCCTGGGCGGCTGAAGATAAAAAAACAGCCATCGACTGGGCCTCAACAGAAGACATAAAAAGCCATATTATTTTAACCCTAGAACCACAAAAAGGAGAAGTAGCTTCTGGCCCAAATCTTACCCACTCAGATAAAATATTGAGTGAACATTTCTCTGAAATTTACTTGGTCAGATCAACAAATCTGGATGATGGTGAGAAATACATACTCTACATTACTGCACTTTATGCCGGTGATGGCTGGCGGGACTATACGAGCGTAACCGCAGGAGGCGATAATGTACCATTGGCCTTATTATCAAAAAC
Organism: uncultured Cellvibrionales bacterium; assembly: GCA_913062605.1. GTDB lineage: Bacteria > Pseudomonadota > Gammaproteobacteria > Pseudomonadales > Porticoccaceae > Porticoccus. The sequence continues at coordinate 56,475 of CAJXWQ010000009.1, forward strand.
TGCACCTAGCTGTAACGACAAAGCCACCTGTAAATATGAGGAGCGACTGGCTGTCAGCCTGAGTTTTTTTGATATTATTGACGCCATGTCATCCGGCCTAAACGTAGTACTCACAGGCAATCAAACAAATCACATAAAAATTCCTGGCAGCTATTGTACAGCCATCATGCAAACCATTATGGTCGAGTGACTAATAGCCGTTGCACATTGCCCCGGCTTTCTCAGTGTTTTTTCTACAATATTAGGCTGCTGTTACTGGCCAAATACCTTTTTTAACAGTGAGGTAGTTTGCTTGACAGGATCTTTCCGAATGGCCGCCTCTTCCTGAGCCAGATAGTAGAAAATGCCATCCATCCCCTTGTTAATGGTGTACTCAGTAAGATCCCCTTTAATATCTGGCACTAGAGGAATGGTCTTGTAGTTACTCATCATCGTATCGTAGATTTGCACTGCCCCAACTTCACTCAAACTATTCTCAATTACGGGACGCATTTCATCAGCTAACTGGGGGCTCATCTTTTCTTTAAAATAGCTCGTGGCAGAGTCATCTGGACCGTTATAAATTTTCTTGGCATCTTCGATACTCATATCAGTGATAGCGGCCCAAAACAGTTCCTTGGCCTTTGGCGTTGCCGCTTCTGCACCACGATTCAGCTTGGTTTCCAACTCATCCATCATGCCGCCCATACCCACTGTATCGAGTAAACCCTTCGCCTGCTGAATCTCTGCCGGTAGTGGAATATGAATGGCGTCATCAAGATTAAATCCATCTGGTTTGCCCAGTTGAGCGACTACGTTCTCAGTGCCTACTTTCAGAGCATCTTTCAGGCCCGCACTCATATCCTCAACACTGAGTGTCGACAATGCGTTACCTAGGCTGCTATCTGAGCTGCTATTTGAACTACTAGCCGTACTTTCTGGCTCGGTGTTAATCACACCATCCAATAGGCTTTTTCCTGTATCCCACCAACTCCCTGCATTAACGGGCAATTGCAGGAATGCCAATGACACACCAATAAGCGCAGTAATCTTTTTCATGTGAGGCCTCCGAGCCTGGGTATTCGGTCAATAATACGTATCGGCAGCTTACCATGCACGCTGTGCCTTGAGTGCGCCTGAAACGCACTCAAAATACTCCGCAAGATTCTGTCAGACATTAGCCATGAACCGTTTATACTTGCCCCTCCTGTCCAGCCATAAGACATGCTGGTAATAAGAGACACCAAGGGCCTGTTAACACTAATGAGCTTTACCACTTTTGGCCTATCCGCCCCGATCCTTAACGCTGTTGCCGAACAGGGTTACGACACGCCCACCCCTATTCAGTCAAAAGCCATACCCCCCGCCATGCAAGGCAAAGATGTGATGGCAGCGGCTCAAACTGGCACAGGAAAAACAGCCAGTTTTGCCCTGCCAATACTAGAGAAACTCTCCAAAGGAAAACCCGTCGAAGCAAATCAGGTCCGGGCCCTGGTATTAGCCCCAACCCGTGAACTGGCCGCCCAGGTCGCCGACAGCATAGCAACCTACGGTAAACATTTGCCCCTGCGTTCTGCCGTGGTGTATGGCGGGGTAAAAATTAATCCTCAGATGATGAAACTACGTAAAGGTGTGGATATTCTGGTGGCAACCCCCGGGCGTTTGCTGGACCTCTATCAGCAAAATGCGGTGAAGTTTAAGCAACTGGAAGTACTGGTGCTGGACGAAGCCGACCGAATGCTGGATATGGGCTTTATTAACGATATCCGCAAAATCCTGGCACTGCTGCCCAAGCAGCGCCAAAACCTGATGTTTTCTGCCACATTTTCTGATGATATTCGCAGCCTAGCTAAAGGGCTGGTCAACCATCCGGTTGAGATTTCCGCCAGCCCGCGAAACACTACGGCGACCACGATAAGACAGTGGGTTCATCCCGTCGACAAGAAGCAAAAACCGGCATTACTGACTGAGTTGATTCACCATAATAAATGGGAAAAAGTGCTGGTCTTCACCAAGACAAAAAAAGGGGCCAACCAGCTCGTTAAATATTTGCACAATGAAAGTATTAAAGCTGCGGCGATTCACGGCGATAAAAGCCAGGCCGTGCGAACAAAAACTTTGGCTGACTTTAAGCGGACTGATGCAAAAAAAGGATCGGTTAAAATTTTAGTTGCTACCGATGTGGCAGCACGGGGATTGGATATTGAACAGCTGCCCCAAGTGGTTAATTTTGATTTGCCCATTGTGGCGGAAGATTATATACACAGAATTGGTCGCACAGGTCGAGCAGGCATGAAAGGTCAGGCTATTTCACTGGTCAGTGCTGATGAGTTCAAGCAGCTCACCGACATTGAACGTTTGATTAAGCAGCTGTTGCCTAGAAAATTGGTTGATGGCTTTGAACCGAATCACAATGTCCCGGAATCCACGTTAGACCTTCGCCCCCCGAAACCTAAAAAGCCGAAAAAACCAAAGAAACTAAAAACTGCGGGTAAAACCGGACTTAAAGGTAAGCCACATTCTGAAGGTAACCCACCCGGTAAAAAGCTTGGCACCAAAAACAAGAAACCTGGCGGGTTAAACCTTCAGCCCAGAAAGAAACCTTCGAGCTAAATCTCAACCAGTCTTCAACCCTACTCCTTACCTTTCAACAGATCACCAAGACCGGCAAAGGGGTTGTGGGTAGCCGCCGTTTTCTCAGTCTCCGTTGAGGTGTTACCACCCTCTACTTCTGTATAGCGTGAATGCTCATTGTCATGACAGTAAAGACACAACAACTCCCAATTACTGCCATCTTCTGGATTGTTGTCATGGTTATGATCACGGTGGTGTACCGTCAACTGACTCAGATTTTGTCGAGTGAATTCACGGGCACAGCGGCCACACACCCAGGGGTACATTTTTAGCGATTTTTCGCGATAACCCTTTTCCCGATCTTTACGGGCACGACGAGCTTCGGCAACCACACTGTTAAGTTTATTTGAGGAATTACCGGGTACCATGATCACCTCCTCGCAACACTTTATTCATAATACGTCACTCATAATAAGGTGACTTATCATCATTCAACATCCATAGCTAACAATTCAGTTAGGTGCCTATCAACCTGCTCTGTATATTTCGGGTCCATACCAAAAAGCCCCAAATGTCCCCAGTCACTATTAATCACCCTAAATTCACTATTGGCGACCATTTTTTGGTGGTCTTCACAATCTTGTGGGGGGAAGAACATATCCGCACTAATGGGCATCACAAACATCTTGGCGCTAATTCGGCCCAAAGCCTTTTCAAGATCACCCCCTGTGTTTCTACTGACATCTCCGCGCTGCCACTTCCAGGCAAGACACAGCAAGTTATTCGGATCCATGGGCAAAAAATACCCCTGAGTAAAACCCACATAGAAATCTTCAAGGGACGAAAAACCTAGCTCACGCCACAACTCTTGTTTGAACATCTCAGTGCTATAGCCCATCACCGACCAGAGGTCAGCATGCCGACGCAAACCACAATGCACTGCATGTGGCTCTTTGTACCAACCACCGTCCCAAGCAGGATCTGAGGTGATCGCTTCATTTAAGGTTTTCGTAAATAAAAAATCATGAGGCGTATTTTTTGCCGTGCCTGCAATAGGTGCCGCACGCTTGACCATATCGGGATAACGCACTGCCCACTCCCAGGTTTGCTGGGCGCCCATAGAGCCACCGACGACCAAAGCGAGGGAATCCAGGCCAAATTTTTCCGTCAGCAACTGATGCTGAGCACGAACATCATCACCAATTCTCACATGAGGGAATGCCGCCATACCAAACGGAACAGGCGTGTTATGAGGGGATGTAGAGAGACCATTGCCAATCTGATTAATGATGATGACAAAGTATTTATCTGGATCTATTGCTCTACCCTGTCCCACATAAACCTGCTCCATAATTTTACTGGTACCGGAATACCAGGTAGTCATCAGTATGACGTTATCTTTTTTGGGGTTTAATTGACCGAAGGTCGTGTAAGCAAGCTGACAATTTCGAATGGTTCCGCCACTCTCCAACTGAAAATCACCCAAATCATAGAGCTCATAGGGACCATGATTTTCTTGCGAGTAATAGTCATTAACTAACATCGATAATTCCCCCTCATTTGAATAAATAGGGGACGACACTATATCCAACCAAAAGAATCAGCAAGTTATATCCAACTAAAAGATGTAAGTAAATTTGGGTTATTGATAGTGATATTAAAACGAACTAAAGCAACTCAATGCCGTAAGGTGTTTCCAGCTTGATTCGCCATTCATCTCTGGATTGATAGATCCAACCCTGAACTTCAATATTCTTACCCTGTAGATGCTCAAACCATGCCTGGGTAAATCTGTGCTGATGCTCTGAATAGATCATCACGATGATTTTTTTGTCCAACTCCAACCGCCAGTGTTTACCCGTTTGAACTGCCGTTACCTGCCCCTGCACTCGCTGAAAACCACCTTGCTTAATGTGCTTCGCTTTCACCGGTAAAAGGCCCTGATCACTCCACACACCTAACCGAGCGTCCCGACCCTGTTGTTCTGCTTTGGCAAGACACTCAGCGAGGGTCAGGTTTGGCGGAATGGCCACATGGTAGGCCAACCCCTGCTGCAACAGGTGCTGTTCCAGATTTTCTCCCGCTTGGTTATAGATATGACCCAACCAGCGACCATAGTGGTCTTTGGATTGAGCATCCAATAACAATTCAACACGATCAGATTGACGAACAAACGTGCTGGCCACTTGCTGGGCATGGCGGGCAAGGGGCTGATCTGGCTGGCCACCTCGACCCATTTCAGTGGTATTAACACCCACTAAACGTACTTTTCGCCCATCAGATAATGTCAGGGTATCGCCATCGTAAATTTTGGCGACTCGAACCCTCTCGGTTTTGGCAAATGGGGCACAGTCTGCCAAATGTTGTGGCGAGGATTGTAGCGAGGGGGGAGTTTGAAGTAAGGGTTTAGGTAAGAGCTGAGTTACATCATTGTCTGCATTGTTGTCTACACCACAGCCGCTGACTAAACCAAAAACTGCAAGCGCAAAAACAAAAAAAACGCTCAAGGCACTAGCCCGGAGCGTTTTTTGGCTGCCCCGAAAGGCAAACATGCCGAAGTTATTTCTTAGCAGAACGACCAGAAAAGCGCTTGTTAAAGCGGTCGATACGACCACCTGTCTCAGCAGTTTTCTGCTTGCCGGTATAGAATGGGTGACACTGGGAGCATACATCAATGTGGATGCTATCAACCAGAGTGGAGCCAACTTCAATAGTATTGCCGCAGCTACATGTTGCAGTCAGCGTGCCATAATTTGGGTGTATCTCAGTTTTCATTTTCTCTTTGCCTCAATGTCTTGCATACCGCCACCCAATCATCATACTGTTGAGCACCATATGCCGCCTTCAAACGGAGGGCGCATACTACCAGAAAACACCACGCATTCAAGGTTTTGTGCGGGTTTCGGCACAAATACTCGGCCATGAGTAGCAATAAATAAGTAGTAACAAGTCAGTAGTAAAAAATCAGTTGTAACAAGTGACCCGTAATAAATGACCAATGCTAAAAGTCCCACAATATACCGCGTAGCTGTGCCATCGCCCCTAAGGCGCTTGTTTGACTACCTGCCACCCACAAATACTGCCGATACACTGTTACCCGGCGTACGGGTTTTGATC
>CAJXWQ010000010.1 GCA_913062605.1 uncultured Cellvibrionales bacterium
TGAAGAAGTGCTGCATGGCACTGTGGTCTGATTGATTAACTGCTCTCACTTAGGCGATGTTTTGTCTATTGTTGTGGACTCAGCAAGTAAAATACATCGAGTATTGTGCGGGTGTCGTCCATCACTCGAACAATGCGATCATCAATCTGTTTGATTGAAGTACCCACTGGATCTGTGGGGAGCCTGCGCAGGATTTCTTCTGGTAATGAACGGGTATGGTTGAAGTAGATATCCTCATCCAATACTTCACCTCTTTCCACTTTCTTCTGCCAGCCGGGTGGTAATTCACCACCTCGTTCAAGTTTTTTGCGAAGCCCGGACGGTAAGCTTTTTTGTTTATGTTTTTTACCTGACTTGTCATTGTGTCTACGGTCATTGTTTGAATTATGGCGGTCATCATCGTCCCAGTCTCGGTCTTTGCCATAACGACCATCTCGGTTGTGTAAGTAGTCCGAAAGTACCTGCTGTTCATCAGTACCAAACAATGCATTAGTTGCCACTTCTGCAACGGTGGGTGCCAGTTGATGGGTTGATGGTTCGGGTGTGCGACTCCCCGCATAGCTGGTGCCGGAGAGACTAAGGGCAAGTAGTAGTGATACTGACAGGTGTTTTTTCATAACCTTTTCTCGTTGGAAGAGATAAGAAGAACGTTTTATCTTTTTATAGGGCCATTATCAGATGTTCTCTATGCTAGAGCTGTTTGGCAATACTTACTGCTTGTTCTTTGGCTGTTATCAGCGTTTGCTGTTTGGATTCTGGGTCAGTCAGTGTAGGTTCTATTAACACCGTCTGAATATCCTGGAATCCAATAAAGCCCAGAATCATTTCCATATAAGTTTTCTGAAAATCCATAGCGCCCGCTTCTGCACTACTGCTGTACTCCCCGCCACGGGCTAATATCAGTGTGGCAGATTTCCCTGTAATCAGACCCTGATAGCCTGTGTCGGGGGAAAAACTCCAGGCCAGGCCGGGTTGGCAGATCAGGTCAAAATAATGTTTTAACTTGTAGGGAATAGAAAAATTCCACATGGGAAGACTGAACAGATAGCTATCCGTATTCTTGAACTGCTCCACTATGCTTGTTATTTCATCCCAGGCTTTGGCTTCATCAGTGGAGGGGTTTTCCCCATGCATGACACGGTATTTGGCATTAATGCGGTCACCATCAAATTCCGGTAACGCCAAACTCCAAAGATCCAGTGTTTCTACCAGATTATCCGGGTTTTCATCCTGAAAGGCAGAAACAAAAGATTGTGCCACCTCAATAGAGGCCGACCGGTCTTTTCTCGGTGATGCTTCGATATATAATAACTTGCTCATTTAATTTCTGCTCCTTGTTGTTTAGCGCTTAAATCCTAGCCTGAAAAGGTTCGTTGTCTGCTCCATGGTGACACTCACTAACCTTATGTTCTTACTAATAGTAAGAACACCATGGGAATCAGTATACAGATACTCCATAAACAGTACTTCATGATGGATTTTTGGGGAGAATAGTGTGTTGTGATGAGGCCAATCAGGCCAATGAGACTAGCGGGATAGGACAGAATAATAGCAGGTGTCCAAAAACGGTTTTCTACACCAAGTTGACCAGTGCTGTTCAGCTCATCAAGAGAATAATAAGCAAAGCAGGCAATGGTCGGGAGGGCGACAGCAATTACTAGTGGGGTGATCCATTGGGGTAGTTGTGGTTTGTTCATTCATGTTGCTCGTATGCTATTAATTTAGCCTGTGTTATTCCAATGTGTTTTCACAAGCTTCTCTCTCAATTGATCAAGAGGCTTGTTGTAGTTTGGGATTATTTTTAGAATTTCTCGCCAGAAATAATTACGTTTAGAGAGCATTTTTATCCAGTATTTATTTTAACTTTCCGTTGCGGGCTAAATATCAGCTATTTTAATCAGGCGTTTACCTAAATTCTCCCCACGATAAAGGCCTGCAATAGCCCCTGGCGCTTGTTCAATACCCTCGAGAATATCTTCGCGGTAGTGTATTAAGTCAGCTTCAACCCATTCAGTCAGGGCATCTACAGCTTCAGCATAACGGTCTTGATAATCAAATATCAAAAACCCCTGCATGCGTGCTCGGTTAACTATCAGGTGGCGTTCAACTCTTGGCCCCAGTGGGATTGGCTCCCAACTATCGATAGAGGCAGTGCCGCAGATAACGACTCTCGCACCAACATTGAGGTGCTTCAGTACCGTATCACTAATGGCACCGCTGGTATTATCGAAATAGACATCAATACCATTTGGGCATGTAGTAGTTAGCTTTTCATCAAGGCCTTCGCTTCGGTAGTCAATGGCGTGGTCATACTGAAACGCCTCTTGGCAAAGTCGAATCTTTTCAGGGCCACCGGTGATTCCCACTGTGCGGCATTGTTTGATCTTGGCGATTTGGCCCACACATGAGCCAACAGCCCCGGCTGCCGTGGAGACAACCACAGTGTCCCCAGAGGTGGGTTGGCCAACCTCCAAGAGTCCAAAATAGGCTGTCATGCCATTCAGGCCCAGCACACCCAGTGAGGTGGATATAGGCAGCTTGTCAGCATTCACCTTGCGCTGGATGGTGCTAGCATCGGCAACAATGTATTCCTGCCAGCCAAACATACCAGTGACATAATCACCTGCCTTAAATTCAGGGTCACGGGACTCAACAACCTGGCCGACAGCCAGGGCTCGCATCACGCCATCGAGCGGAACTGGTTCGGCATAATTAGCAACACTGCTGACCCAGCCTCGCATTGCTGGCTCAACCGAAAGAAAGATATTGCGAATAAGAATTTGTCTGTCGTTCAGACTGGGGACTGACGTTTCAACAATCTCAAAGTGTTCTGCCTGAGGTATTCCAGAAGGTCTCTCCTTGAGTCGGACCTGCCGGTTAATTGATAGATTCATATCAGTCCTGTTTATTCCAGCCTGGTTGCTAAACCTGCACTTTTGTTTCTGGTTTTAATTGTAAGTAAAAAGCTTTACTGACTAATATTACATGATTTAATCTATTTCTCATGGCATTTGAAAAAAACTATACCGTTAAACTCACCGAAGATTCTTTTCGTCGCATGGATGAAGAATCCGATGAAAAATTCTATGCCATTCCACGATTTACCAGCCATATCGATTGTTTTGCAATGGATGCCATCACTGATCTTTATCGGCAACACCTCCCGAATAATGCGGTCATTCTGGATTTAATGAGCAGCTTGTTCAGTCATCTTCCTGAAGATGTAAGTTACCAGCGAGTAGTTGGTCTTGGTATGAACGCAAGGGAACTGGCCAATAATAAGCAGCTTACTGAAACGGTAGTACATGACCTAAATGCCGAACCAACACTTCCCTTTGACGACGACGAATTTGGTGCAGGTTTACTCTGTGTTTCCATAGATTATTTGATCCACCCCATTACCGTTCTAAAAGAAATGGGACGTGTATTAAAAAGCGATTCCCCTTTGATTATTACCTACTCAGACCGGTACTTTGAGACAAAGGCTACGGCGGCTTGGTTGTCTCTAACAGATGAGCAGCGGGGATATCTGATTAAATCATTTCTTGTTGAAGCGGGGTGCTTTGAAAATATTCAGATGATGGATTGTAGCCCTGAGTTCGGAGATCCACTGTATGCGATTGTGGTCAGGGTGGTTTAGTCAGCTGGATTTTTTGTTAGCCGATTTTTCCATGTAATTCACCAAGGTTTTCTACAGTTAATGTTGGCTCAATCCCCCATGGGTCAAAAATGGAATTTTTTGAACGTTTCACCCATGCGGCGTTCATACCGGCTGAAATTGCACCTATGACATCAAATGGATTGCTTGAGATTAACCAGGCTTCACCGCCTTTAGCTCCAGACTCTCGTAAGAAATGGCTGTATACAGCAGGACTTGGTTTAAAAGACTTGAGATCATCAACACTAATAACTCCTTGAAAATAATCCCTTATACCTGCCGCAACAAGTAGGTTTTCAATGTCATCTGCGGTACCGTTTGAAAAAGAAAACAATCTATAATTATTTGCTTTTAATCTTCTCAGGCCGTCTTCTACATCATTGAATACAGGGAGCGATCGGTAGCTTGAAAGCAATATTTCCTTTTGCTTTTTCGTGAGATCGACTTCATAAAACATGCACGTGTAATCAAGAGCATTGCTAGTGCAAACAGCAAAGGGCTCATAATTCTGCATTAACCCTCGGCGAAAAGAATATTCCAACTGTTTTTCACGCCAAGTTTGCGAGAAATTTGTTGCTTTCCTCCCAATCAATTCCTGTAATGCAGCAACCAGTCCATGGGTATCTATTAATGTCCCGTAAACATCAAAAGCAATTGTCACCGACATTAGTTTTCCCTCATGAATTTAATGGTTAACGTTTAGGTTGAGGGGCAGAGGAGTTTAAGGGCGATTTTTTTGCCTCTGACGAAGGAGGAGAACTAGCAAAAAGAGTGCACGGCTCCAAAGTTCCTTCGACTCGTTTGTTAGGCCGATAGTATTATTTGAGTTCGACTTGAATATCTACTTTTACCCCGTTGGTGAGAGTGTTATAGACGGGAGAAAATGATGCGAGAGATTTGATCTCATCCAGATCCTTTTCATTGGCCTTCATTTTGAACTTTACGCGAATCTCGGTGAACCCTTTCGGTACATCTGCCAATCCTAAAAATCCACGAAGGTCTATATCGCCTTCCAACTCGGACTCCAATTCTTGTATCTCGATACCACGAACAGCAGCGTGGGCCACCATGCTCGTAGTCACGCAACCGGCGAGAGCATGCAGTAAATGCTCAACGGGATTCGCGCCTTCATCTCCACCTGCAAGAATGGCAGGCTCGTCAGCATGTAATTCAAACGTCTGTTTGTGGTCGATATCCTGCTTGGCAGCGTAAAATTCTGTCACCGTTGTGCAGTTATGGGCTGCATCAACCCATTTATTAGAAGCTCGAAATTTACAGTGACCAAGTTCTGGATCCTCCTTGATTGCATTCAATGTCCCCATTAGGACGTCAAGGTTGATGCCGTTTATCTTTTTACTTTTATCGTCTGTATTGCAGGTAGTCATGCTTATCTCCTGCTGGTTTGTTTTTGAATTATGAGCACTGCTGCTCGCGATTCGGATCAGACCAAACCTTAGGTAGGACATTATTATAGAACATTGAATACAGACCACGATTACCGTTTTTTAAAATAACTTACCGGCTGTAAGCATAGTTATTGGGCCTAACGTCGAAAATCAGCCGTCCGTGTAGCGGGGGAGAATTGTGGTATTAGCCGAAAACGAAATACCGCGGAAATGGGTTGACTGAAGTTGTCTTGTTAGGCTATTCACTTGAAACTGTTTCAGTAAACATCCTATAAGTGATGTTCTATTTCTTTAGATAAGAAATCATTGTGTCAACATCACTACACTCAAATGGGTCATCTGGGCAATCATCCATCATCCCAGCTTCAGAAAATATTTTCTTTATTTCCCCATTTACTACATAGGCAGAATAACGCCATGACAGTTTACCGAACCCAACGTTTTCCTTTTTAACCAACATTCCCATCAAGCGAGTAAAATCTGCATGTGCATCAGGTAACATTTTTACATTATTAATACCTAAATTTTTCGCCCACTGAATCACGGTAAAGGGAGTGTTAACGCTCAAGCAGTACACTTCATCAATACCTAGTGATTTCAATTCATCATACTTGGCTTCATAGTCAGGCAAATGAGTACTAGAGTTCGTCCGAGTAAATGCAGCTGGCAGTGAAAATATAATGATATTTTTACCCGGGAATATGTCTTCCGTTGAAATATCCTGCCAGCGGAATGGATTTTTCCCGTTAACGCTTTCACCGCGGACTTTTATTTTAAACGTAACATTTGGTACATTCTCACTCATAATTTTCTCGTTTTCTTAAAATAAAGTGCTAAATTTTTAAAGGGCCTAACGCCGCTATAATTGCCATTTTTTGTGAAGTGGAGTTTTTCGGTAAAGTGGCGAAGCCTCCGCAAAATGGAGCGTAGCAAAAAATGTCCGATTGACAGAATTGTTAGCTACGGTGCTATGGCTGTTTGTCAAAGACTTTAACGCCCTCTGGTATATCATACCAACTTAACTTTTCACTTACCCAAACATGTGCTGTAGGTTCAAATATACTAGCGTCAGTCATATTCACTGGCTTGAGTTTCAGTTTCACCGTTGACTGATCATCAGGATTAAAGTGGTACACACGGTTTCCACAGCGCGGACAAAATTTTGCGCTATTCTTGTTGCCACTATCTGCAGAACGACTCCATTCTTTTAGTTCGCCACTGAATTCGATTGCATTCGTGTCAATTATAGCAGTGACACTAAATGGGCTCGTAGATAATTTTTGGCATTCTGTGCAATGGCAAGCGAGTACCATTTTTGGTGGTTCAGTCAATTTATATGTGACTTGCCCACATTGGCAAGAACCATCGATTGGATATTGCATGATCATTGTGCTCCTGCCCAATTTTTATACAGCTAATGCTTGAGATCAAGGGCTGCATGAACGCACGAAGTGCGTGGAATGCAGCCGAGTGCAGCGATTGGTTAGAGCTTTTGCTCTCTGTGTTTATTTAACAAGCTCTATCCCTTTATCTGTAATTTTTATTTTTCCCTGTTTATATAGACTTCCGATTGCCTGCTTAAACACTTTTTTACTTACTTGAAACGCATGCTCAATGTCTTCAGGGGAACTTTTATCGTTAAACCCGCTTTTCCCACCAGCAGTCTTAAGATGTTCCATAATTTTTCCGGTAGTAGAAAAAACATGCCTGCCTTTTTTTGGCTGCAAGGAAACATCTATCTTTCCATCTTCTCTAACAAGTTTTATATATGCTTTGAGTTCTTGGCCTTTTTGGTACTCTTCATAAACCTGAGTTCCATAAACCAATCCTATGTACTCATCATTTATGATTACTTTTATTCCCAAATCTGTAAAAGTATCTATCTCTACATCTATTTCCTGCCATTCAGTAAACACGCCAGGCTCAACCGTTTCTTTAAAAACCTTATAATCATCTCTCATTGTGCAACCATAATTTATGTTTCATTATTTATCTATTTACTTCTAACGCCGCCATAAGGGGCGCGCGCTGTTAGCGCGTCCCAGGCCATGTTTTTCAATGGCCGATTTCATGGCCTTGTTAAGCGGCGCCATGTTTTTCTTTCATTCTCTTAATTGATTCGAGCAGTTCATACGCTATTTGTCGAGCGCTGAACTTCTCTACGTCTATAACAGGTTCTTCAGATGTGCCGTCGTGGGATATCCAACCGATGGTGTTGTCTCGGCTTAGATTTGCATATGCCTCATCCAACTCAGGATCAACATGTGCGCCACCATCCTTATTAGATAAGGCAAGCACGAGTTCTCTCCGATTAAACTTCTGCTTCTTTTTGTCAGCAATAACAACCTCATTCCACCAGTCAGGAAATTTGACAAACTTGTACGCACGATTTGACGAGCCGTCTGCTAGGGGCGCGTGATAGGAAGCCCCACTTCCACTACTAACTCGTAAACCGACCAACCCATGATGGGACATAAGGTTTTTTCGATCATAAGGGTTCGCACTATTTAAAAATGAATGACCTCCCTTCCAGCCCAGCAAACCTAATAGAGATTTGGAGTTTTTCGTATCATGAAGCAAGACTCGAACCGAAACTGCAAGACGCTTTGCCTCACCAGTTTTACCGGAATCGAATGCAGCGCTGGACACCTCCAGAAAACCAATTGTATCTTCAAGATGTGTGAGTAGTTCTTGTCTCGTCTGTTTAACTTTCGGCATAATCTTTATTCTGATAAAGCCACTTAATAGTGTGTTAATGAGGCCTTCGGCCTCATAATAATGATTATCAGGTCACCAGCGTAATTTATTATTCTGGTCTGACTAATTCTTTCTAACACCTTGATTATATTAATTAACCCAATAAACACTAGACTGTTTCGGCCTATTATCGGGTACGCTTTTTCTTTGTAGACATTGATTTTTTGAAAAAAGCTGGATTACTGTATGCATGTACAATAATCGGAAAAGGAGTTTCGCAATGTCTTCATTACCGTTCCTTCGATCAGTACGGGAGTACATGTTGGTTAGACGTTGCAGTCTGAGAACCATAAAGTCTTATTTATATTGGATCAAGTACTATAGAACGGTACAGCAGCAATTGGGGCATGCTGATGTTAAGACAACAGAAATATATACCCATGTACTGAAACAGGGTGCTTATGGTGTAAGAAGCCCCTTAAGTGACCTTCTCAGTCAATCCTAAAGAAAGTTTTTGCAGCGGCTGTGGTTTTTTCTGCAACTTCCAACGCAGATTCGTTGCGATGTTCTGCAACCCCATCTAATACCCAAGGCAGGAAAGCCGGCTCATTTCGCCCACCCTTGGGTTTTGGCTTCATTGTTCTTGGTGTTAGGTAAGGCGAATCAGTTTCCAGCATTAACCGGTGTAGAGGAATATTGTTAACCAGTCGTTGGAGTTCCAGTCCTCGGCGCTCGTCGCAGACCCAGCCAGTAATACCAATATGCAGGTCGATATCGAGGTAGTTAAACAGGGCGGTTTTATCACCGGTAAAACAGTGAATCACACCATCAACCAGGTGGTCGCGATATTGTTTGAGTATGTCAAATTGCCGCTGGTGGGCATCTCGTTCGTGCATAAACACGGGGAGCTGTAATTCAATGGCTAACTCAAGCTGGGCTTCAAAGACTTTTCCCTGATCTGCTGGTGTAGAGAAGTTGCGGTTGAAGTCGAGCCCGGTTTCACCAATGGCCACGACGGAGTTGTTCTCAGCCAGTGCTTTTAAGTGGTTTAAGGTATCGCTGTTAAAGTGTTTTGCATCATGTGGATGTACACCACAGGTGCTGTAAAGCATATTAGGGAAGTTGTTGGCGAGCTTTTGAGTGAGTTTGAAGACTCTGTCACTTTCTTCTTCACTGGTACCGGTGAGAATTAATTGGCTGACATTGGCGTCCTGGGCTCGACGTAATACGTCCTCCAGATCTTTTTCAAATCGTTTGTTACTGAGATTTACGCCGATATCAACGAGGGGTGCTGGGCTGGTGTGCAGGTCGGTCATAACAGTTGATTTTGTTCTTTTTCGCTAAGGATGCGTTCATTGTTGTCTAGATGGTGAGCGTAGATCACGGAGAAGGCCAGTACATTTTGTACATAGTTTCTGGTTTCTCGGAAGGGGATGGTTTCTATCCAGGCATCGAAGGGAAGTTTGCTTTCTGTTTCTTTCAGCCAGCGGTCTACCCTGTGTGGCCCAGCGTTATAGGCTGCGGTAGCGAGTATTCGGTTGTTGTCAAAACGCTTGAGCATCTCACTGTAGTAACGGCTGCCCAAGGTAATGTTCATTTCTGGCTCATGGAGTTCATGGCTACCTCGATAACGAACACCATTTTTGCGCGCAGTTTGTTTTGCTGTGGCTGGCATCAATTGCATAAGCCCTTTTGCGCCAGCGGGGGAGTTTGCATCGTGGGCGAGTGCGCTTTCCTGTCGTGCTACAGCAAACAGTAGGTGAATAGGCACACCGGTTTTATTGGCATGGCGCTTGAAGCTCTCTTTGAACGCCAGCGGGAAACGCAGGTCAATATCATCCCAGTAGCCGGCGCGGATCATGCTGGTAATGACACCATTGTGCCATTGCCAGTGTCGGGCTAAATGGGCGGCAGTGATCCACTCCGTTTCACTGAAGTTACGGGTAACATAGCGCCATTCGCGCCGAGCAAAAAAGTATTCATCATGGTAAATAAGCTCGCGGGTGCGAATAAAACCGAAGAGCTGTTCAAGTTGAGCAATTTGTTCTGAGCTGGCAGCGGTTTTACGGTGAGCCATGCTGTAGTCATAGTCGAGCCATTCACTGGTAAGGAAGCCGTAGAAACTGCGGGTGACAGACAGTTGCTCATAGGTATCATCTGTGGACGATGGTTGCTTGTCAGCGGTGGTTGAATTGAGTTGGAGGGCACGTGTTTTCCAATAGCGCCAGCGATTATCTTGCTGTAACTCATTGGGCATGCGGTCAATCCATTGCAATACGTCATGCCAGCGGGCTTCACGCATAGCCTCTCTCGTACGCCATTCAAGAAGTGCTACATCGACATATTCAAGATTATCTGTCAGGTAGTTGTCGGCAGATGTCACGTGTTCCTGGGCGTACAGCCCCTTCACCAATGAGGTGATGATTTGATTCTTTTGTGTGGGTGTAAAGGTGTGTATTTGCTGGTAGCGACTCCAGTGTTTAAGTGCGGTAGTTGCATCGACTCGTGCGAGATGCCTGAGCCCATGAGTGATGACTTCGTAAACTGCTTGGTTATTATTCTTCAGTGTATATTTATTAAAAAAAGCATAGTCGCCGACCAATCGGTGATTGCGGTCGATACTGTAAAATTTCTTAGCCAGCTCCTGATAACGAGTGGAGGTAAAAAAGCGTTGAAGATAGCGGGCAAGCTGGTACTGATGGTTGAGCACAGAGCTTGTGTAGCGTTGCCAGGCAATAGGTTCGGTTATCTGATTATTCTCAATCAGCCAGCCAAAGAGTTTGTCGCAGCCCTTGGGCTGAGACTTTCCCACGGACCAGAGTTTTAGCCCGTCGATAATGGCATCTGATCGATCACCGTGGCGGATACGTGCCAAGTGGTAATAACATTGTTGCTCGGTAGTTGCTTTATTGGATTGGTAGTCTCTGAGGTAGTCCTGCCAGTGATCTTTGCTTCGGAGTGTTTCCAGCCATCGGTAACGGAGCCTGACTGCGATAGGCGTGCCGTCGTGTTTAGACAAGAAATTCTTAACATCCCGTTTGGGGAGTCGTCTCAGTCGCGCAGACAGTTCTGTATATTCCAGATAAGGTCGAAGCGAGTAATTACCGATGCGAGAGAGGATGCTCTTGTATTTGCTTTGGTCACCCTTTGACAGGGCGGCTTTTGCTTCTTGGTATAATTCCCGTTGTTCATCCAGAGATAAACTGCCGGCAATGGATAAATTGGGCGCTACAAATAACAGTGCCAAGAGAAGCAGAGTAGATAATTGAAGGTTACAGGCTCTTAAGCCAGTGCATCGGTCCATGGTGGTTCGCATCATTGCTTGTTAAGAGCTCGTCGGTTAAAACGATGTCATTCCATTTTTGGGTTATGTATTCGGGCTATGATAGTCAGTTAGTGGCTGATATTACAGGGCGAATAGCCAGTATTTTTTAAATCCGAACTGCCAGTACATCGCAGTTGGAGCCATGTAAAACACCTGTGGCAGTAGAGCCAAACAGTAGGCTCAGGCCGTGGCGACCATGGCTTCCTACTACCACGAGATCAACATTGTTTTCTGTGGCAAAACGATGCATTTCATGGGCGGGTTGACCGATAATGACATGCTGGTTCTCAGGGGTGACATCTAATTCATTACCAATGGCGTCTAAACGAGCCTTAGCTCGATCTTCGAGCTGGTTCTGGACATCGGTAAGGTCCATGGGGATATCGCCGCCGTAGGCAAATGAGAGCGGCTCCTGAACATGAACCAGACTCACTTTATGAGTACCACCTGTAAAGAGAGACTTGACTCGGTCAACCACTTGCTGTGACTCTTCGGATAAATCCAAGCCAACGAGTATATGTTTATAGGCAGACATAGAGTTGCTTCCATTGTTTGTTGGGAGTTGAAATCAATTAGTCCTAATGAAGTTGTAGCAGACAATGACCTATTTGTTAATAGCCTTTGTATTGGCCATCATCCTGTCACCGTTAATGTGGTTCCGCCAGTCACCGCGTCAGAAACTGATCACAGCCATGCGACAGAAGGCTGCAGCAAAGGGATTGAGGGTTAAGTTGAGTAAGCCTGCCGATGCCCGGGAGGGGGAGGGACGGCTTGAATACGTGACCTATACCCTTCCCTGGAATCCAGGGTCTGACCCTTCTGGAGAACCACGTATGGAAAAGTGGTTATTACTGAAGGATACTCATAGGGGAGACCCTTCGCCTTGGGCTGAGTGGCAATGGATGGGCAGGGAATCCAACGATAGTCTGGTCAGCTGTATTGGTTCTACACTTGAGAAGCTTCCCAAGGATGTGGTCGCTCTGGAAGCTAGCTCAGAGGGTGTTCGAATCTACTGGCAGGAACGGGATGATTTGAACGATGTTGGTGTGGTTAGTCACCAATTATCTGTCCTGAGAGACGCAATCCGAAGCTGAGTGATATCACCAGTAATTACAAAGTATATTAAAAATTTCCTTGACCAACCCACCTGAGGCACATGTATATTCGCCTCCTTAGGTGGGGTTTATGGTACTTCAATCCCACTTTAATCAATCAAATCACAGAGTAAATGACAGTTTTATGGGTAAATCACTCGTTATTGTTGAGTCACCAGCCAAGGCTAAGACAATCAATAAGTATCTGGGCAATGACTTTATTGTTAAGTCCAGCGTCGGCCATATTCGTGACTTACCCACCGGTGGCGGCGGTAAGACTGTAGACCCGAAAGAGCGTGCAAAAGCTGCCGCGATTACCCGAAAGTTGTCGCCTGAAGAAAAGATCGTACACAAAGCACGTAAAGCCAAGACCCAGCTTGTCAGCCGAATGGGTGTGGACCCTGAGAATGGCTGGAAAGCCCGTTACGAAATTTTGCCGGGTAAAGAAAAAGTCGTTACTGAATTGAAAAAGTTGGCTAAAGATGCCGACACAATTTATCTCGCAACGGATTTGGATCGCGAGGGAGAGGCCATTGCCTGGCACCTGAGAGAGGCAATTGGTGGTGACCATGGTCGCTATAAACGAGTCGTGTTTAACGAAATCACGAAGAAGGCGATTCAAGAGGCATTTTCTCAACCCTCTGAACTTGATGATAACCGTGTTAATGCCCAGCAAGCCCGTCGCTTTCTCGATCGAGTGGTAGGCTTTATGGTGTCCCCCCTGCTTTGGAGCAAGGTGGCACGTGGTTTGTCCGCAGGACGTGTACAGTCAGTCGCCGTGAAGTTAATTGTTGAGCGTGAGCGTGAAATCAGGGCATTTGTCCCTGATGAATACTGGACGCTGCATGCTGATTTAGAAACGGAGATTGAAGATAAAATCCGTTTCGAAGTTAAAAGGCAGGCCGGTAAAAACTTTCTGCCCAAGAATAAGGTGCAGACAGAAGCAGCAGTTGATGTACTGAGAACGGCTGAATATCAGGTCAGCAATCGTGAGGATAAGCCCACCGGTAGCAAGCCCTCAGCGCCATTTATTACGTCTACCCTACAGCAGGCAGCGAGTACTCGTCTGGGTTATGGGGTAAAGAAAACCATGATCTCGGCTCAGCGACTCTACGAGGCGGGCTACATCACTTACATGCGTACAGATTCTACTAATTTGAGCGCTGAAGCCGTTGAGGTTTGTCGCGACTTTATTCAAACGCGCTATGGTGATGATTACTTGCCAGAGACCCCCAATGTTTACAGTAGTAAATCGGGGGCTCAGGAAGCGCACGAGGCTATTCGCCCATCCAATATTGATATTGTGCCCAGCGACTTGGTGGGCATGGAAGAGGAATCCAAAAAGCTTTACCGGTTAATTTGGCAACAATTTGTCGCCTGTCAGATGACTCCTGCACAATTTACCAGTACCACGGTGAAAGTAACGGCAGGTAATTTCGAATTGCGTGCCAAGGGACGGATCACTCGGTTTGATGGCTATTTAAAAGTGCTCCCAGCGCTGGCCAAGAAAAATGATGATGTCGAATTGCCGGACATGACGGTGGGTGACAAACTGGCAATGAACGTACTGATTCCACTACAGCATTTTACTAAGCCATCCGCGCGCTATTCCGAAGCGGCCTTGGTCAAGGAGCTGGAGAAGCGTGGTATTGGTCGTCCGTCTACTTATGCATCTATTATTTCTACGATTCAGGATAGAGGATATGTCCGGATCGAAAATAAACGTTTTTATGCCGAAAAAATTGGCGATATTGTCACGGGTCGGCTGACGGAGAATTTTTCTGATCTGATGGACTATGGTTTTACCGCCAGCATGGAAGAATATCTGGATGAGATTGCCGAGGGAGAGCTGGATTGGAAGGTGGTGCTGGATCGTTTCTATGCCGATTTTTCAGGAAAGCTTGCCAAGGCAGAAGCATCTGAGGGTGGGATGCGTCCCAATGAACCCTCTCTGACGGATATTCCTTGCCCCAAGTGTGATCGTCCAATGATGATCCGCAGTGGTTCTACTGGTGTCTTCCTGGGATGTTCAGGTTATAGCCTTCCGCCGAAAGAGCGTTGTAAGGGCACTCTCAACCTTTCTTCAGGCGATGAAGCCGTTAATGTGGACGAGGATGATGAAGCTGAATCTAAACAGTTGATCCACAAGCATCGCTGCAAAATTTGTAATACCGCGATGGATAGTTATCTGATTGATGAGGCCCGCAAACTTCACATCTGTGGTAATAATCCGGACTGTGAAGGTTATGAGGTCGAAGCAGGAAGCTTCAAGCTTAAGGGCTATGAAGGGCCACTTATTGAGTGTGACAAATGCGGTAATGATATGCAGCTGAAGTCTGGTCGATTTGGTAAGTATTTTGGCTGTACCAATGAGGATTGTAAGAATACCCGGAAACTGTTGAGAAGTGGTCAGGCTGCACCACCCAAAATGGATCCCGTGCCGATGCCAGAACTGGCCTGTGTGAAAGTGGAAGATCACTATATTTTACGTGATGGAGCCTCGGGCTTATTTTTGGCTGCCAGTAAATTTCCGAAACACCGTGAGACACGGGCTCCTCTGGTTGCTGAATTGTTGCCTCATAAAGATGAAATTGACCCAAAATATACTTTTCTGTTCAGTGCGCCGGTAAAAGACCCTGACGGCTTAAAAACGGTTGTGCGTTATAGCCGCAAGACGGCGGAGCAGTATGTGCAGTCGGAAGAAGACGGCAAAGCAACGGGTTGGAAGGCGTTTTACGACAATGGTAGCTGGCGTGAGACAGATGGCCGCAAAGGTAAAAAGAAGTAAGAGGGGACCGTTGTGAATGCGTATCTCTCAGCTGTTAATCAAAAGCTGTATTTCAGTAGGCTGCTGTTAGGGCAACTTCAACCTGACCATAACTGCACGGCCCAACTGGAAGAAGTTCTGTGTGAGTCGGTGCTCTATCAGTTGTTCTGTGCTTATCATCATTATTTGCGAGAGGTAGCCACCACTTATCAGTTCAAGTCGCCAGAGTCTATTTTGATAGTGAATGATTTGGTCTCATGTCTCGCGAGTATTAATAAACATCCAGGGGAAGCACAGGAAATGTCCAACCTGGAGAATAATCCAGATAGCTGGCTTTGCCAGATGCTGTCTGCTTATGAACAGTTGTCCCAACCACCCCAGCAGAAAGCCAACACAGCCGAATTCAGCCCTATTGCTGTGACGCAGGTGGATCAGCAGGATGATGCTGTTACTTTGGGAGAGAAGCAGCTCAGGCGATGGTATGAGCACTTTGAAGAGATGGTGGATCGCCATCGATCATTGATGATTGAGTGTTAGGCTATTTGTGTGTGATGGCTTTCTGCACTTAAAGAAGTATTCAAAGCCATAGGAAGCGTGCTCGGGGTTAATAACGGCGTGTGACCCTGTTACAATTCGATGGTCTAATCTGTCAAATTCTCAACTGGAATAACAAATGTCTCGTTCTCTTTTCGAAATCGTGGTGTTGCCTAATGGTGATATTGCACTTCAGCGTGCTAACGAAAAAGATGAGCCGTTAATCAGCATAAGCTTCTCCGATGAGGTTCAGGAATTTCTACTGGAAGCCAAAATGGATGTGGCAAAAGTGATGATCGATTCAGGTATTGAGTTATTTGAGCAGTTGGGCTCGGAAGGTATGTCGATGGAAGAGGGTAGCCTGGAAACAGGTAGCCCCCGTGTACTGCACTAAACGCTATTTGCTTTAAGTGCTGCCTTTGCCCAGCTAGAAACTACCTTTCAGCTATACCGTTTGGGTACGAATCACACCTACCCCAAGCCCTTCAATTGAGAAGTCTTGTTCGCGCAAATCAACCAGGATAGGTTCAAGTTCTTCATTCTCTGGTAACAGTATAATTTCGTGGCGCTTACGAGTTTTCTTGAAGCGCTTTACAGTGACTTCATCTTCAATACGCGCTACAACGATCTGACCATTTTCAGCAGTTTCTGCCTTATGGACTGCCAGTAGGTCTCCATCCATGATGCCTACATCTTTCATACTCATACCGTGAACTCGCAGTAGGTAGTCAGCCTGGGGGTAAAACATATTTGCAGCGACTTCCAAATAATCTTCAATATTTTCCACGGCTAAAATTGGCTCTCCAGCAGCTACCCTACCGATTAGAGGAAGACCTGATTGTTCCTCTTCAAGAATCCTGATACCACGGGAAGTGCCAGAAATCATTTCGATAACACCCTTACGAGCCAAGGCTCTAAGATGTTCTTCAGCGGCGTTGGGTGACTTAAATCCCAGCTCATTGGCAATTTCAGCTCGGGTGGGGGGATAGCCAGTATTCTCGATATGCTGTTTGATCAGATCGTAGATTTGTTGCTGTCTAGCGGTGAGTGCTGCTCTGGCCATGATGTACCCCATTGAGTTGAATGATGACTATTTTTAATGAGTCGCTTTCGGCCGGAGCCACAAATGATCTGTGCAAAGCAACAACTGTAAATAAATATAGCCTGTATCAAAAAACAGTATATGGGGAAATTGCAATATTTGCCAAAGGTTTTTTTAAGGGGCTCCTGGATAATAAATTACAGGTGACAGGCTATACTTAAGTGTCTGTTTGTAAGATTAAAATATGCTTGATGTGGCCAGAAAAATAACTACAAAAGTTTTAGTTGGTGATGCGACAGCAAGTGCTATGGTAGTACTCACAGGCATAAAATAGCGGTAAGTAAGGAGGTTGTATGGACGAAGCCAAAATCCCCGAGGCATGGCGTGTATTGCGCATCCAGTCAGAGTTGGTGGACGGTATTGAGTCTCTTGCCAAGTTGGGTGGCGCTGTCACTGTATTCGGGGGCGCTCGGTTTAAAGCGGGATCTGAATTTTACGAAGAAGCCCAGAAACTCGGCGCTATTTTGGGCGAGGCAGGCGTTCCTGTTATTACAGGCGGTGGCCCCGGCGTTATGGAAGGTGCAAACAAAGGCTGCTTTGCCAGTTCATCCGCCTCTGTCGGGCTGAATATTTCATTGCCAACCGAGCAGGAGCCTAACCCTTATCAAGATACGTCTCTTGAGTTTCGTTACTTCTTTGTTCGCAAGTTTATGTTTGTGAAGCACGCCGTGGGGTTTGTTATTTTTCCAGGTGGATATGGCACCATGGATGAGTTATTTGAGGCCTTAACACTCGTGCAAACAGGTAAAGTAAGACCATTCCCTATTATTTTGCTGGGGGCTGACTATTGGCAGGGATTGGTTGATTGGATGCGGAAAACAATGTTGACCAATGGGTGTATTGAGGAGAGAGAATTACACTTGTTTACCATTGTTGACGATGCAGAATCAGCAGCGAAGGTTATTCTGCAACACTCACGTATGCTACAGGCTCAGGAGATTGCTGAGTAGTTGGCAATGAGTAGAAGAGGTAAGTGTCAGAGACCTAATGTTCTCCAGTTTAAAAGTCATCCAATCCGTAAATGCTGTCAAAGTCTAAATCTGAGAGGGGGTCATTTAAGTTCTCTGGTATATAGACATCATCAGCTATTGAGCTGTCTTCATTGCTCAGTTCGTAGGCAGCGCGCCAGTCTTCTGGGGGCTTGGCTGAGAGCAGGATCATCTGCTGCCAAGTATCAAAGTCAAGTTCACTGACTTCACCATCTAGATATTGAATTTCAACGGTACCGGCATTTTCATCTACGGCCACCACCTCAAAGATTTGGTCTTCGGTTGCGTCCTGATACCAGGCACCGATGACCGGTACTTGTGAAGCCATGATTTTTTCCTCCACATTGTCTGAGTATCCAAACTATCACCAATCCATAGGCAACGCACCTCATACACTAGAACCATTAGGTTGTTAAAAATACGAGGAAATTACTCATATGGAGTGCTTAGGTGAGACGGCGTGTGAGGAATTGAGGCTAACGTCCTTTATTCAAAAGAGTTTATTTTTTACAGCCTGTTTACGGGCTCAAAGGCTAAGAGCTAGATGACATAAAGGATTGTGTTGTACATGAAAAATTTGTCTAATTTTTGTAAGTAGTTGACAAGCCTTCTTCGCCTTCTTATGTTGCGCCTCCAACCTGATGAGATTTGATGCCATGACGCTCGGTCCACTGATGCTCGACCTGGAAGGGTCGACACTGACAACTGAAGAAACAGAGTTAATTCAAAACCCTTGGGTAGGTGGCGTGATCTTTTTTGCCCGTAATTTTGAAAATCGTGAGCAAATTATGGGCTTAGTGGCTGAAATTAGAGCTATTCGTCCAGAACTGCTGCTTTGTGTGGATCAGGAAGGTGGTCGGGTACAACGTTTTAAAGAGGGGTTTACCCGAATTCCTCCGATGCAAGTGCTTGGTGACCAAATGTGTGAGAACGCAGACAGGGGTGCAAAAAGTGCTGAAGCTTTTCTGCAGGATGTTGGTTGGTTGATGGCATCGGAACTACTGGCTTGTGGCATAGATTTTAGTTTTGCTCCTGTGTTGGATGTGGATCGTGTTCAGTGTGAAGTCATTGCTAATCGGTCTTTCTCTGATGATCCTGAGTTCGTTATTCTCTCTGCTAGAGCCTTTATCAAGGGTATGCATGAGGCTGGGATGGCGGCAACGGGTAAACACTTCCCCGGTCATGGTGGTGTGAGGGCCGACAGTCATCTTGAAACACCCTATGACGACCGTTCCCTTGAGACATTGCAGGGCAGAGACTTGCTCCCTTTTATTTATCTGGCGAATGAGTTGGATGCAGTGATGCCTGCCCATATTGTATTTCCTTCCATCGATAGAGATGCTGTGGGCTTTTCACACTACTGGTTACAGAAAGTACTTCGTGAAGAGCTTCAATTTGATGGGGTAATTTTCAGTGATGACCTCTCCATGAAGGGGGCAGATGTGGCGGGTAGTTACGCGGATAAAGCTCGCTGTGCCCTCCAGGCGGGCTGTGATATGGTGCTGGTGTGCAACCATCGCCAAGGTGCACTGGACGTGTTGGATTACCTGAAAAACAGTGGTATTGAACCCTCATCCCGGTTATCTACAATGTCTGCAAGGCAATCACTGAACTGGGAGAATTTAGTTAGCACTGAACGCTGGTTATCTACCTCTGCGGCATTGTTGGCTCTTCAAACTTCTTGTCTATAAATATCGCAAAAGGAATAGGTCCCTATGCAACTTCTGGAAAATTGGCTAGTAAAAATTATGGGTGAACAGTACCTGTGGATGGTCGAAATTTTTCTGATTGTCTTTGTCGCTATGATGCTCGGTTATCTCGTTAACAAGGTGATCAATTATCTTGAGGCCCATGCTGCGCGTACCAGTACAGTTTGGGATGATGCATTGATCGAAGCATTCCGCCGCCCAGCGGTGTGGGGCATCTGGATTCTAGGGGTCAATATGGCTGCTGCGGTGGCCGCCAGAGTCTCTGAATCAGAATGGTATGAGCTTATTGAGCCTATTAACCGGGTCGCTGTGATTTTCTTGTGCGCGCTGTTCCTGGTAAACCTTATTAAGCGTGCTGAGCGTAATCTGGTTCATCCTGACTATATGGCTGAGCCCATGGATGAAACCACCGTCAGGGCGATTGGCAAACTACTGCGTGCTTCTATCATTATCACTGCCATCCTGATAGCGATGCAGGTGTTTGGCTACAGTATTTCCGGGTTGCTTGCTTTTGGTGGTATTGGTGGCTTGGCTGTGGGCTTTGCCGCAAAAGATTTGTTGGCGAATTTCTTTGGTGGTTTGATGCTGTATTTGGATCAGCCCTTCAAAGTAGGTGACTGGGTTCGTTCGCCTGATCAGGAAATAGAGGGTACCGTGGAAGATGTGGGTTGGCGTCTTACCCGTATCCGTACCTTTGATAAGCGCCCACTCTATATTCCAAATTCTATTTTTAACAGTATTTCAGTAGAAAACCCCTCTCGGATGTCGAATCGTCGCATCTACGAAACCATAGGTATTCGTTATGATGATATTGGGAAAATGGAAGTCATCGTAGAAGATGTACGGCGGATGCTGCGCGAGCACCCCGAAATCGATCAGAGTCAGACATTGATCGTTAATTTCAATACGTTTTCTGCCTCCTCACTGGATTTCTTTATTTACACGTTTACCAAGACCACTAAGTGGGTCAAGTACCATGAAATTAAACAGGATGTTCTATT
The DNA here is from genome assembly GCA_913062605.1 of uncultured Cellvibrionales bacterium. GTDB lineage: Bacteria > Pseudomonadota > Gammaproteobacteria > Pseudomonadales > Porticoccaceae > Porticoccus. The sequence goes on from CAJXWQ010000010.1 coordinate 20,283, forward strand.
GAAAGTGAGTCAGGTGATTGCCAGTCATGAGGCTGAAATTGCCTTTCCTACTTCTACGGTACATCTTCCTGATCAAATACATTTAGCTCAGATAGATGATAGCCCTCAGCCTATTTCCCCTCAGCCTATTTCAGCGGCGCCTTAATGAAGGTAGGTATTATTGGTGGTAGTGGTTTTGACGATTTTGGTGAGCTGAATGTTCGGGATCGATTGACACCCACGACCAGCTGGGGAGAACCTTCTTCCCCCCTGATTTGTGGTGCGTTTGGAAATACAGAGGTGGTGTTTCTTGCTCGCCATGGGGAAACCCATGGTATCCCCCCCCACCGAGTTAACTACCGAGCCAATATCGCAGCGCTGAAAGACCAGCAGGTATCCGCCATCTATGCGGTGAATGTCGTCGGTGGTATTAATAGGGAAATGTGCCCTGGGGATGTGGTGATACCAGATCAAATCATCGACTACACCTGGGGGCGGGAGCACACCTATTCAGATGGCCCTAGTTCAGGTGGTCCCAGTTTAGATAGCCCTAGTGTTCCATTACAGCATGTAGATTTTACCAACCCCTATGACGCTACCTTGAAAGACAAATTGCTACAGCAGGCTATTCCCTTGGGGTTACACGTGCATGCGGGTGGTGTTTATGGTGCTACTCAAGGGCCCAGGCTCGAAACGGCCGCTGAAATTGCCCGGATGGAGAGAGATGGCTGTGACATTGTGGGTATGACTGGAATGCCAGAAGCGGCTCTGGCCCGTGAATTAAACATTCCCTATGCCTGTTTAGCCTTGGTTGTTAATTTGGCGGCAGGTCTGGGTGATGGTGATATTTCTATGGGCCAGATACAGCAGACGATTGATTTACGGATGGCAGATATTCGTCGATTACTGGTAGCCGTGGCAAAAAATACCGAATAGGTTCAACTTATGGGAACGGTGAGCGGTATTGTATGGGATGTGTAAACCGTACTATTTTGGCTCTGTGTTGCCTTATGGGTGTGATGTCAGGTGCGTCGGCAACTGTGTACAAATGTGTAGATGCTAAAGGTAATACTACATTTAGTGACAGACCCTGCTCACCGTCTGCGGAGGTTGTTGATAAAGGCGGTCATGACAGTACTGAGAAGAAGAAAGCTAATGATGCTCCAAAGAAAACCAAGGGCGCTTGGGGCGGGTATCTGGGGCGTGCCAGAAAAGTAGGGGAATAGTGATTAACCCAGGCTAATCATTAACGGGTGTGTCCACTGATTCTTTCTCATATTTACTAACAAGTACTAATACACCCATTTCAGGGTGGTCCAAATAGGTAACCTCATCACGGAAAACTCGCGAAGATTGTTCCAGCGTGATGATATCTGCCACCTGAAATTTGGCACTATTTAGGGTTGAAGGGATGAATTCCTCTGATACTTCGGTATCGGGTAGGTCGGGTAATGTTGGCCAGATTAATGACGATTCTTTTGATACCGGACTTTTGGGTGAATATATTCCGGGTGTGGCTGTATCAGAATGAACCGTCTCCATCACTAACGATGGGGCTAATGAAGCAAAGCGGGCTTTCCACAGATTGGCTTGAATGTGCAGGTAACGATTCTTAACCAGTCGAATACTGCCTTCCAGTTCATGGTGGTTGCCGTATTGCTCTCCCCCTTGAAGTAATATCCAAGGACTATGTTGGAAATCCAGCCCCTGTTGACGCCATGCTTTGTGATAAAGAGGTTTGTATCCCGGGGCGCGTTTTAATGCATGATGATCCGGCCCAAGTTTGAGTGAATTTTGGGGCAGGGCAGCATAGGATTCTATATCAGCCTCTGCCAAGCTGCTTGTTGAGACATTTGGATTCAACACCGAATCTGTTTCTAAAGACGCTGTATTTACTATCCTGTTTTGAGGCGATGAGGGGTCATAAAGGTTTCGCCAGTTATCAGGGTAGCTGAGTTGAACGTCCATGCGATGCTTCTCTTCCCTGTATAAATCCTGCTGACTAAAAATAAGAATTTCAATTTGATACCAAGGGGTATCTTCTACATCCACCGCCTGCGCAATGACCGGTAGTGTGATAAATACAAGAATGGAGACAATGTGGCTCAGGCGGCTCATTAATGAATATTCTCTGTTGGCGTCAGCTGGTTTAAAAATATTTGGACTTGTTCCAGTCGCTGCTCTGTGGTGTTCATTGGCGCTGTAGGGGGCGCTGTAAATTTTAGGGTGGTCGCGCCCTGTAGTCGATAGACCTCGGGTTGTTTTTGTACCAACTGAACAATAGTCAGCGGGTCTACAACCGTATCACTGCCAAAGTCGATACGTCCACCCATTGGGCCAGCTTCTAGTTTACTTATGCCCATCTGCCGGGCCTGTAGTTTAAGCTCTGTCACTTGGTAAAGGTTTTTCAAGTAATCTGGTAGCAGGCCAAAGCGGTCGATCATCTCTACCTGCAGCTCTCTTAGATCTAAACTGGAGTTGGCATTGGCAATACGTTTGTACATCATGAGTCGCATATGGACGTCAGGAAGATAGTCTTCGGGTATCAATGCCGGAATATTCAGATTGATCTCAATATCCTCAGACATATGAATATCTAATTCGATGGATTTACCTTTGCGGATAGCATCCACAGCACGTTCAAGCAGTTCCATATAGAGAGTAAATCCAATGGACTGAATGTGGCCGCTTTGACCTTCTCCCAGGAGTTCACCCGCGCCACGAATTTCCAGGTCGTGGGTGGCCAGAGTAAATCCAGCCCCCAGTTGATCCGCACTGCTAATAGCTTCAAGCCGTTTCACCGCATCGGTGGTCATTGACTTGGGGTTAGGTGTCAGCATGTAAGCGTAAGCCTGGTGGTGTGAGCGGCCCACACGGCCTCGCAGCTGGTGTAATTGGGCGAGACCAAACTTGTCAGATCGGTCGATAATAATAGTGTTGGCGCTGGGTATATCGATGCCAGTTTCAATGATGGTGGTGCAGACCAAAATATTAAAATGTTGATGGTAGAAATCTGACATCACTTTTTCTAGTTGCCGCTCTCTCATCTGACCGTGAGCAATTTCAATACGCGCCTCAGGTACTAGCTCTTGCAGTTCACGGGCCGTTTTTTCAATACTCTTTACTTCGTTGTGGAGATAGAAAACTTGCCCTCCACGTAGAATTTCACGAAGAATTGCCTCTCGGGTGACCCTCAGATCACTTTGGTGAACAAAGGTTTTGACTGAGAGCCTTTTGGCGGGTGGAGTGGCAATAATTGATAAATCTCGAACACCGGACATCGACAGGTTAAGGGTGCGAGGAATCGGAGTGGCAGTAAGCGTCAGAATATCCACTTCAGCACGCAGGGCTTTGACTTTCTCTTTCTGGCGAACCCCGAAACGGTGTTCTTCGTCAATAATCAGTAGTCCAAGATTACTGTAGTCGATGTCTGTATGTAGCAGCTTGTGGGTACCAATTAAAATATCCACTTTGCCACTGGCAGTATTGGCCAGTACCTCATCCTGCTCTTTAGCGGTACGGAATCGAGAGAGTTCCTCGATGGTCACGGGCCAATTAGCAAAGCGATCACGAAAATTTTCCAGATGCTGGTGTGCCAGCAACGTCGTGGGCACCAACATAATCACCTGTTTGCCGCTGGAGACCGCAATGAAGGCAGCACGCATGGCGACCTCCGTTTTGCCAAACCCAACATCACCACAGACCAATCGATCCATGGGTTGTTCGGATAGCATATCCCGTTTAGTCGCCTCGATAGTGTCCAGTTGGTCCGGTGTTTCTTCAAAGGGGAAGTCTGCACAAAATGTACGATAATCTTCTTCAGGGTCATGACAGGCAAACCCTTTCCTTGCTGCACGAGTGGCGTAGATATCCAGTAACTCGGTGGCGGTGTCACGAATTTGTTTGAGCGCTTTATCTTTGGCTTTTTGCCATTGCTCACTGCCGAGTCTATGTAGTGGGGCAAGCTCTTCTTCGCTGCCGCTGTAACGGCTGATCAGGTGAAGTGACGATACCGGCACATAGAGTTTGGCTTCATCAGCGTATTCCAGTGTGATAAATTCCTGAGGTTCGCCACCAGCAGTGAGCGTTTGTAAACCGCGGTAGCGTCCCACACCGTTGTCTATATGCACAACGGGTGCACCAACCCGCAACTCGGTGAGGTTTTTAATCACCTGATCGGCATCTTCACGCTGTTTACTTCGCCGCCGCCGCTGCATGACCTGTTGGCCAAATAGCTCTGATTCACTGATCAGGCAAATGCCGGGTTTATCAAGGGATAATCCACGAGCAAGAGGGTAAACGGTGATCGCAATTGGGTGGTCGCTATTGATAAATTCTGACCAGCTTTTCATTTCAATGGGGTGAATGTCGATACGAGCGAGCAGTTCCAGTAATGTTTCACGGCGTCCGGCGGATTCGGCACAAAATAGTACTCGCTGATCGGTGGTGAGAAGATAGCGCTCCAGTTTTGTGAGCGGGTTCTCCGCTTTGGCATTGATGGCGACATCCTGTGGCGCCTGAATGGCCAATGACCATTGGTTTTTCGTACCGGTATTGCTGTCAGTGAGCAGTTGCGTGCGAGGGTAGTTTTTTAAGTGACCGAACAACTCATCAACGGGAATAAATACTTCATTGGGTGGCAGTAGGGGCCTTGTTGGATCGATATTGTATTCTTGGTGACGATGGCTCAATTCTTTCCAGAATTTTTCAGCAGCTTGGTCAATGGCACCATCAGAAAAAACCAGACAATTTTTTGGCAAATAGTCGAAGAGAGTGGCGCACTTCTCAAAAAACAGCGGTAAAAAATACTCAATACCCTGAGAGGTGATGCCTTCGCTTACATCCTGATAGAGGGGGCAGCGCCGATGATCCACATCAAAATGGGTCAGCCAGTTGTCTTTAAATCGCCGGATGGCGGACTTGTCCAGTGGAACTTCTCTCGCGGGTAAGAGGCAAATGTGGTCCGTTTGAGAGAGTGTGCGCTGAGTTTCCGGATCAAAGGTTCGCAGGGTTTCAATTTCATTGTCGAACAGGTCGATGCGAAATGGCAGTTTGGCACCCATAGGATAGATATCGACCAGTGACCCGCGGACAGTAAATTCTCCGTGCTCTATAACGGTGTCGGCGCAGCGGTAGCCGCTGTGCTCAAGTTTTTCCCTGAGATCATTTAAATCAAGATGGTCACCTGTGTGGTAATCAAAAGCACGTTGGCTGATAAACTCAACAGGCGGTAATCGGTGCATCAATGTGGTGACGGGTACGACAACGACACCACAGGTGATTTGAGGCAAGCGGAACAGGGTGCGAAGTCGCTCGGAAATAATATCCTGGTGAGGAGAAAACAGGTCGTAGGGTAATGTTTCCCAATCAGGAAAGTGAAAAACGGGTGTTTTCTCATCGAGAAAAAATTGCAGTTCAGACTCTAGTTGGGATGCCGCCCTTGCAGAGTCCGTGATAACGATGGTTAATCCTTGGTGTTGTTGGCAGGCCTCGGCGATGGCCAAAGCTGTGCCAGATCCGTGGATGCCCTGCCAAAGGCGTTTGTCGCCCGGTAGATTGGCGGCTGGGATAGGCAAAATTGACATGTTGGTAGTGGTGCTTCTGTGGCTACAGTAGTGAGGTGTGCTATTTTAGCGGCGGCTTTGAGATATTGATATGTATCTGTGGGATTTGTCGTGGGAATACGAATAATACTATTGAGCATGCTGCTTATGTTGGGTGGCTGTGCAGGGCAAGGTTTTCCTCTAGAAAATCTTGCGAAAACTGACATTGATGTGGTGGCTGATGGCCATTACCTGGAAGTGGAACGCATTCTTAAACAGCTCACCGTTAAGATCTATAAAAGAAACCCCCGGTTTCTTTATTTAGGCTCAGATTTTAAGGGGGCGCACACGATAGATAGCAGGGTACAGCAAATTTTTGGTGAGCCCGGTAAATTGCAGTTTGAGGAATTGGCTGTCACTGGCGCCGAAGCCATTGAGTTGGCCCTAGATGAGCAATATCGTGGTGACCGTGTATTTGCTCTTATGGTTGGGCTGACTGACATGCTGAGACAATCCTACGGTTATAGGGCCGAGTTTTTTATGTTCAGCGAGTTGGATGAGCAAAAGCTTTATCTCAGTGCTCGTAATCTGGAAATTGCCATTTGGCGTATAAATACCTATCTGGATGCACAAAAAGTCCCGCTGGTATTGACCAACAGTCGCAATGGTGAACAGCACAACCTTAGTTATGCCCAGTTGTTCGGTAAATTGATTGCTCTACAGGATATGTTGGCAATCATTGTGGCAGGGCATAATCAGAGAGTGATAAGAACCGTGGCGCTGAATGTGGCCTCTATGGCGTTTTTCCCTCTCTAATCTGTTGATTCAGGTAGATGGCTTCGTTGTGTTATTTGCCTCGCATTTGATCGGACTCAATCGCTAATCAAGTGTGACTTCAATATAGTATTGGTATGGCACGGGTTATTCATCAGCCTTATGCTCACCAAACACAGTTGCTCTCATAACACTGAGGCCGGATAATACTTGCCCCTGCGAAGGACAGTGCTTTCAGCACAACATCATCTAACTAAGAGGTTTACCACGTGACAGAAGAAACTCGCCCCATACCCGCTGATTTTTTTGCAGATTGGAAAGAGCGTGAAGCATTGGCAGAAGCCATGATTCCAGTGATTGGCCGGCTGTACCGGGAGAATAATGTTTCTCTCTATATGTATGGCAAAAGCATGGTGAACCAGTCCGTTATTGAGCTCATGAAAGCACATCGTTTTGTGCGCCAGATGGAGCAAAATGAGCTGTCCGAGTACGAAACTTTTCCCTTAGTCAAAGCACTGTCAGAGATGAATCTCGGGCCAGCTCATATTGATGTGGGTAAGCTAACTGTGCGGTACCAAGAGTCTGGTAACGGTGGAGATGTCGTTGAGTTCCTACAGAAAGAGGTGGGTGATGACATTGGTAACACCCGTAAACCTCTCCCTGAGCCACAGGATATTGTGTTGTATGGCTTTGGTCGTATCGGCCGCCTGTTGGCCAGATTGTTGATTGAGAAAACAGGTGGTGGTGACTTGCTTCGTTTGCGTGCCATTGTGGTTCGCAAAGGCAAGAGCATCGATGACCTGGCCAAACGTGCCAGCCTGTTGCGTCGTGACTCTGTTCACGGTGCTTTTGATGGGACTATCCGTGTCCTGAAGGATCAGAATATACTGGTTTGTAATGGCAACCCCATTCAGGTGATTTACGCTAACTCACCTGCCGAGGTTGATTACACAGAGCATGGCATTAGTAATGCCATCATCATAGATAATACGGGTGTTTGGCGTGACGAAGATGGCTTGGGGCTGCACCTGAAATGCCCTGGTGCCAGCAAGGTTATCCTTACAGCACCTGGCAAAGGAAATATCCCAAATATTGTTTATGGTATTAACCACCATGAAATCACACCTGAATCCAAGATTATTTCAGCAGCATCCTGTACCACTAATGCCATCGTGCCGGTATTGAAAGCGTTACAAGATGAATACGGTATTAATAAGGGCCATGTGGAAACCGTTCACGCTTATACCAATGATCAGAATCTGATTGATAATTACCATAAAGGCTCCCGTAGAGGTCGTAGTGCCGCATTGAATATGGTGTTGACGGAAACGGGCGCGGCAAAAGCCGTCGCCAAAGCGCTTCCTGAGCTGGAAGGCAAGTTGACGGGTAACGCGATTAGGGTGCCAACACCGAATGTGTCTATGGCTATTCTTAACCTTCAGCTGGATAGTGAGACAACTCGTGATGCGTTGAATGAGTATATGCGTAAGATGTCGCTGTATTCAGAGCTTCAGCAGCAAATCGACTACACCATTTCAACAGAAGCAGTTTCCAGTGATTTTGTGGGTTCACGGCATGCCTGTATTTTTGATTCGGAGGCAACCATTGTGAGTGGTGACAGTGTTGTCTTGTACTGCTGGTATGACAATGAGTTTGGTTACAGCTGTCAGGTGGTTCGCTGTCTTGAAGAATTGGTGGGTGTATCTTGGCCGATGTATCCAAAATCCTGATTCTTGTGCATGAGTACTAACATGAGCACTAAAGAGCCCCGATAGTCCGGGGCTCTTTAGTGATAAGAAAATGATCTTCATCAAGGAACGCTGGATGAGGGTCGAATTGCCACAAGGGCTGTACTGGTAATAAAGGGCCTCGGCCTTTATAATCGCGCCGGTTTAAATTCTGACGAATTTTGCATTTGGCACTGTGAATAAGCCTTTTCATGCGTTAGGAATAATAATTTTCATCGCACGTGTTTTTAAGCGATGTTTTTGGGGAGCTCGTTAAGAGCAATTATCAATTCAACTGCGTCAGTAGGCATAACCTATGATTAAGATCCGTCGCGGATTGGACTTACCTGTTTCGGGAGCACCCGAGCAAGTTATTCATGATGGGCCCGACGTAAATTCTGTTGCCGTTGTCGGCTTTGACTATGTTGGTATGAAACCAACAATGGCTGTCAAAGAGGGCGACAGAGTTAAATTGGGTCAGTTACTGTTCTCTGATAAGAAGACCGAGGGGGTGCTCTATACAGCACCCGCTTCCGGTGTGATTTCAGCCATTAATCGCGGTGAGCGCCGTGTGCTTCAATCCGTGGTGATTGATGTTGAAGGCAATGATCAAGAGAATTTTTCACAATATAGTGCTGCAGAATTAGCCGGCCTGGATCGAGCCGCCGTCGTTGAGAATCTGGTTAACTCCGGTCTCTGGACAGCCCTTCGCGCTCGTCCGTACTCAAAAGTACCGGCACCTGCCTCTGATGCACCTAGCTCTATCTTTGTGACAGCCATGGATACTAATCCTTTGGTGGCTGACCCCGCGTTGGTGATTGCTGAACGTGAAGAAGATTTCGCTAATGGCTTGACGGTTCTTAAGCGTCTTACTGACGGACCGGTTCATCTCTGTATTGCAGGTGACGGTTCTGCTGATAATGCAAAGGTTGCCGGGGGTGATGTGGAAGGTGTGCAGTCTCACAGCTTCTCAGGCCCTCATCCAGCCGGGTTGGTGGGCACTCATATCCACTTTATTGATCCAGTCAGTGATCATAAGACAGTCTGGTCTGTTGGTTATCAGGATGTGCTAGCCATTGGTACGTTGTTTACAACAGGTTGCCTTGATAGTCGCCGAGTTATTGCTTTATCTGGTCCTCAGGTTGAAAAGCCACGTTTGATTCGTACGCGTCTTGGCGCAAGTTTGACCGAACTGACGGCAGGTGAGTTGGCTGCGGGAGAGAATAGGGTTATTTCCGGTTCGATCCTCTCTGGTCGTATAGCCTCTATTGATGTTGCCGATGGTGCATACTCTTACCTCGGTCGTTACCACAATCAGATCACAGTGATTCTTGAAGGTCACCAGCGTGAGTTTTTCCGCTACATGTCCTTGGGTACTGATCGTCACTCTGCGTTTCCTATTTATCTTTCGGCCCTGAATAAAGGGAAAAAGATTAGCTTTACGACCAATACCAACGGTAGTGAGCGTGCCATGGTGCCACTGGGCAACTATGAAAAGGTTATGCCTTTAGACGTACTACCGACCCAATTGCTGCGTGCGTTGGTGGTAGGTGACACTGAAATGGCACAAAAACTGGGTTGTCTGGAGCTTGATGAAGAAGACTTGGCACTTTGCACCTACGTTTGTGTTGGCAAGTACGAATACGGCCCGATCCTTCGGGATAACTTATCCCGTATTGAGAAGGAGGGCTGATAGTGAAAATTTTACGTAACTATCTTGATAAAATTGAGCCGCATTTTCACAAAGACGGCAAGTGGGAGAAATGGTTTGCCCTGTTCGAAGCGGCCGATACTATCTTCTATTCTCCGGGTACTGTAACTAAAAACGGTTCTCATATTCGTGATGGTATCGACCTGAAGCGTGTGATGATTACTGTTTGGCTGGCGGCTTTTCCTGCCATGTTCTACGGCATGTATAACCTTGGCTTCCAGGCTAACACTATTATGGCCGCTTCCGGTGCGTCTGCCGTTGAAGGTTGGCATGGTGTTTTGATATCCATGTTTGCCGGTCATGACCCAGCAAGCATATGGGATTGCATATTGTATGGTGCGGTCTACTTTGTACCGATTTACATGGTCACCTTTATTATCGGTGGTTTCTGGGAAGTATTGTTCGCTATGGTTCGTGGCCATGAAGTGAATGAGGGTTTCTTTGTTACTTCGATTTTATTTGCGCTGATCTGCCCACCAGATATTCCTTTATGGCAAGTGGCTCTGGGTATTAGCTTTGGTGTTGTCATCGGCAAAGAAGTGTTCGGTGGCACAGGAAAGAACTTCCTGAACCCGGCATTGACGGGCCGTGCATTCCTATTCTTTGCCTACCCGGCTGAAATGTCAGGGGATGCGGTATGGGCTGCCGTTGATGGTTATACAGGTGCCACAGCATTGTCCATAGCCTCCACGCAGGGTATCGAAGTGTTGCAACAACAAATGACCTGGATGGATGCCTTTATCGGTAAGATGCAGGGCTCAGTGGGTGAGACATCGACATTGGCTATCTTTGCCGGTGGCGCATTGTTGCTACTCAATCGCATCGCGTCCTGGCGAATTATTGCCGGTGTCCTCATTGGGATGATTGCTCTGTCTACATTGTTTAATTTTATCGGTTCCGATACCAACCCAATGTTCAATGTACCCTGGTACTGGCATTTGGTGATGGGTGGTTTTGCCTTCGGCATGATATTTATGGCAACAGACCCTGTCTCTGCTTCCATGACGGACACAGGCAAACTCTGGTTCGGTGGCTTGATTGGTGTGATGGTTGTGCTGATTCGTGTCGTCAACCCGGCTTTCCCGGAAGGCATGATGTTGGCCATTCTGTTTGCTAACTTATTCGCACCGCTGATCGATCACTTTGTGGTTGAGGCCAATATTAAACGGAGGGTGGCACGTGGCTAGTAACGACTCTACTTCGAAAACTATTATTGTTGCGCTGGTACTTTGCATTGTCTGTTCAGTGTTTGTTTCTACTGCGGCGGTTATGCTCCGTCCGGCTCAACAGGCTAACAAAGATCTGGATCGTAAAACGAACATTCTCGCCGCAGCGGGCATGTTGCAGGAAGACGTCAGTGTAGAAGAGCAATTTTCCGGTATCTCGACTCGTGCAGTAGATATGGCCACTGGCAAGTTTACTGATGCGGTGGACGTAGCTACCTATGACCAGCGCAAGGCAGCAAAAAATCCTGCCATGTCTGATGATCTTGGCGATGCTGACCTGGCGAAAATTGGTCGTCTTGCCAAATACATGGTGGTGTATGTTGTGGAAGGTGACGCTGGTATTGAAAAAATCATCCTGCCAATTAAAGGTTACGGCCTTTGGTCAACCCTATACGGTTTTGTGGCGCTGGAATCTGATCTCAATACGGTTGCTGGTCTTGGCTTTTATGAACATGCTGAAACACCGGGTCTAGGTGGTGAGGTGGATAATCCCGCCTGGAAAGCCAAGTGGGTTGGTAAGCAGAGTTATGATGCTGAAAATCAGCAAGCGCTAACGGTCATCAAAGGCTCTGTCGATAGTAGTCGTCCTGGAGCAGTACACCAGATTGATGGTCTGTCTGGTGCCACGCTGACCAGTAAAGGTGTCGATAATCTGATTAAATTCTGGATGGGTGAACAAGGTTTCGCCCCATTCCTTGCTAACTTGCGTGCAGGGGAGGCCTGATCATGACGACAAAAGTAAAAGACATATTGTTTAAACCTGTTTTTGAAGAGAATCCTATTGCTCTTCAGATCTTGGGTATTTGTTCAGCGCTAGCAGTGACCTCCAGTTTAAAAGTGTCCGTTGTTATGTGTATAGCACTGACACTGGTGACTGCATTCTCGAGTATGTTGATATCGATAATTCGCAAACAGATTCCGGGCAGTATTCGCATTATTGTGCAGATGACGATTATTGCCTCGGTAGTAATTTTTGTGGATCAAGTTCTCAAGGCTGTGGCATACGATATTAGCAAGCAACTTTCCGTCTTCGTTGGTTTGATTATTACCAACTGTATTGTGATGGGTCGAGCAGAAGCCTTTGCGATGAAAAATCCGCCTGTAGCCAGCTTCATCGATGGCATTGGTAATGGGTTGGGTTATAGCGTGATACTACTGATTCTTGCCTTTATTCGGGAACTGTTTGGTTCCGGAAAACTGTTTGGATTTGAGGTCTTTTCAGTGGTTAATAATGGTGGCTGGTACGTACCCAATGGGTTGTTACTGCTTCCTCCCAGTGCATTCTTCCTGATCGGCTTGTTGATTTGGGCTCTGCGTTGCTGGAAAAAAGGTCAAGCAGAGGCGCCAGACTTTAAGATTGCACCAAATTCATCTGAAGGGGAGGCCGTCTGATGGAACATTATCTGAGTCTTTTTGTTCGCTCTGTTTTTATTGAAAACATGGCGCTGTCTTTCTTCCTGGGAATGTGTACCTTTTTGGCAATTTCCAAGAAAATCCAGGCAGCCCTTGGTCTAGGGATTGCTGTCGTTGTTGTGTTGGTGATTACGGTTCCCGCTAACAACCTTATCTTTACCTATCTGCTTGCCGAGGGTGCTCTGACCTGGACTGGCATTGAGGGTATGGAAGCGGTCGACCTCAGCTTTCTGGGTTTGCTCAGCTACATTGGCGTGATTGCTGCTATCGTACAGATCATGGAGATGTTTTTGGACAAGTTTGTGCCGGCTCTCTACAACGCTCTGGGCGTATTCCTGCCATTGATTACAGTGAACTGCGCGATTATGGGTGCTTCACTGTTTATGGTTGAGCGCGACTACGATTTAGCGGAAAGCACCGTGTATGGTTTAGGTGCCGGTGTAGGTTGGGCTCTAGCTATTGTCGCTCTGGCCGGTATCCGCGAGAAGCTTAAATACAGTGACGTACCTGTAGGCCTGCAAGGACTGGGTATCACCTTTATTACTGTTGGTCTGATGTCGTTGGGCTTTATGTCCTTCGGCGGCATCGATCTGTAATCGGCGGGGAGAAGAAAGATAATGAATCTGGAAATCATACTCGGCGTTGGAATGTTCACCGTGGTCGTACTGGCACTGGTGGTATTTATCCTCGCTGCGCGAGCAAGATTGGTTAGCACCGGCGATGTCACCATTGATGTCAATGGCGAAAAAACGATTACAGTCCCTGCTGGTGACAAACTACTATTAACATTAGCGAATGCAGGTTTATTTCTGCCTTCAGCCTGTGGCGGCGGCGGTACATGTGCCCAGTGTAAATGTATTGTGGCAGCAGGTGGTGGCTCTATGCTACCTACAGAAGAGTCCCACTTTACCAAACGCGAAGCCAAAGAAGGCTGGCGCCTTTCCTGTCAGACTCCGGTCAAGCAGGATATGAAGGTGGTTGTACCTGAAGATGTGTTTGGTGTTAAACAATGGGAGTGTACGGTTGAGTCCAACCCCAATGTGGCCACTTTTATTAAAGAGCTGACATTGAAATTGCCTGAAGGCGAAAATGTCGACTTCCGTGCCGGTGGTTATGTACAGCTGGAGTGTCCTCCACATCATGTGAAATACAGTGATTTCGATATTGATGAAGAATATCGTGGTGACTGGGAGCGCTTCGGTTTCTTTGCCCACGAGTCTATTGTGACTGAGGATGTAATTCGCGCTTATTCCATGGCCAACTATCCAGAAGAGCGAGGTGTTGTTAAATTTAACATTCGTTGTGCTACACCGCCTCCTGGGTCTCACGGTATTCCTCCAGGCATTATGTCTTCCTGGGTATTTAACTTAAAGCCTGGTGATAAGGTAAAAGTATTTGGTCCGTTTGGTGAATTTTTTGCCAAAGATACCGACAACGAGATGGTCTTCATTGGTGGTGGTGCAGGTATGGCCCCCATGCGTTCACATATCTTTGACCAGCTTCGTCGCTTAAACAGTACTCGTAAAATTTCATACTGGTATGGCGCTCGTTCCATGCGTGAGTGTTTCTACAATGAAGAATACGATGAGCTGGCCGCTGAAAATGAAAACTTCGATTGGCACTTAGCGTTATCCGATCCTCAACCAGAAGATAACTGGGATGGATTGCAAGGCTTTATCCATCAAGTGCTTTACGATAACTACCTGAAGGATCACCCAGCGCCAGAAGATTGTGAATACTACATGTGTGGACCTCCCATGATGAATGCCGCCGTGATCAAGATGTTGGTTGATCTAGGTGTTGAGAGGGACAATATCTTCCTCGATGACTTTGGTGGCTAAAGAAAGGCGGTTAATGCGAATTCAACCCACAAAAAAAATAATAAAAACGAGGCCTGGGGCCTCGTTTTTGTTTGCCTGTGTTCTATTTATTGCTGGGCTTCAGGGCTGTGGAAAAAAATCAGAGCAGCTGGTCTTCAGCGGCCTGACGATGGGTACCACCTATCAAGTTAAAATTGTGCCTAATAACATTGTGTTATCGAATAACCTGGCAGATCAAATAGATGATCGGTTACAGGGTTTGGATGCCATCTTTACCACCTATCAGAAAACCTCGGAATTAATGAGATTTAATCAATCGGCAATCAAGCAACCCCAGGTGGTATCGCAGGATATGTTTGAGGTTATGACCATTGCCAAGCAGGTTTATCAGCAAACTAACGGTGCTTTTGACCCCACGGTTGGACCACTGGTAAACCTCTGGGGCTTTGGACCCGATTATACAGATCAGGTTATTCCTCAATCTGAAGAAATTACTCAACATTTATTGTCTGTTGGACTGAATTATCTTTTATTAGATCAACAGGCAAGAACGGCAACCCGTCAGTTTGATATCGAGCTGGATTTTTCTGCTATAGCCAAGGGATATGCTGTAGATGTGGTAGCAGAGCTATTGGCATCTTATGGACTTGAGCATTATCTGATTGAGGTGGGTGGCGAGCTCCGTTTGAAGGGCCACAAGGCCAACGGTCAACGCTGGAAGATTGCCATTGAAAAGCCATCGATGGAGCCGGGTGGTGTACAAGAAGCGCTAGCATTAGAAAATGTTGCTGTGGCAACTTCTGGTGATTACCGCAACTATTTTGAGATAGAGGGTAAACGCTATTCACACACGATTGATCCCAGAACAGGCTATCCTATAGCTCATAAGTTGGCATCCGTTACGGTAATTGCTCAAACGGCGGCAAGAGCTGATGCATTCGCCACGGCGATGATGGTATTAGGTCCAGAGGGTGCTCTAACGCTTGCAGAACAGAATGATTTGGCGGTTTACCTGTTGGTTAAGCAGTCCGGTGGTTTTGAACCGCGAACTACCACCCTGTTCACTCAATACCTTTTAGGAGAGTAGATAGTGTTGGAACTATTTTTAGCTTTTGTTGTTTTATTGCTGATTATGGGGGGCATGGCCATTGGTGTCATTATGGGCCGTAAACCGTTAAAAGGGTCATGTGGTGGTGTTGGGGCAGCATTGGGTGAAAAGGACTACACCTGTGATTTATGTGGTGACGACCCCAATAAATGTGAAGAAATTTCTCAGGAAAATTCAGAAAATAAGGCGGGTGATATGGCCTACGATGCGACCAAGGAAAAATAAACTACTGGTCTGGTCAAGATCATTTGTAATAATGGATTACATCTTCAGTACATCCACAAATAAGGTAAGGCGCTGCCCCGGTTTCAGGTAGTTTTTTTGATTTAATTTATTCCATTCAAGAATATCGCTAATCTTCAGATTGAACTTGCTAGCAATACGGTACAAAGAGTCGCCTCTACGCACTTTGTATCTGAGCTTTCTCACACTGGCAGTTGCAGTGCCATCCCCTCCAGCTCTGACTTTTAATCTCTGCCCAAGTTTGAGTGGTGATTTAACATCCAGGCTATTCCACTTGGCGATATCACGAATTGAAACTTTTTTGTTTTTAGCTATACGCCATAGTGAGTCGCCGCTTCTTACGGTATAAATATCAGCAGCGCCTCCCAGAGGGCCGTCAAATAAGGCCCCGTCAAAACCTGTACCAGGAATTTTAAGCCTCTGACCAATACTGAGGTGGTTGCCGGCGAGTGAATTTTTACTTCTCAAGTACTTGATGGGTACTCGGTGCAAGTGAGCAATTTCTGAGAGGGTGTCACCTGATTTCACCACATACTGTTTAATGGGTGCCCATTCTTCTCTTGGTGTGCTGGCCAAAGTCATTTGAAAGTGTGTGGCCTCACGAATTGGCAACAAAATATGTTGAGGGCTTTCGGGGTGAGTTACCCTTCGACTGTAACCCGCGTTGAGTCGGAAGAGCTCCTTGGCATCGACGCGTGCCATTTTTGCAGCTTTCGATAGGTCAATTTGTTCCGAAAGTTTGACCGTGGTGAAGTAGGGGCTGTTGGCCAGTTCAGGTAGAGCGATACCATGTTTTTCCGGGTTGGCGACGATACGTGAAATAGCCAATAGCTGAGGAACATAGGCTCGGGTTTCGCGTGGCAAACCCAGTGACCAGAAATCTGTAGGTTTTCCATTGCGTTTATTGCGCTTGATGGCTCTCCTTACATTGCCTTCACCAGAATTATAGGCAGCCAAGGCCAGCAACCAATCACCATCAAAATACTTATGTAGATATTTTAGATACTGAATAGCCGCCTCAGTGGACGCTACTGGGTCACGGCGGCCATCGTACCACCAGTCACGTTTTAGGCCGAACCTTGACCCTGTGCTTGGGATGAACTGCCAGAGGCCCGATGCATGGCTGTGAGAATAGGCCAGTGGGTCAAAGGCGCTCTCTACCGCGGGCAACATGGCCAGTTCCAGCGGCATATCGTTCGCTTCTAATTCGGTAATGATGTGGTAGAGGAAGAATTGGCCCCTTTGCATGACGCTATCGATATAGGTCTGGCTATTGCTGTACCAGGCCACTTGTTTTTCGATACCGGCGTTATCGTAATGCTCTTTTAGTTCTAACCCTTTTCGAAGGCGTTGCCACAGGTCATTCTGAGTGATTTTTTTCGGGTTTGAAGATAGTTTACTTTTACTTTGTGTGGGCTTATTGGTTGTTTGAATAGAGCCATTTTTATCCATGACAACAGCCATTTGTTCGGGTTCTGGCTGTGGCTTTGATACAGGTATGGCCGCCTCTTGGGTAGGTTGTTGTGCGCACCCTGAGATAAGGACAATCAGAAGCGTGAAAAGGACTCGTGTGTTAATTTTCATAGAAATTATTATGAGTAAAAGGTTAGCGGCATATAATTGGAGGAGGATTGTAACGGCCTGCTCTGTTGGGATCAATTTATGGCAGTTTTTCTGTAGCATGGCGTGATGAAGTCAGCAATCTTCGTGTTTTGTCATTCATTCAATATGATGAGTACCCAGATGCCAGTAGGGCTGCTGTGAGCTTTCTTCTGACAGGCTCATTAGGTTCTAGAGTTACTCTCTGAGGCTCTGGGTATTGCTAGAGCTGAATCTTGGTGTTTGTTGTGATCAAAAGTGATCTTTCCAGCGACGGATGATGGCAAATGTATCTTCGTCAGAGTTAGCGGGTCGCCCCTCATGCTCTTCGGCCGCTTTTCTGATACTGGGTTGATCCGCTCGTAGAAAGGGGTTTGACGACAACTCTTTGGTCAGTGTCGAGGGAACCGTAAACTGGTTCTGTTGACGTTCTTGTCGTACCTGTAAGGCTCTCTGTTGTAATACTTTATTTTCTGGCTCAACGGCCAAGGCAAATTCAAGGTTAGCTTGAGTGTACTCATGTGTGCAGTAGATGAGTGTTTCAGCAGGTAGCATTGCCAGACGAGACAGAGAATGCCACATTTGCTCAGGTGTCCCCTCAAATAGGCGGCCACAGCCACCGGCAAACAGGGTGTCGCCACAGAAGACCAGTGGTTCATCAGCAGTGAAATAGGCGAGGTGATCTAGGGTGTGGCCTGGTACTGCCAACACATCAAACACTGTTTCTGCAAGATTCAGAGAATCTCCATCTTTCATAATATGGGTGACTTGGGTGATACCCTTGGGGCCGTAAACAGGTACCTGATATTTATCGAGCAGCTGGTGGATACCGCCCACATGGTCGGGGTGGTGGTGGGTCACAATAATACCTGCCAGTGATAGCTCCAATCTGTTTAGGGACTCTATGACAGGACTGGCGTCACCAGGGTCAACGACATAGGCTCTGTTGTTTCCGGGCTGATGAAACAGCCAGATATAATTGTCTGTAAATGCAGGGATGGTATGAACAATTAGAGACATGATCGGTTCCGGTAGTTTTCAACGCACATATTACCCATAATAAACGAATTAAAAGGGGTGGCGTAAATACCTGTCTGATAAGAACCACAGATATAGAGTCATTGAGCTGAGAAAATATGAGTGTGGGATAAGAATGCGTAACTTGTTCCAAGCATCCAGAGCATATTTCGATGGAAAACATCGGGTGCTCCCCTTGACGGCTACTCAGGTATCGCTGGATAGCTGGTTTCAGACCCATTATGGTCAATACCTATTGCAGCGTGAACAGGAAGCATTAACTCAGGTCATGCCTGAATTAGGCGCCCACAGGATGATGCATTTGGGTGTGACACCACACCAGCTACTTACGGGTGAATATAACCATCTTCACAGCTTTTCTATTGGTGCATCGCTTGGCTCGCAAAGTGATTGTGACGCGGTTGCTGATTACGATAGTTTGCCTTTGCCATCAGAGACGGTTGATACAGTATTGCTTCTACATGCACGTGAGTTTTCTCAATACCCCCATGAGGTACTAAAAGAAGCAGCGCGGGTGCTAACACCCTGTGGACATATGGTGTTAGTGGTGTTGAACCCTATCAGCTTCTTTGGTTTGACGAAGTGGCCTGCCAGACTACTTTCATCTCAGGCTATTTGGCGCCATCATAGTTTACGCCATCGTCGATTACTGGACTGGTTGAGGTTGTTGAATTGTCAGCCAATTAAGGCTGTATCAGGTAGCTTTCCTTTACCGTTTCAATGGCTAAGAACTGATGATCAGGTAGGCTTTACGGAAAAAATTGGGCAAAAGTACCGGTTGCCTTGGGGGGCATTCTATATTGTGGTTGCTCGGAAATACGTCGCTCGACCGACACCACTTGGACCTCGAAGGTGGAGGTCTATAGGTATCCCTGTGGTACCGGCGGTGAAAAAGAATAGTGTCATCAAAACACCTATTTCAGGAGAAAAGTAGTTGAAGGAATTAGAAATTTTTACCGATGGTGCCTGCCGAGGAAACCCAGGGCCAGGCGGTTGGGGTGCTCTATTGCGCTACGATGGCAATGAAAAAACAATTTACGGCGGTGAAGGTGAAACTACGAACAATCGTATGGAGCTTACAGCGGCAATTGAAGCACTGGCAGAATTGAAACAGCCTTGTAGCGTGATTTTGACAACAGATTCACAATACGTGCGTCAGGGTATCACCAGCTGGCTAGAGAATTGGAAGAAGCGGGGCTGGAAGACAGCAAGTAAGAAGCCGGTCAAAAATGTGGACTTGTGGCAACGTCTCGAAGAAGAAGCGGCACGTCATCAGGTGGAGTGGCTCTGGGTTAAAGGGCATAGCGGCCACCGGGAAAATGAGATAGCAGATCAGCTGGCCAATCGTGGTATTGATGAGTTGGAGTGAGGGGATGATATCTATTTCTTAGGGATACCTTCTTAGGGATACCACCAAAACCTAAACAATTACCAGATATGAGTGAGAGCCATAGTGAAAGCCATAGTGCGACAGGTTGTACTTGATACTGAAACGACAGGTCTTGAAACCAGCCAGGACCACCGAATTATTGAGATTGGTTGTGTTGAGCTGGTTAACCGTCGATTAACTGGGCGCCACTATCACCAATACATCAACCCTGAGCGGGAAGTAGATCATGGGGCAATGGAAGTTCATGGTCTTACCGATGAATTTCTTGCAGATAAACCCGTCTTTTCAGCGATTACTGATGAGTTTCTGGCCTTTATCAATGGGGCTGAGCTGGTCATTCACAATGCACCTTTTGATATAGGCTTTATTGACCACGAGTTCGCCAAATTAGATGGCACTGGTCAGGTGACAGACGTTTGTACTGTGGTGGACACACTGGTGATGGCCAGGCACATGCATCCCGGTCAAAAGAATAATCTGGATGCTTTGTGTAAACGTTATGGTGTCGATAACTCCCAGAGGGATTTGCATGGCGCATTGCTGGATGCGGAGATTCTTGGTGATGTCTATCTGCTGATGACCGGTGGGCAGGTTGATTTGGTGCTTGGTGGCAAAAATAGCCAAGGTGCCAGCAATGGCATGGATGAGATTCGTCGCCTACCTACAGAGAGACCGGCTCTCAGGGTGATACGTGCCAGTGAAGAAGAGCTGAATTTACACAATGACAATCTGATTAAGATTGATCAGGCCAGTAATAGTGGTTGCGTCTGGCTGGCGACGCCAAATGACGCCGCCACAGATTAGTTATAGGTGTTGCTCAGAGTTCGGGTGAGGTTATAGAACGTACTTCACGCATAAAACCCCAACAGTAGAAAGAACGATAGTATAGGGCAGAGCCATAATCACCATTCGTCCATAGGACAACCGGATTAGTGGTGCTAGTGCCGAGGTCAACAGGAATAAGAAGGCTGCCTGTCCATTTGGCGTTGCAACACTGGGGAGGTTTGTACCTGTGTTGATAGCAATCGTCAGCAGATCGAAATGCTCTCTAGTAATTTTCCCTGCATCGAATACCGCTTTGACCTCATTAATGTATACCGTTGCTACAAACACATTATCGCTGATCGCTGACAGTACACCATTGGCGATAAAGAACATCACCGGTTGAACACTCTGATCCATGGCGAGTACGGCTGCTATGACCGGAGAGAACAGGTGTTGTTCGTGAATAACGGCAACAATTGCGAAGAAAACTACCAGTAACGCAGTAAAGGGCAGGGCCTCTTCAAAGGCATGACCAATTCGATGTTCTTCGGTGATGCCGTTAAATGCGGTCAGCAACACAATAACAGTCAGACCAATCAAACCGACTGGGGCAAGGTGGAATGCCAAACCAACCACCAGGAAAATAGCCACCAAGGCCTGAACAATCAGTGATACCCGGTGCTTGTTGGTCATTTTTTTGGCTTCTTGCGCATCAAACTCTTCAAGTACAGTGCGCACATTGTCGGGAAGCTCGGTGCCATAGCCGAACCAACCAACCTTTTCTAGCAGTACGCAGGTCAGTAGTCCGCAGACCAACACTGGCATAGTGACAGGGGCCATGATCAGGAAGAATTCTATGAAAGTCCATCCGGCTTTTTCTGCAATCAGCAGGTTCTGTGGTTCGCCTACCAGTGTCGTTACACCGCCCAATGCAGTACCAACGGCACCGTGCATAATTAGGCTACGCAGAAACATACGGAAGCCTTCCAAATCTTCCCGGTGATACTCCATCACACTGGCATCGTTGGAATGGTCATGGTCGTGTTCGTGGTGAATCTCTTTCCCAGAGGCCACTTTGTGGTATACAGAGTAGAAACCAATGGCAACGCTGATTAATACTGCTGTTACGGTCAGTGCATCCAGAAAGGCAGAGAGAAATGCGCCTGCGAAGCAGAAGAGCAACGATAAAAATGCTTTTGACCGCACACCAATCAGAATTTTGGTAAAGGTAAACAGCAGCAGGTCACGCATAAAGTAAATGCCTGCAACCATAAACATCAACAGCAGGATAACTTCAAAATTCCCCAGTGCTTCGTGATAGACCGTTTCCGGTTTTGCCATACCCAAAATAATGGCTTCAATGGCTAGTAGTCCACCCGGCTGTAGGGGGTAGCATTTGAGGGCCATTGCCAAGGTAAAAATAAATTCGACGATCAATACCCAGCCAGTGACGAAATTACCAACAGTGGCAATCAGGATTGGGTTCGCAACCAAAAAAGCCAGAATGGTGTATTTGTACCAATCGGGAGAGTTGCCCAGGAAATTTTTGCTAAAAGCCTGAAGCATTGGCTGGGGCATGGGGTAATCCTTATGTTGTTGGTCTATCTCGTTTGGCTAAAACCAGAAGGACAATGAAGTTATTATTTTTGCCAAGATGTATGGGAGCGAACGGTATAACGGAGTAGGCATTTTTGCAAGCATGAGTACTGGTATGATGGCCCCGTGAGGTTATGTTAAAGGGAGAAAATGAGTGCCTGAAATGGGCGCAATTGATACTGTCTTATAGAACCTGACGTTCTAATGTATGTTTGTCCAAAGGGTTGATATGTTCCAATTTGGTGAGTTTTACCCCTGTAGTATTTTGCCCGAGGCATTTGACGGCCAGCCATTATTGGTGGCTATTACTGGAAGCAAGCTACTTAGTTCTGAGAATAACGAACACTTTTTGTTTGAGCCTGAGCAGCTTCCTGTTTGTGAGGGGCTTTCTCGTCACCTGCTTGGGGTCTATAACCAACGCCCATGTTATGCAGTAGATGTTGGTGGGGTAGCGAATATTCCCAACGGTACTGAATGGCGTGAGCCAGGAGGCTTGGAATGGAGAGAGTTACGTTCACTTCTTGGCTTGGTCGATGAGCTGCATTTTAATTTGGCAGGGCGGGCAATTCAGATTATTCAGTGGGATCGTGAACATCACTATTGTGGTTGTTGTGGTCGTCCAACAGTCGTGAACGAAGATGATCGATCTCGTGCCTGCAATCATTGTGATCAGGTATTTTATCCTAGAATTTCACCCTGTGTCATTGTGGTTGTGACAAAGGGAGATCACTGCCTGCTTGCCAGTAATGTGGCTTGGGAAGGCAGATTTTACAGTGCATTGGCCGGGTTTATCGAACCTGGGGAAACTGCCGAATCAGCCTTGCACCGAGAAGTCATGGAAGAAGTGTGTATAGAAGTGGAGAATCTACGATATTTTGGCAGCCAGCCCTGGCCATTTCCTGGGCAGTTGATGATTGGCTTCCATGCAACCTACAAATCCGGTGATATTCAGGTAGATAATAATGAAATTATGGCGGCAGATTGGTGGCATTATGACGATTTACCACCATGCCCTGAAACGAGTACCTTGTCAGGACAATTGATACAGTCATTTGTGGATAGTTGCAGAGAAGAGGGTCGCTGAAAGTGCAATTTAACATCTCTACACTTATTCCTGTCATTGTAGGCATTGCGCTGCTGTTGTTATCCCTACGGCTTCTATTAAGGCGAGCCATGATTGGGAGTGTTGTCAGAGCCTTGGTGGGGTTGGTACTACTGCTCGGGAGTGTGTTCTGCTTTTTGGGTGCTTTGGATCTATTAACCTATCGCCAACTGCTTCAAGAAGAATCTGTAGTCACACTGCAATTTGAGAAGCTCAAGGCTCAGGCATACCGTGTCATTCTTGTGGATAGTCGCGGCCACCAATATCGTTATCACCTGAAGGGTGATCAATGGCAATTAGACGCACGGTTGATCCGTTGGCACCCAAGCCTTGCCAATGTTGGTTTTGGTTCTCTGTATCGACTGGAAAGAATCAGTGGCAGGTACAGTAATTTTAGGCAAGAAATGAGTGCTGAACGTACTGTTCATCAGTTAGAGGCAAGTCCTTATGCGGTAGATACCTGGGTCTGGCTGAAGCAACTTCCCTGGCTGCGTGAGTGGGTTGATGCCCAGTACGGATCAGCGATGTTTATGCCTATGGCGGACGGCGCTATTTTTGAAGTAAAGCTGGGTTTCGCGGGATTGGTGGCCCGTCCAGTGAATAGTGCGGGTAAGCAGGCGGTGTCTGGTTGGCAATGATACACTCGCGCATCAAATGATGAGTCAACAAATAATAGAGGGAGTTTAAGATTGGAATTTTTGTCTCAGTATGGTCTGTTTCTCGCGAAGGCGATTACCATGGTCGTTGGACTGTTGGTCGTCATTGGTACCATTGCAGGCCTCAGTAGTAAGATAAGAAAATCTGCGAGAGGGGAGCTTGAAGTTCATCGTTTGAATGAAGACTTTGAACACATGGGCAATACCTTGCAGGTTGCCATGCTAAATCCTGCAGAGCAGAAACAGCTGGCAAAGGAACAGAAAAAAGAGGCCAAGCTTCGTAAAAAGATGGTTTCTGATAAAAAGCGGGTTTTTCTACTGAACTTTAAGGGAGACATGCGTGCTTCTGCTGCAACAAACCTTCGTGAAGAAATTACCGCTGTACTGAGTCAGTCCAAGTCAGAGGATGAAATCGTGGTTCGGTTGGAGAGTGCAGGCGGTATGGTGCACAGCTACGGTCTTGCCTCCAGTCAACTTGATCGAATTAAAAAGCGGGGTATTCCCCTGACTGTTTGCGTTGATAAGGTGGCCGCCAGCGGTGGTTATATGATGGCCTGTGTAGCAGATAAAATCTTGGCTGCACCGTTTTCTATCCTTGGTTCTATTGGTGTGGTTGCACAGTTACCCAATTTTAATCGTTTGTTAAAGAAACACGATATTGATGTGGAGTTGCATACGGCAGGTGAGCACAAACGAACACTTACCATGTTCGGTGAAAATACTGACCAGGATCGTGAGAAATTTGTAGAAGACCTGGAAGATACCCATCAGCTTTTTAAAGATTTTGTGGGACAGCGACGCCAGGAAGTTGATATAGATAGGATTTCTACGGGTGAAATCTGGCTGGGTACTCGTGCAAAAGAGAAGGGATTGGTCGATGAGTTGATGACCAGTGATGAGTACTTGGTTAACTTGTCATCAGATGCAGATATTTACGAAGTAAAATATACCCACCGAAAAAGTCTACCCGAAAAAATGGGGCTTGCCGCAGAAAATAGTACTGACAGGCTATTGCTTCGTTGGTGGAATAGATTGCGATCCAACCAATACTACTCTTGATTCACTCTTTGGAAGAGCTAGCCTAGCCAGGCTAGTTTCTTCTGAGTTTCTCATTCACCGCAAGAGGGTTGGGGAAGTTGAATGTCACAATATAGCTGGAGACCAGGAAGGTAAGAATTGCTGCAGCCTGGATCAGGTGGGATGCTAGCTCCCCAATCAGTGAGGCATTGAAGGCTACATAGGCAATTAACAGGGAAAACTCACTGATCTGTCCCAACCGGAAACCGATATCCCAAGCCAGTACTTTTCTCTCACTCTGGCGCCCCAATAAAAACCGAAAGGTGGCGGGTTTCATTGCCAGCATCGCACCCCCAAGGATAATGGCTGCCAAGGCAATCTCAGGTAGTAGCCCCAGGTTAAATCCGGCTCCGAGCGAGAAGAAGAACATAATCAGGAAAAAGTCGCGCAATGGCTTAAGAGTCAATGCAATATGCTGGGCAATGGGGCTGGAGGCAATGGTGATTCCGGCCAGGAATGCGCCAATCTCACGAGAGAGCCCAAGCACTTCAGCTAATTCAGCGAGGCCCATGCACCAGCCAATCGCTAATAGGAAGATGTATTCTCCTATTCGGTCATATTTGGCAATCAGTTTCAGAAGAACCCAACGTACAAAGGCCCAGGCAAAAAGAACCAGCAGCGGTAGGGCCATCAGTGTGATCCCCACCTGCATAAAATCGATTTGACCACTCTCTCCACTGAGTAGTACCAATAATACAAAAATAGCGAGAAAGTCCTGCATCAATAGAAGACCAATCATCATCTCGCCGATATGCCGGTGGTGAAGAATCGTGGTGGGTAATAACTTGATGCCGATAATGGTACTGGAAAACATCATGGCCGCACCAATGATGAGGCTTTCAGTGATGGTATAACCAAATAAATAGGCAATCAAAAAGCCGACACCAGCAAAAGATAAGGAGCTTATCAGCGTCACAACGGTGACTTTTCTTAGGGCAGTCATTAATGACTGTGGTTGTAGGTCTAACCCCAGTAGAAAGAGTAGGAAAATAATACCAATTTCAGAGATTTTAGAGAGCAGGTGTACGTCTTGCATCCACCCTAAACAGTACGGGCCGATCAAGGCGCCCACTACGATATAGGCGACAAGTAATGGCTGTCGAGCATAGATCGCCAGTGAAGCGATCACTGCGGACCCGGTAAAAATTAAAAAGAACGATTCGACAACGGCTTCGTTCATAGTGATACCCCTTATGCGTTATTGTGGGGGAAGGGGTTAAAAGCGGCAAGGTTACCCATGCCGGAATCTGTAAAAAAGATGTTTAGTTAATGATTGTTCTGATGTAATCATAGCTTATAGCACTTGACCATTACCTATCTTGAGGCAGTGGCCAAGGGTGTTAGCTTCGTCGAAACAGTGGCTCTGGTTTATCAACTGAGGTTTGATAAGTGACGCTGAAATCATTTAAAGAGGCTGCGGCCGCCTCCAGGTCGATACCTTCTTTTAAGTCGAAAGAGTCAAACCCACAGCGTTTTAAATAAAATAGCTGGTCGCGGGTAGCGCTACCGATGGCACGCAATTGCCCAGTGAACTCATAGCGCTCTTTTAACAACCGTCCAATGGAGAAACCGCGGCCATCGGCAAATGTGGGGAAGTTAACGGCAATAAGGGGGAATTGGTTAGCTTCCAGGCCGATAGTGTCTACATCTTCATCGCTGTCAAGCCAGAGCCCGGCACACATCAGGTTAAGAGTATCCTTATTGTCCAGCCAATACTGCATGGGCAGCAAGACCTTTGCCCTAGGCAATTCTCCCGAGAAATCTTTCTCGATAATTACCCAGCTATCATCAATAACCTTGCCATCTTTAATGATCTTTGGCATAGACGCTCTCCTTGAAAGGGTTGAGTCCAATACGGCGATAGGTATCTAAAAATAGCTCATCACCTTGACGGTTTTCTATATAGACATTGAGAATCTTCTCAATAACCTCTGGCATTTCTTCTCGCCCAAAGGATGGACCCAATACCTTCCCGAGGGTCGTATCACTATCAGAGCTGCCACCCAGCTGAACTTGGTAAAATTCTTCACCTTTCTTGTCAACACCAAGTACGCCGATGTTACCCACATGATGATGTCCACAGGCATTCATGCAGCCTGAGATATTCAGGGATAGGTCGCCGAGGTCGTAGACATAGTCCATGTCATCAAATTTACGCTGCAGGGCTTCGGCCACTGGAATTGATTTGGCATTGGCTAAGGAGCAGAAGTCACCACCGGGGCAACAGATCATATCGGTGAGCGTGCCAATATTGGGTGTGGCAAAACCACCGGCCTTGGCTTTCTGCCATAGTTCAAACAGGTCAGATTTTTTTACGTCGGCCAACACTAGGTTCTGGTTATGTGTGGTGCGAATTTCACCTAATGAATATTGATCAGCAAGGTCTGCTACGGCGTCTAATTGCTGGTCTGTTATATCCCCTGGTGCGACACCGGTGGGTTTTAGTGACAGGGTAACGGCTGCGTAGCCTGGGACCCTGTGAGCAGTAATGTTTCTTTGCAACCATTTGCTAAAGGCCAGGTGTTCACCTGAAAGTTTTGTTAGTTCTTTTTCAGCATCGTTATCATCTACAGGCTGGTAGTCGGGTGCAGTGAAGAAACTCTTAACGCGATTGATTTCTTCATCCGTTAAACTAGCGGGAGTTTCTTTGATGTTATCCCATTCAGCTTCTACTTCATGAGCAAACACGTCAGGTTTCCAGGCGCGTACCAGAATTTTGATCCGGGCCTTGTATTTATTAGCCCGGTTGCCGTGACGGTTGTAGACCCGAAGAATAGCATCCAGATAAGTGAGTAAGTGCTCCTTGGGAAGGAACTCACGGATGACACTACCAATAACCGGGGTGCGACCCAATCCGCCACCGACCAATACCTTAAAGCCCATTTCGCCATCATCATTTTTTACAATTTGAAGGCCGATATCGTGGACCTGAATGGCTGCGCGATCGCCTTTAGTGCCACAGACAGCAATCTTGAATTTACGGGGAAGGAAGGCAAATTCCGGATGGAAAGTAGACCATTGGCGGATAATTTCACACCAGGGGCGAGGATCTTCAAGTTCATCCTGAGCAACACCAGCAAACTGGTCTGATGTGGTGTTACGAATACAGTTACCACTGGTTTGCACTGCGTGCATCTGTACCTCAGCCAGCTCAGCCAGAATGTCCGGCACTTCTTCCAGCTGTGGCCAGTTGAACTGGATGTTCTGGCGAGTGGTGATGTGGCAGTAACCCTTGTCATAAGTCCGCGCAATATGAGCCAGTTTGCGAAACTGTTTTGAATTGAGTAGGCCATAGGGCACTGCAATGCGCAGCATGGGTGCCAGACGTTGGATATAGAGACCATTCTGGAGACGCAGGGGAAGGAACTCGTCTTCGGCTATCTCTCCAGCCAAGTAGCGGTCTGTTTGGCCGCGAAACTGTGCAACGCGTTCCTCGATAATCTTCTGATCGTGCTCGTTGTATACGTACATAAATTGTAGGGTTTCTAGTGCGTTGAGTGACAGAAAGGCGCGAATTCTACAGGTAATAAAGCCCCTTGTCAGTGGGACACAGATAATACCGTGACTCCCCCAGGTTTTTTAAACTTTTTCTCTATATGATCATTAGGTTAGGGAATAACAGTGGGAGCTTATTGCGGTCATCTGGGGGGACAATACTAAATGATACTGCTACAATTCCGGCCGCCGATTTTCAGCAGCTAATGAGGTTTATAAAACATGTCCAATGATGTAGTCACTCAGCAATCAGAACAAGGAAATGGTGACAGCTGTGCAGATGCGTTTGTAGCGCTTGCTGCTATTTGTCTCTTCGTGACCACTGTACTGTTCTGGGTTAGTAACCAGTAAGTTCAGGTTTTCTATAAAAAAGGCGGTTACCTCTTACTCAGGATGACCGCCTTTTTTATTTGAGCTTTGTCAATATCAATGTTGGTTGATCGTTACATTCCTGTATTGTGAAGAACAAGTTTGACAACAGAGATCACCGTGAAGATAAAAATAATGGTGAATATCAGGCCTGAGACGATATACACGTAAATATTGCCATACTTGAAATCGCGTTCACGATTTTTATTACTCTGGACACCAAAAAAGGCAGCTAAGGTACTGAATACAATCTGCCAGAAGTTGGGTTTTTTTTCGTCCTCAGGTTCATTCACAGTTTAGTCATCAAATACTAGTCTTCCAGAATTGGCCTCAGCCAACGCTCCAGCTGTTCGGTAGGTACGCCCTTTCGCTGGGCCAGACTTTCCAGTTGGTCGCGCTGTATTTTTCCCGTATTAAAATATTTTGCCTGTGGGTGAGAAAAATACCAGCCACTGACGGATGCTGCGGGCATCATGGCAAAACTATCAGTGAGCGATATCTGAGCATTGTTGGTAGCATCCAGCAGTGAAAATAAGGCCTGTTTTTCACTGTGATCAGGACAAGATGGGTAGCCGGGTGCGGGTCGAATACCTCTGTATTGTTCTTTGATCAGGGATTCGTTATCCAAGTTTTCATCGTTGGCATAGGCCCAAAATTCTTTCCGAACCCTCTGGTGTAAGTGCTCAGCGAAGGCTTCAGCCAAGCGATCGGCCAGAGCTTTCACCATAATGCTATTGTAATCGTCACCATTGGCTTCATAGCCTTTAGCCAATTCATCAACACCTATACCAGTTGTCACGGCAAAGGCGCCCACATAGTCAGTGATGCCTGTGTCCTTCGGTGCAATAAAGTCGGCCAGGGAGACCAACTCATCGGTTGCTCCATGCTTGCGAGTTTGCTGGCGAATCTGATGCAGGGTAGACAGCACTTGGTTTCGGGATTCATCCGCATAGACTTCAATATCGTCAGTATTGACGGTGTTGGCAGGCCATAATCCGAATACAGCTCGTGCTTTGATCAGCTTTTTATCAATCAGGGTTTTAAGCATTAGCTGAGCATCATCAAATAAGTTACGGGCAGCTTCGCCAACTTTTTCATCGTTGAGAATCTTGGGGTATTTACCGGCTAACTCCCAAGTGATGAAAAATGGTGTCCAGTCTATGGTGTCAACCAATACGTCTAGGGGATAGTCATCCAGAGTATGTACTCCGGTGGTCGCTGGAATGGGTGGCACATAATTCTGCCAATCAATTTTTATACCTGAATCCTTGGCTTTAGCGTAGGGCAGGGTAGTACCACGGGGCTTGCGATTGGCGGTACGTTTTCGCACCTGTTCATATTCAGTTTGAATCTCGGCCACATAGGCGTCGCGTTGTTCATTACTGAGTAGTTTGCTGGCCACACCCACGGCACGAGAGGCATCGGCTACATAGATGGCCTGGTTACGCTGGTAGTTTGGTTCTATCTTAACGGCCGTGTGGGCCTTGGATGTGGTAGCACCACCTATCAGCAGTGGGAAATCTAGCTTTTGGCGTTCCAGCTCACTGGCAATATGGACCATTTCATCCAAGGATGGGGTAATGAGTCCAGACAACCCAATAATATCCACATTCTCTTTAACCGCTGTTTCAATGATTTTCTCTGCCGGTACCATGACCCCTAGGTCGACCACCTCATAGTTATTACAGCCCAAAACGACACCCACAATATTTTTGCCTATATCATGTACATCGCCCTTAACTGTGGCCATCAGGATTTTGCCATTCGCTTTGGCTCCATCTTCTTTTTCATCTTCAATGAAGGGCTGGAGGTGGGTGACGGCTTGTTTCATCACACGGGCAGACTTAACAACTTGGGGAAGGAACATTTTGCCGGAACTAAATAGGTCACCCACCACATTCATGCCGTCCATCAGTGGGCCTTCAATCACATGAAGAGGGCGCTCGACTTGTAGCCGAGCTGCTTCGGTATCTTCCACAATATAGGTAGTAATGCCCTTTACCAAGGAATGCTCAAGGCGTTTTTCTACTGGCCAGCTACGCCATTCCAGATCTGCTTTCTTCTCCTCAGTAGAGCCATCACCACGATATTTTTCTGCAACTTCAACCAGGTTTTCAGTGCCATCCGGGTGACGATTGAGGATGACATCCTCAACTTTTTCCCGGAGTTCATCGGGCAAGTCACTGTAGACAGCGAGCTGCCCGGCATTGACGATACCCATACCTAAACCAGCTCGGATGGCATGGAGTAGAAAGACTGAGTGAATGGCTTCACGAACGGGGTTGTTCCCTCGAAAAGAGAATGAAACATTACTGATACCACCAGAAATAAGAGCCCCTGGCAGGTTCTGTTTTATCCAGCGCGCACTCTCGATAAAATCTACTGCGTAGTTGTTATGCTCATCAATGCCCGTGGCGACGGCAAAGACATTAGGGTCGAATATGATGTCTTCAGGGCGAAATCCTACCTGATGGACCAAAATGTCGTAGCTGCGCTGGCAGATTTCTTTTCGGCGTTCCAGGTTGTCTGCTTGCCCCTTAGTATCAAAAGCCATCACCACCACCGCTGCACCGTATTTTAGGCACAGCTTGGCTTGCTGAATAAAAGGCTCTTCACCTTCCTTAAGGCTGATAGAGTTGACGATACACTTGCCCTGAGCCCACTTTAGGCCGGCTTCGATCACGTGCCATTTTGAGGAATCTATCATCAATGGAATACGTGAAATATCGGGCTCTGAGGCAATCAGCTTAAGGAATGTAGTCATGGCATGAACGGCATCAAGCATGCCCTCATCCATGTTTATATCGATAACCTGAGCACCGTCTTCCACTTGCTGTCGAGCCACATCAAGAGCCGTATCGTAATCCTCTTCCAGAACCAGTCGTTTGAATCGAGCAGAGCCAGTGACATTACAGCGTTCGCCTACGTTCACAAAGAGTGACTCTGCCGTAATATTAAAGGGTTCGAGTCCTGAAAGGCGGCAGGCGGGTTCTATCTGAGGAATTTGGCGTGTAGCGTGCTTTTCGACCGCTTCTGCGATCATTTGGATGTGCTTTGGTGTTGTACCACAGCAACCCCCAATAATATTAACCAAACCGCTTTGGGCGAATTCATCGACAATGGCAGCCATTTCGTCGGCAGTTTCGTCATACTCACCGAATTCGTTGGGTAATCCGGCATTGGGGTGAGCGCTGACCAGTGTGTCGGAAAGCCGTGATAATTCTTCAATGTGGGGGCGTAGTTCTTTAGCTCCCAATGCACAGTTAAGTCCGATAGAGAAAGGTCTGGCGTGAGCCAGAGAATTCCAGAATGCTTCGGGTGTTTGTCCCGACAATGTGCGGCCGCTGGCATCGGTGATGGTGCCTGAAATCATAATAGGCAGTGTTAGCCCTAACGTCTCAAATGCGTCTTGCACCGCGAAAATAGCAGCCTTGGCATTGAGCGTGTCGAAGATAGTTTCGATTAGAATGATGTCAGAGCCACCTGCAATCAGTCCTTTTGTTGCTTCAATATAGGTCTCTACCAATGCATCAAAACTGGTGTTTCTTGCTCCCGGGTCATTCACATCGGGTGATATGGACAGGGTGCGGCTGGTTGGCCCAAGTACTCCTGCAACCCATCTTGGTCGTTCTGTTGTAGCTATGGCGTCACAGGCTTCACGTGCAAGTTTGGCGCCGGCTTCATTCAACTCGTAGACCAGTGACTCCATACCGTAATCGGCAAGAGAGATTGATGTGGAGTTAAAGGTATTGGTTTCAAGAATATCTGCTCCGGCTTCAAGGTAGACACGATGTATGTCTCGAATCGTATTTGCCTGGGTCAGAGACAACAGATCATTATTACCCACAACATCCTGAGACCAGTCTTTAAAGCGCTCACCACGATAATCAGCCTCAGTAAACCTATGGGACTGAATCATAGTTCCCATAGCGCCATCCAGTATTAGGATGCGATCACGGGCTGCCTGGTGGAGAGCGTTTATACGAGTTTGCTGGTTGTTCAAAGTGTCTTCCATATTCGAGTGGTTAGAACCATTTTAATGCTGTTGTGGAAAGGGGGGCGCATTCTAACAGATATTCAGGCCGGCTCTCAGCCAGTCTCTTGGCTTAATTATGGGTATTGTCATCTGTTCTGACCAATAGATAACCATTAATAGCGGTTATAAATCATCATTGTTTCATTGTCGTCACATGACAAGAATGTTAGAATACATGACTAAATTACTCAGGTATAGATTCCAGGTATTTTTAATGCTCAACATCACTATCACCGACTCCGCTCAAAAGTATTTAGCCGACTTGCTCAGTAAACAGGACTGTGAAGGTATCGGTATCAGAATGTTTGTTGCCGACCCAGGTACATCCAAGGCGGAAACCTGTATTGCCTATTGTCGTCCTGGCGAAGAAGAGGAAGATGAAACGGTGATGGAACTTGATGGGTTTAAGGCTCATTTTGGCCAGAGAAGTTTACCTTTCCTTGAAGATGCGAAAGTCGATTATTCAGATGATAAATTTGGTGGCCAGTTAACTATCCGTGCACCTAATTCACGGATGCCCCAAGTCAATGACGATAGTCCCGTCGAAGATAAGATTAATTATGTGCTGCACAATGACGTCAACCCTGGTTTGGCAGCCCACGGAGGGGTGATCAGCCTAGAAGAGGTTGTAGATGATGTGGCTATTTTGCGCTTTGGTGGCGGTTGCCAAGGGTGCGGTATGGTCGATGTCACTTTGAAGGAAGGGGTTGAGAAAACTATCTTGGAGAAGATCCCTGAACTGAAGGGGATTCGGGACGTTACAGATCACTCAGATAAAAGCCATTCCTATATGTAAGCTATGTATGATGGGAGCACATTTTCACTTATACTTTAGAGCGTTGTTAGTTAAGGTATAACAAATCCCACTGGCCAAAGAAGGCTAGCAAGGAGTGAAAATGGCAAGGTTGCCGGAGTTCGATAGAACTGAAGTTTTGGACAAAGCGCTAGATCTATTCTGGTCTGACGGTTATGAGTCCAGCTCCATCAGCAAGTTATTAGATGTGATGAATATCAATCGGAGTAGCCTCTATTCAGCGTTTGGGGATAAGCGTAGCCTTTTTCGAGAAATACTGGGGCATTACTTCCTGACTCTAGAAGATTTGTTTTCTAGAACATTGATTGAGATTAAAGATCCTCTTCAGGCCCTCCAGGCATTTTACTACGACGCATTGCTCACCGGCGATGAAGAAAAACTCTTCAAGGGTTGCCTGTTCTTTAATACCGTATCTGAACTCAACAGTACCATGCCAGAACTGGCTGATGAGGCCGCTGTGTACCTGTTCCAGATACGAGAGTTGTTCCTTAAGCGTCTTTTGGAAGCACGTGACAGGGGTATGATTGATAAGGGTGAAGATCTGGAGGTTCAGGCCGATTACTTACTTGCGATGCTCTCCGGACTGAGAAGTCTATCCAAGATGGGTGTTGATCGAGAGGCATTGAAACAAGTGATCGATACTGCATTTGTCAGTCTTTTTAAAAAACAATAAACACATCATAAAACGGGCACATAGACCCGTTTTATGATGTGTTTCTTTAGGTTTTGTTTTTGGCTATTTAGTTCTTTCTGGTAGAACAGATTTCAGCTTCTCTCGCATATCGCGTAAGGATTTTTCAGTTGCTTCCCAATCGATACAGGCATCGGTAATAGACACGCCGTATTCCATATCTTCCAGGTTTTCTGTGATTTTTTGGTTACCTGCTTTCAGGTTACTCTCAACCATAATGCCGATAATAGACTTATTGCCCTCAAGAATCTGATTGGTCACATTCTCCATAACCAACGTTTGTAGTTCATGATTTTTATTGGAGTTGGCGTGACTGCAATCCACCATAATATTGGTAGGGATACGGGCATTGGATAATTCCTGCTCTGCGATGGAAACGCTGACAGAATCATAATTTGGTTTGTTATCTCCGCCGCGAAGAACTACGTGGGCATAAGGGTTTCCTGCGGTTGTAACTACCGAGACGCTCCCTTCTGAATTGATACCCAGGAAGCGGTGAGGGCTGGCGACAGACTGAAGGGCATTGATAGCGACGGTCAAACTACCATCAGTACCGTTTTTGAAGCCTACCGTTGAGGAGAGCCCTGAAGCCATTTCTCGATGAGTTTGAGATTCAGTAGTCCTGGCACCAATGGCAGACCAGGAAATCAGGTCTTGCATGTACTGGGGGGATATAGGGTCCAGTGCTTCTGTAGCCGTGGGTAAACCCAGCTCAGACACATCCAGCAGCAACTGGCGGCCCACATGTAGCCCATCAGTAATTTTGAAGGAATCGTTGAGATAGGGATCGTTAATAAGGCCTTTCCAGCCTGTGGTAGTGCGTGGTTTTTCAAAATAAACCCGCATGACAACATAAAGCGTATCACCTACTTCATCAGCCAGTGCTTTCAAGCGGTTGGCATAATCCTTTGCTGCTGTGATGTCATGAATTGAGCAGGGGCCGATGACAACCAGAATACGGTGATCCTTCTTATCGAGAATATTCTGTATCGTGGAGCGTCCTTCCGTAATCGTTTTACGGGCGGTATCCGTGACCGGAATTTCTTCTTTCAGGGCCTTGGGTGTTACCAGTACATCCTGTGAGCGGATGTTGATGTTTTCAACAGCTTGAGTCATTTACTTTCCACGCCAACAAATATGTTCATAATGAAGCCGGCCATTCTACATTAAATATTGAGTTTGGGGCACTGGTAGGGCTCTGTGATATGGGCTGTACGGGCGGTTAGCAGCTGATGATAGTCATAAGTGCAGTAATAACTTTATATACTTCCAGTCCACTCAGATGATTTCAAGCTGATTGATGAGTGGAAAATACAGGGCTAATTTAATCGGCGTATCATCCATCTGGTTGAAAAGTGCAGCGTAGTGTTCCAATTGAGCCCTGTACTGCTGGACTTGATGGTTCAGAAACCCTTGCTGTGACTCACCCTCTGCAGGTTCTGCCATTTTGTAGTCAATAATCCAACGAATGCCATCTGCTACAAAGGTACGATCCAGAAGGGCTGTTTTGGGCTTGCCATCTTGTGTGATATAGCCAATGGCATATTCACACTGGCTTTCAGTGTGCTGATTGCTGAGTATCCACTGGGCGGTATCACTCTGGAGGCAGTTGGTAATCGCGCGACACATTAGCCCTAAACCCTCACCGGTTTGATTAACCCCCAATTGTCGCAGCTGGATATCCCAGAATGGTTTCCGGTTATCGATGGTATCCAGGTTCCAGGCATTGACACCCTCCAAAACGATTTGCCGAAGAATACGGTGAAGCACCGTTCCGGTATGACGTGCTGTGGGGCTATGCTCAGTCAAGGAGCCTTGATCATGGTCTTGGGGTGCTTGCTCGATAACGATGGGTGCATCATCCTTTACGGCGAAAATTTTTGGGTGTTGCCAATCTGTAGGGAGCCGCTTCAGGTGATCAAGTGTTGGAATCGGCTCATCAGTAATTTCCTCACCCTGTTGCTGATAGTGACAATGAATACCCGGTGCTTTGGCTTCAATAGCGGACTCAAGTACTGGCCAGAGGCTTTCCAGAAGACTGTTTGCGGTTGGTTTTAGCTCGTTATCTGTGGTGTACATCAAGTGCAATTTTTTGATAGCACGGGTGGTTCCCACATAAAGAACACGAGCTTTTTCCAATTGATTTTTTAATTGATGTTCACGTTGCAGGTATTTGAAGAGTGGGTCTGAGTCTTGGCCCGTCTGCTCAAGCGGACCGATAATAAGCTGGTTCTCCCCCTGTTTGCTTACTCTCTCTTGCCACAGCATTAATTGCTTGTCATCACCGCGAGGTTTTCGGTTAAGGCCGGGAATGATGACCGTATCAAACTCAAGCCCTTTGGCTTTGTGAATGGTCATCACATGAAGGTTAGGGTCTGCTTCCTGGTCAGGTTTGGCATACAGTGACTGCACGGCTTTTTCAAAGGCGGGCCAGTCACTGATTGTTCCACCCGTCTCCTGTTGTTCAAGTAAATCGAGGTATTGCTGGCATTGCTCTAACTCTGTGGCGGAGACCAGTGCTGCTTTTCCACCCAGTGCTGCCCAAATGCCTTCAATCCAGATACGTAATGGCTTTCTGTACCGCTGGTCCCAACCTACTTTTAGGATGCTACTGACACGGTCTAATATCTGACTGCCTTCGGCTGAAAGGTTGTGGATATGGCGGTGATTTAGAATGTTCAGAAATAATAGTGGATACCGTTCTCCCTCGGCCATAGGATTCTGTTCAGGTAGCGTTGTATTAGTTATCTGGAATAAATCATGGAGATCCAGTCCGCACCAGGGTGAGCGCAAGAGGGACAGCCAGGCAATACGATCAGCGGGAGACAGTAGTGCACGGGTGAGAGACATCAGGTCAATCACGGGCATCCGTTTTCCCAATGGATCTATATCGGTGGCTTGCCAGCGGTGTCCAGCCTGTTGGAGCGCTTTCAGGATGTCAGGTAAATGGGTGCGATTACGTACCAGAATAGCGATAGAGCCATCAGGATTATCTTGTCTAGACTCTTCGACCCGTTTTACGACTTGTGTTGCCTCAGCTTGGCGTATCTTATCGTTAGCATTAGCTTGCGGATCGTTAATAAACGCATCCACTGTGACGGCCTCAATGGGCAGGGAAGGGTGGTGGGCCAGTGCAGTGCTATAGCTCACGGCACCACGACTTATATTGTCGTGGGTCGGGAATATCTCAACAAAGGCCTGATTAACCCAGTCAATAATCCCTGCCTGAGAACGAAAGTTGACTTGTAAATCCAGTGGTTCCAGCTGAATGTTGCCAATGGGTAGGCTGCGCGCTTCCAGAAACAGCCCCACATTGGCATTGCGAAAGCCGTAGAGAGATTGCATGGCATCACCGACGATAAACAGGCTTCGTCCATCATTGGGCGCCCAGCCTGCGGTGAGCCGTCGTAAAATTGTAAATTGTACCGAGGAGGTATCCTGAAACTCATCGGTCAGGATGTGTTTGACCTGGTAGTCCAGTTTCAGGGCCAAATCGGTTGGCTCATCTTCAGGCCCCAGCGCGCGTAATGCCGCCAATGTGATCTCTGTAAAGTCACAAACCTTTTTTTGTTGAAATATTAGGCTGAGCTGAGCGGCCAAGGCTGGCAGTAGTAGTGTCAGTGCCTCTAATACGTGCCATTGGTTATTGTTGTAATTGGGTGGAGGAAGGAATCGAATATCCTCAAGGGCTTCCCGTAGCCCTGAGATTGAACGTAGCTGGGTAATTAACGCTGATACTGCCTCTTTTTGTGCCTTGGCGAAGGCTTTGTCACCTGTATCTGTTTCGGTGGGGAAGCCGATATTTTTATTGAATGCTTTTCGCCAATCATTTCCCTTGGTTAACAGTAGCTCACACAGACCCTGCCATTGCTCAATGAAGTGCAGGTTATTTTCTGGCAATTCAACCATTCCCAGGCAGTGGTAAATTGGTGAGGTACGTTTGTCATAGGGGAGTTGGCTGGCAGCGTAGTCAGCCAATAAGGCCAAGTCGCTTCCATAGGGTGCCAGTAGGTGCTGGGCTTCAGAGAGTGTTTCCTCGATGACGTCATTAAGGAAACTTTCCAGGTAGTCTCTGGCATCCCGCGACTGAAATAGTTGCCCTAACCATTGCTCACGTTTACTCAACAGATTGATGAGTAGTAGTTCCAGTTTGTTGGGGTCATTGTCCAGATGGCGCAGCAAGGTAGTGATTGCTTTACCAAGGGGTTTTTGCTGCTCCAGTGAGGGTAACAATAATTCAGCAATTACCTCACGATAGTAGGGTGTCGGGTCGTCTAGAGGCTCTGAGTAATCACCAAAGCTACTTTCAACGGCCAGCTGTTGGGCAAGGTTAAGGCAGAAACCATCGATGGTCTGAATACGCAGGCGGTTGGGGTTTTCCAGCAGCCGCCAACCCCTCACCTGGTCTTGTGCTAAGGCTTCTCTCGCTAGATCAAGCGTGGTTTTCTGATGGCTGCTTTGTGGTTGTTCATTGCTCGAGGCTCGAACCAATGCCTCAACAACCCGATGTTGCATTTCACCCGCTGCTTTGCGGGTAAATGTCATACAGAGAATTTCTTCGGGCTCATCGACAAGGACGAGTAAACGCAGTACACGTTGGATAAGAAGTTCTGTTTTCCCTGAACCGGCGGGTGCGGCAACAGCAAAGGAGCGATGAGGGTCGAGCGCAGCCAGTCGCTGAGTTGTATCTGCCACAGTCATTGTGCTGACTTCTCAGTGGTACTGTTAGTCGTAGTCGTCATTTCGGCGATACGGTTAAGTGGTTCCAGTTCTTGTTGATACTGCCTGGCGCTGGGCTTGTAGATCCTAACCGGCGCATAAGCCTGTTTGAACTCATCTGCCAACTTGGTCAGGGACCGCTGCCATTGTGAGAGGAGATCCTCCCAGTTTTCAGGTTCATTTTTTCTACTGGGTGGTTTGACATCTGGTAGCAATCCTGCAGCTTCAGAAAACCCCACAAATTGTTGTTGGGCGGCATTGATAACGGCAAAGCTCGCGGCGGCCACCGGTGCCTTACTACAGAGTACGTAGAGTGGTAGTTGAGGTTGCTCGGGCCTATCGCCAAGCCAACTGTTAGTCGTAGCCTTACCGGTTTTGTAGTCAATGATGACCTGCCGACCATCACCCAGTTTGTCGATTCGATCGATAATTAGTCTCAACGGGATTCCCGAGAATTCGGTTTGAATGCTCTCTTCAAATGCAACCACACTAAATGAAGGGCGGATTTTTTCCACCTCCAACCATTGTTCCAAAAGGGCCGTTAGACGCTGTTTTTCGATGGCAGTAAATTGTGGGCCAAAGAGGTCTGGTCGCCGCTTTTGCCACCGCTGTAGTGAACCGGTGACGACATCTGTAACTAGCTTGCTCAGGTCTCCAGCTGAGCTGTTGAGCAAGTGTTGTTGATCGCCCAGCTGCTGCCATAGTCGTTCTAGACAGTCGTGTAGTAGGGAGCCTCTATCCATAGTCGATAGTCCAAGGACAGGCTCTGGTGGTTGTACCGCTCCCAGTCTATGGCGGGCAAAGGCATTAAAAGGGCAGGTGGCCTGATCTCTGAAGATACTACTACCGCCTCGGACAGCCTCATTATTCAGGTCCAGTGATGGTCCGTATTCACAGGGAACCTGTTCTAGCGTGATTGTTGGGAGGCTCTCTATTTGTTTGGGTGCTGGAAGCTGGTCAGGGTTCAATATTGGCAGGTCGGCAATCAAGTTACTGGCCTGTCGAAGACGATTGGCGTCGAACTCACTGAAACTAAAAACAACCTGACTGGCGGCCTGCTTTAACCCAGCTACTTGAGCTTTTGCCAGCTGTAATTCGCATTCAGGCCGAGATCTTGGTGTTTCATATTCTCTTTGCAGGGACAATGGCAATAGTGGGTTTGGTGCAATGGGTTGGGGCCAATGTCCGTCATCCATACCCATGATCCAGAGGTGATCAAAACGCAGACCAGCACTTTCCAGCAACCCCAGTATTTGGATTGGAGCATCCTCTGTTTCGGCCTGAAAAATGGTCTGATTAGCCAGTTGCTGTAATTGACGTAATGCCTCGCTGAGGGTTACCTCAAGGCCCAGGTTATCCAGTGATTGATATTGTTCAATTACTTTCAGCCATTGTTGGTGCTGCTGATATTCAATGCTGTCGAGGGCTCGTTCTCCAGGCCAACCTAAAATATCCAGTTGTTCTTGAAATAGTGTTATCCACTGATGGAAGTGTGCCTTGTTGGACATTTGTCGTCGCAGGCTTTCTATCTGCTCAATGGGAGTGCTGAGGCCAGTTGTACCGGTGGACTCTTCGGCGAGGTGAAGCTGATAGCGGAACTCACTACTATTGA
>CAJXWQ010000011.1 GCA_913062605.1 uncultured Cellvibrionales bacterium
CAAACCCTCATAGCGAACCACCTGCAAATGGTAATACCGCCATAACAGTACGCCAGCCAGCAACACAATAACCAACACTGCGAATAACAAGCGGGCAGCAAACAGCCGGGCTTCGAGCAGGGGGTTTTTTAAGGCGTAGTCATCGTTCATGGAAAAGGATTGTAACTGTAAGCAGCCCTGTTTCACCAAGGGATTCCATCACACAGCCTCTATTGACAAAAAAATGTTGCTGATTCAATGATCAGGTGGCCGCCATCAAAAATAAAGGTACGCTCATAAAAAAGCGGGGCTAAGCCCCGCTTTTTAATATGAACTCAATGTTATTCAGTTCATTTTTCTGTGGTCTCTGGCGCATCAACAACAGGGGCTAGATCAGCAGCAGGTTGCTCTTGAACAGCTTCTTCAGCGGCCACTTCTTTCATGGAAAGCTTGATACGCCCACGGGCATCCACGTCGAGTACTTTCACACGAATTTGCTGACCTTCCTTTAGGTAGTCTGTCACTTTTTCAACACGCTCTTGAGCGATTTGAGAAATGTGCAGCAGGCCATCAGTACCCGGCATAATAGTAACGAATGCGCCAAAATCGACGATGCGTGCTACGGTACCTTCGTAGATACGACCAATTTCAGCTTCTGCTGTAATCTCTTCAATGCGGAAGATTGCATCTTTGAGGCCTTCAGCGTCATCACTGTA
The DNA here is from genome assembly GCA_913062605.1 of uncultured Cellvibrionales bacterium. GTDB lineage: Bacteria > Pseudomonadota > Gammaproteobacteria > Pseudomonadales > Porticoccaceae > Porticoccus. Next base: position 696 of record CAJXWQ010000011.1, read on the forward strand.
AATACGGATAGTGCCATCATCGTTAATATCGATAGTGGCACCCGTTTCTTCAGTCAACGAACGAATGGTAGCACCACCTTTGCCAATCACATCACGGATCTTATCGGGATCAATTTTCAGAATGTGGTAACGAGGCGCAGTATCGGAGACTTCATCACGTGCGCGGTCGAGAACCTTATTCATTTCACCAAGAATATGGAGACGGGCATGCAGCGCTTGTTCTAGCGCCTTTTCCATAATTTCTTCGGTGATACCCTCAATCTTGATATCCATTTGCAGGGCGGTAATACCTCTAGCAGTACCAGCCACTTTAAAGTCCATATCGCCGAGGTGATCTTCATCACCAAGGATATCGGTTAAAACAGCAAAGCTATCTTCTTCTTTTACTAGACCCATGGCGATACCGGCAACGGGTGCTTTCAATGGCACACCGGCATCCATCAATGCCAAGCTTGTACCACAAACTGAAGCCATTGAGCTGGAACCATTAGATTCAGTGATTTCTGAAACAACGCGCATGGCGTACGGAAATTCTTCAGCAGAAGGCAAAACGGCAGCTATACCGCGGCGAGCCAAACGACCGTGGCCCACTTCACGACGTCCAGTGAAGCCCATACGGCCACATTCACCCACAGAGTATGGAGGGAAGTTATAGTGAAGCATGAAAGGATCTTCACGCTTGCCTTCCAGAGCATCAATCAGCTGAGCATCGCGCATGGAACCCAATGTCGCAGCAACCAATGCCTGCGTTTCACCACGAGTAAACAGTGCAGTACCGTGAGCCTTGGCCAACACACCTACCTCCACGTCGATGGCTCGAACAGTTGTGCTATCACGACCATCAATACGAGGTTCACCACGAGTAATACGACCGCGGACAATTTTCTTCTCAAGCTTTTTAAATGCGTCACGGACATCTTCACCACTGATTCCAGCGGCTTCATCAACCAATGTCATTGCGTCATTACGCAAGCTGTCGAGTTGTGCTACACGCTCTTGCTTGTCCGTTGTACGATAAGCATTGTCTAGGCCTTCACCAATTTTGGCCTTCAATGCTTCAGCCAAAACTTCATTTTCAGACGCTGCCTGCCAATCCCAGCGGGGCTTGCCAACTTCACTGGCCAGCTCGGCGATGACTTGAACCACGGCTTGCATTTCCTGATGAGCGTAAAGCACGGCACCCAGCATGGTGTCTTCCGGCAACTCGCTCGCTTCGGACTCCACCATCAACACCGCATCTTTAGTACCAGCAACCACCATATTCAACTCAGACTCGGCGAGTTCAGCGTAGGTTGGGTTCAACATGAAGCCCTTGTCAGCGCTGTAACCCACACGAGCACCACCTACAGGACCGCTGAACGGTACACCAGAGATAGACAACGCGGCAGAAACACCAATCATGGCAACAATATCCGGATCGATATTCTTTTCTGCTGACATCACAGTACAGACAACCTGCACCTCATTCTTGAAGCCATTAGGGAACAGCGGACGAATGGGTCGATCGATCAAACGGGAGGTCAGTGTTTCTTTTTCGTTAGGACGACCTTCACGCTTGAAGAATCCGCCGGGGATTTTACCGGCAGCATAAGCTTTCTCAATGTAGTGAACACCAAGAGGGAAAAAGTCTTGTCCCTCTTTAGCTTCTTTGGCGGCAACAACCGTACAAAGTACAGAGGTTTGATCCATGGTGCACAAAACGGCAGCAGTGGCCTGGCGCGCAATACGCCCAGTTTCCAATGTGACGGTATGGTTACCATACTGAAATGTTTTTGTTACAGGGTTCATAAAATAAATTTCCTATTCGTTTTTTCTATCATTTGAAGCCCTGATAAAACACCGGCAATCAGCTGCTCGGGTTACCCATAATCACCTTTCTAGTTAGATGCCCTTTCGATGAAGAGACTGTCTGGAAATTTTCTAGATCGCTCTAGATAACGAGAAGATGACTATAGGTAACTCGATCAGCCACAACATACAGATGTGTTATCTGGCCTCACCATAAATCAACAGCGGCTCCCGAGGGAGCCGCAAGTGATTCTATTAACGACGCAGACCAAGCTTAGCAATGAGTTGCGTATAGCGAGTTGCATCTTTACTTTTCAGGTAATCCAGTAACTTACGACGCTGGTTTACCATGCGGATCAAACCACGACGTGAGTGGTGATCTTTTTTGTGATCACCGAAGTGACCTTGCAGTTTATTAATATTAGCTGTCAACAGCGCCACTTGTACTTCGGGTGATCCAGTATCACCTTCCGCTTGGGCGTGGTCTTTAATAATAGCGTTTTTTTCAGCTGCATTTAACATCGTTTCATTCTCCAATATGCGGTTTAAGATTCAGGATACCCGCGCATATTTACAGGGATCCCAGGGTTTATTGATCTCGTTTTATTGGTCTGGCTTTCTTGATCCAATCTTGGCTATCTGAAACCAAACCTACTTCTGCCTACATGGGGCAAATTCTTTTCACGAGCTTTAGGCTTAAACTCTTCCCTTAATAAAGCTCAATATCTAAAACACAACGAGGCGTTTGGGCGCTACCCGTCCATCATCAGTCACTTCGGCGACACCCAAAAAAGGGCCGTTAGTTTCAAAGACGCGCACTATATCGCCTTCTTCGCTGTCGCGATAGACCTGAGGCGCCATCACTGGCTGCCCTTGTTGGAAGTAAAATGCTGTATCTTCTGACAAATCCACTGCCATCAAGTGTTTGATGCCTGCATCCATTGGCTTGAGTAAGTAATCCAATTCCTCAGCCTGACACTCTTCGCGTAGGGTCTCGAGCTCTTCCACGCTGATAGTATCCACTTCATCGAATGGTCCGGCAATATTACGATGAAGCCTGGACACATAGGCACCACAACCCAGCTGTGCACCTATATCCTCTGCCAGGGTTCTGACATAAGTACCCTTGCTACAATGGATTTCCATATCAGCTTCAGGGAACTCACCGGGACGAAAATCTGTCATTTCCAGTGAGAAAATGGTCAGTGGCCGAGCCTCCCGCTCTATTTCAATACCCTCCCGGGCCAGCTTATACAATGGCTGGCCTTGGTGTTTCAGGGCCGAATACATGGACGGCACCTGAGAAATATCACCACGAAACTCTGCCAGTACTGCCTCAACCTGCTTTGCAGTCAGGTCGTTAGCACCATTTTCACTAATCACCTCACCATCAGCATCGCCACTGGCCGTGGCAATACCAAAGCGAAAAGTCGCCCGATAGTGCTTGTCTGCATCTAACAGAAACTGGGTAAACTTGGTCGCCTCTCCCAAGCATATGGGCAATACGCCGGTAGCCAGTGGATCGAGGCTACCGGTATGCCCCGCCTTGGCAGCAAAAAATAGGTATTTCACCTTTTGCAGCGCACCGTTCGAGGACATACCCAACGGTTTATCCAGCAACAAAATGCCGTTGACCGGCCTGCCTTTACGACGACGAGCCAAAATCAGTTATCCTCAGATGTATCCGAAGAACTGCCTGAGGAAGAACTGTCTGATAAAGGGACGTCTGAATCCAAACGCCTAGTATTATCAGTTTTTACAGCAGCATCGATCAGTGCTGACAGATCCTGTCCGCGCTTACTGCTGGGGTCGTAAATAAAATGTAATCGTGGCGTAGTACGCATCTGCATTCGCTTGGCTAGCAGGGATCGCAAAAAACCTGACGCACCGTTCAATATTTTGGCGGCCTGAAGGGACTCATCTTCGGAGTCAGAGCCAACAAAGGTGACGAACACCTTGGCATTGGCCAAGTCACGATTGACCTCCACACCCGTAATATTGACCATCTTTAGCCGTGGATCACGCACTTCATCGCGAATTAGCTCTGCTAGCTCTCGCTGAAGTGCATCTGACACCCTGTCATTACGGGTAAATTCTCTTGGCATATCAATTCGCCGCTAGAGCTAAAGCTCTCGCGCCACTTCCTTGATCTCGAAAACTTCGATTTGATCGCCCGCTTTAATGTCGTTGTAGTCTTTAACGCCGATACCACACTCCATACCGTTGCGGACATCATTCACATCATCTTTAAAGCGACGCAGAGATTCCAGCTCACCCTCGTAGATCACCACACTGTCGCGTAGCACTCGAATAGGCTTACTACGGTGAACTGTGCCTTCGATAACCATACAGCCGGCCACCGCACCAAATTTTGGTGAGCGGAATACATCCCGCACTTCGGCAATACCAACAATTTCTTCTCTCTTCTCAGGTGTCAGCAATCCACCCAATGCCTGCTTCACATCGTCCAACAGGTTATAGATGATGCTGTAGTACCTAAGGTCCAAGCCTTCGTTTTCCGCCAAACGACGGGCAGTGCCATCAGCTCGAACGTTAAACCCAATCACTGCTGCGCCCGCGGCAACGGCCAGATTAATATCGGACTCATTAATGCCACCAACACCGGAAGCAATAACATTGACTTCTACTTCATCGTTGCCGATATCACTCAGCGTAGAAAGAATTGCTTCCAGCGAACCACGCACATCGGTCTTAATCAAAAGAGGAAGCAAGCCTTTTTCTTCACCACCTTCAAAAGTAGTAAACATATTTTCGAGCTTGGCAGCCTGTTGACGGGCCGCTTTTTCCTGGCGAGCTTTGTCCTGGCGCCTTTCGGCCAAATCACGGGCCTTGCGCTCATCTTCTACCACCAAGAATTCTTCACCGGCAGCAGGCGGCTTATCCAAACCAAGAATCTCTACAGGAATCGATGGGCCAGCATCAGTAATCGAATGACCCGCTTCATCATTCATGGCTCGAATCTTACCGACACTCTCACCCGCCAGAACTAGGTCACCCTTGCGCAGAGTACCGGCCTGAACCAATGCCGTGGCAATAACACCACGACCCTTCTCAAGTCGAGATTCTACAATCACACCTTTACCAGGCACATTTCTGGATGCCTGCAGTTCTAGCAACTCGGATTGCAGCAGTACCGCTTCAAGCAACTCATCGATACCCTCACCAGTGTGGGCAGAAACTTTTACAAACTGAGTGTCGCCACCCCACCCTTCGGGAATGACGTCTTTGGCAGACAACTCATTAGTCACCCGGTCAGGATCGGCACCTTCCTTATCAATTTTATTAATCGCAACAACGATGGGCACACCAGCGGCGCGAGCATGCTGAATGGCCTCTTCTGTTTGTGGCATCACACCATCATCTGCAGCTACCACCAAAATAATCACATCGGTACTCTGAGCACCACGGGCTCTCATAGCAGTAAAGGCGGCATGCCCCGGAGTATCCAGAAACGTTACCATCCCTTTCGGTGTATCCACATGGTAAGCACCAATGTGCTGAGTAATACCACCCGCTTCACCTGATGCGACTCGGCTTTCACGAATATAGTCCAGTAATGAAGTTTTACCGTGATCGACATGACCCATCACTGTCACTACCGGTGCACGAGGTTCCAGTGCTTCTTCCATGGTGGCCTGTAGTGCATCAATCAGCTTCTGTTCTACTTCCTCTTCAGAAATTGGCACAGGGTTATGCCCCAGCTCTTCCACCATCAAAATGGCTGTGTCCTGATCAATGACCTCATTAACCGAAGCCATGGTACCCATCTTCATCAATCCTTTGATGAGAACAGCTGCTTTTACTGACATCTTCTGGGCCAGATCACTGACAGTAATTTCTTCCGGGATTTCTACATCGTGAACAATCTTATCCGTCGGTCTTTTAAATTTGTGCTTGTTTTCAATTTTGATGGCTTTCTTTGCACCAGATCGAAGACGAGGCTTCTTCTCATCATCCGCCTCATCAACAACAGCCTTCATCAGGTCTTCATTTTTACGCTTGACTGCTTTGACTGCACCACGCTTTTTCGGCTTTTTGGGTTTTTCTTCTGCATCAACAACAGCACTCTCATCCACCTTCGTATACGTTTTTACATGCTTGGTGGCAGGAGCTTTAACGGAGGCAGGAGACGTAGGCTCTACTGGCGTTTGAGTGGTTACTTCTTGTTTCTGCTGCTCTTCCTCTGCTTTACGCTGAGTTTCTTCCTCAGCTTTGAGGCTGGCATCTTCTTCTGCCTTGCGACGTGTTTCAATCGCTGCCTGTCTCTGCAACTCCACATCATCAGTACGAGAAGGTGTTATTTCTACGGGAGAACTACCTGGAGTACTATCTGGAGTACTATCAGCTACTGGCTCTTCAGTATCCAGTTGACCGCTCAGATCTTCCTCACTGCGCTTCACATAGGTTCGTTTTTTACGAACCTCAACATTGACTGTTTTACGGCCAGCACCCGTTTTGAGCGTGCTAACTGTTTTACGCTTGAGGGTGATTTGCTTTGGCTCACGTGATGATTCACCGTGCAGGCCTTTTAAATAAGCCAGCAACTTCTGTTTTTCTTCATCATCGACAGTCGCATCAGCAGAATTATGCGATAAGCCAGCCTCCTGCATTTGACTCAGCAGGCGGTCGACGGATGCCCCAACAACCTTGGCAAGTTCGCTTACAGTAACTTCAGCCATCAGTATTCCTCGATTTTTCGCCTTCGTGTTTAATTGTTGTCGCCATCTTCAGCGAACCAGGGTGCGCGGGCTGTCATGATTAATTCAGCCGCTCGCACTTCATCAATAGTGTCGATATCCAGCAAGTCATCAACGGCTTGCTCTGCCAAGTCTTCCATGGTGACAATACCATGAGCTGCCAGCACTCGAGCCAGCTCATCATCCATGCCATCCATGGTCAGCAAATCTTCTGCTGGCTCGGCAATACTCTCTTCCGTGGTCAACGCCATGGTTAACAGTGCATCCTTCGCTCGGGCACGCAAGGCTTCGGCTATATCTTCATCAAACCCATCAATACCTGCCATTTCTTCGAGGGGGACATAAGCCACTTCCTCGATAGAGGTGAAACCCTCTTCAACCAGAACGGTGGCGACGTCTTCGTCCACATCCAGTTTATTCTCGAAAGTTTCGATCAAAGAGCTCGACTCTTCCTGCTGTTTGCCTTCAGCCTCTTCGATGCTCATGACATTAATTTTCCAACCGGTCAGTTCCGAGGCTAGGCGAACATTCTGACCATTCCGGCCAATCGCCATCGCCAGAGAACCTTCGGCTACGGCCACATCCATCGAGCGAGTATCTTCATCAACAACAATGGATTCCACTTCTGCCGGTGCCATGGCATTAATCACTAGCTGGGCAGGATTGTCATCCCAGAGAATAATATCGATGCGCTCACCATCCAGTTCATTAGAGACTGCTTGTACACGAGCACCACGCATACCAACACAGGCACCAACTGGATCAATACGCCCATCATTGGTTTTCACTGCAATTTTAGCTCGAGAACCGGGGTCACGTGCGCTGCCTCGAATTTCAATCACCTCTTCTGCAATTTCCGGCACTTCTATGCAGAACAACTCGATCAACATCTCGTTACACTTGCGGCTTAGAAATAACTGAGGACCTCGGTTTTCCGGGTTAATCTCCTTCAGAACAGCTCGCACTCGATCATTGATACGGAAGACTTCCCGGCCTACCAGTTCTTCACGGGTCATCAATGCTTCAGCATTGTTACCCAAGTCCACAATAATGTTATCGCGGGTAACTTTCTTGACGGCACCACTGACGAGTTCACCAATCTGATCTCGATAGTGCTCAACCACTAGAGCGCGTTCAGCATCACGCACCTTCTGAACAATGACTTGCTTGGCAGTTTGTGCGGCGATTCGACCAAAACCGATGTTCTCAACGGGCTCCTCGTAAGTATCACCGGCCTTGAGCGCTGTATCTTTTTCGTGTGCTTCTTCCAGTGTAAACTGGGTACCAAGCTCTGCCAGAGTGTCGTCATCAACAACATCCCACCAGCGGAAAGAGTCGTAACCACCCGTATCACGATCAATTAACACACGGATATTGGCATCCTCGTCGTAACGTTTTTTGGTTGCCGTAGCCAGCGCCTGCTCGATGGCCTCGAATATAACGTCCGAGGCAACGCCCTTTTCATTAGAAACAGCTTCCACCACCATCAAAATTTCTTTGTTCATTTGTCAGCCTCGCAATCGTCCTCAAAACTTGGGAACAATATTCGCCTTTTCAATACTATCTATGGGAAAGAGGAACTCATGGTCATCAACAACCAACAAGATATCCTCTCCCTCTACACCGCTCAGACGGCCCTTAAAATTTCGTCTTCCCTCGTAAGGGAAGCGCAGCCGCAAGGCAGCATCTTCACCTACATACTTCTCAAACTGGGCAAGAGTATACAGTGGTCTGTCCATCCCAGGAGAAGAAACCTCAAGGGTATATTCTCCACTAATTAGATCTTCCACATCCATCAAACTACCGACTTGACGACTGATTTTTGCGCAGTCCTCAACCCCGACAATACCTTCATTACGATCAATATAGATACGCAACATAGCACTGCGGCCCGACGACAAATATTCCAACCCCCAAAACTCGCAACCCATGGCTTCAACCACTGGCACGATCAACGCTTTGAGTATTTCCTGTCTTGTCGCCACAGTAACTTCCAGCAAACTTAATCAAAATTTCAGCAAACCCAATCAAAAAATGGGCACTAGGCCCACTTCTACGGCAGCTTGAGCCACCTAACAAAAAGCCCCTAAAAAGGGGCCTTTCGAACGCGCATTTTACCCGCGCATTGATATTGTTTCAAAAGAACCAATATCTAAATTTGGTAGCGGGGGCAGGATTTGAACCTACGACCTTCGGGTTATGAGCCCGACGAGCTACCAGGCTGCTCCACCCCGCATCAAATCACTTTGACTTCCCAGTCAAGAGGCCTTAAAGAACCTCCCATACCCACCGGATCATAACTCCCGGCTTCGCCCTTCAGCTGCTCCTATGGGGCTACTTCAAGGGCCGAGGATTATAGGTCTGCCCTACCCTAGGGTCAAGGCCCCATTCCGTTATTTTGGTACTTACTTCGAACCCTTTTGTGTATCCATATAATTTAAAAAATTCAAAGACAACTTCCTTCTACCTATTGTCTATTTTTTAGCCAACAGCTCGCCCCACAGGGACTGAATAAATACAGAGGTTTCATTTAAAGCGCCATAAAAAAAGCCCGCAACTGCGGGCTTTTTCTGACCAGAATAATACCTGGATTTAGATGGTGCCCAAGGCCGGACTTGAACCGGCACGGCTTACGCCACTACCCCCTCAAGATAGCGTGTCTACCAATTCCACCACTTGGGCAATAATTTACTTACTACTCAACACCAGATGTAGGGACTTCCTGACTAGACCCTGTCACTTACTCTTCTAGCACAGGAATGTCATCTGCAACAGTAGCAGTAGTTTCTACCTCAGGAACTGCTGACTCCAGCGACTGCTGAACCGCTTCTAATTCTGGAAGAATAGCATCACCAACTTTAGCTGAATCTTTAGCGATAACAGCCAAACCAAAGCTAGTAATAAAGAAGACTGTAGCCAGAATTCCGGTTGCCTTGCTAAAGAAATTCCAACCACCAGCACTACCTAGCATTGTCTGCGATGCACCAGAGCCAAAAGATGCGCCAGCTTCAGCACCCTTACCTTGCTGCAGCAGGATCATGCCAATAATGGCCAGCGCTGTGAGCAGGTGAATAATTAGTATGATCTTTTCCATTCGCTTAATTCAGCCAATCTATTAGTTAACTATCATTAATGCCGACTTGAATTACGCCAGCTTACAAATCTTGTTGAACTCTTTCGCATCCAGCGAAGCACCTCCGACTAATGCGCCATCAACATCTGGCTGCATAAATAGTTCAGAAGCATTGGCGGCCTTAACACTACCACCATACAATATTCGGGTTTTGGCACCAGAATCGCCTAACTGCTGACGAATGGCCTGATGCACTACCTGTGCCTGTTCAGCGCTGGCAGTTTTACCTGTACCTATAGCCCAAACCGGCTCGTAGGCGATCACTGCCTCGCAAACTGCGCTCAGACCACTACCCTTTATCACTGCATCTATCTGGGCGGCAATGACAGCCAGGGTCTCACCCTGCTCACGCTGCTCAAGAGTCTCACCGACACAGAGCACGGGTATCAATCCACCCAACTGAGCCGCGGCAAACTTCTTCGCAACTTGGTGATTAGTTTCGCCATAAATATTGCGCCGTTCAGAGTGCCCGACAATCGTATACCGACACCCAACTTCACGTAGCATTTCACCGGATACTTCTCCAGTAAAGGCACCAGAATGTTGCTCAGAGATGTTCTGGGCTCCAACTGAAATATCAGTGCCTTCTATTCCTGCAACTACCAATGGTATGTATACATAGGGCGGGAAAATGACAAGGTCTGCGTCGCTTCGTATTTCAAGCAAACTGGCAATCAGAGCAGCAATCGATTCATGATTGCCATTCATTTTCCAGTTGCCTGCCACCAGCGGATGACGCATATCTTATGTTTCCCCGGCCCCGAAAAAGGGGCGCAATCTTAGCTGAGTTACCAACAACATACAACCAGCGGAAAGAGCAAAATCTAGCACTAACCAGCACATGACTCCCTAGCCTACGTCACAGCCCACTTCACTCTCAACCACATCGGCCACTTGGCGTACCAACTTGCTAACCAGAGCAGCATCTTCGGCTTCCACCATTACTCTCACCAAAGGTTCTGTGCCTGAAGGCCTCAATAACACACGGCCACTATCCTGAAGTTCATCCTCAGCAGAGGCTACAGCCTGCTGGATAACAGGGAAGTTATTGAGGTTAAATTTTTGCTTGATCCGAACATTAACCATACTCTGAGGGTATTTTTTCATGCCTTTTTTGAGTGTATTTAATGGCATACCCGTTTCCCCCATGGCATTCAGTACCTGTAAAGCCGCCACGACACCATCACCCGTGGTGGTCAGGTCGCTACAAATAATGTGACCAGAACTTTCACCACCAAGCTGCCACTTATTTTCTCGCAGCGCTTCAATCACATATCGGTCACCCACATTGGTACGCACAAAAGGGATACCCAACTCACGCAGTGCGATTTCCATCCCAAAGTTACTCATTAGGGTCCCAGCAACACCGCTGCACCCACCCTGCTGATGACGGTGCTTAGCAATAACAAAGAGTAATTCATCACCATCAACGGTATGACCTTTGTGGTCCACAAATAAGACTCGATCACCATCCCCGTCGAGAGCAATACCCATATCAGCGCCTTCGCTGACAACCGCATCCTGTAGCAACGCTGGCTGTGTCGACCCACAGTTTTCATTGATATTAAAACCATCGGGCTCAACAGCCATTTCAACCACATCGGCTCCAAGCTCTCGAAAAACATTCGGTGCCGTGTGATAGGTAGCACCATTGGCACAATCCACGACAATCTTCAGGCCCTCCAAGCTACTCCCTGACGGCAAGGTACCCTTACAAAATTCAATATATCGCCCAACAGCATCAGCCACTCGGTGAGCTTTCCCCAGCTTGCTTGACTCTTCCGTAATCAACGGCTTTTGCAGGTAGCTTTCTATAGCCTCTTCCACATCATCAGGTAGCTTAAAGCCGTCACCACCAAAGAACTTGATACCATTGTCATAATAGGGGTTGTGCGAAGCACTGATCACGATACCAGCCTGTGCACGAAAGGTTCTTGTTAAGTAGGCAATTGCAGGTGTCGGCATCGGACCCAGCAGGGCAACATCAACACCTGCGGCGATTAACCCGGCCTGCAGTGCGGACTCAAACATATAACCAGAAACCCGGGTATCTTTTCCCATCAAAATTAGCTTGCGGCCTTTAGTCCGCTCACTAAATACTTTGCCTGCAGCCCAGCCGAGTTTCAGCACAAAATCTGCAGTAATGGGGGTAGTACCAACGCGCCCACGAATCCCGTCTGTACCAAAGAAGCTTCTACCCATTTTCCCTTACCTCAACAGCATTCATTATTTTCAGTGCATCTACCGTAGCAGCCACATCATGGACTCGAAGAACCCCTGCCCCTCGCTGGGCAGCCAACATAGCCAATACCACACTGCCGACCATTCGCTGATCAACCGGCTTATCGAGAATCGTACCGACCATGGCTTTTCGCGACACCCCCACTAACAGAGGAAAACCCAGAGAACCTAATTCTGGCAAGGCACGAAACAGTATTAGATTGTGCTCCAGAGTTTTACCAAAGCCAAATCCAGGGTCTAGTATAATATTGTGCCGGGCTATGCCCGCTTGCTCACAGACCTCCGTACGCGCCAGAAGAAACTCGCCAACCTCCTTTACCACATCCTCATAATGAGGATCTTGCTGCATGGTTTCTGGCTCTCCAGCCATGTGCATCAAACAAACAGGAAGCCCTGTAGAAACAGCAACAGCCAAAGCGCCAGGACGCTGTAGGGCACGAACATCGTTAATCATGGCCGCACCAGCACCAGCCGCCTCCTGGATCACTCTTGGGGTACTGGTGTCCACCGAAACAGGTACATCAAAATGCGCGGTAATACCCTCTATGATGGGTACGACTCTATCCAACTCCTCATCGACAGTGATCGACACGGAATCCGGGCGAGTGGACTCCCCGCCCACATCGATGATATCCGCACCCTCAGCCAGCAGGGTTTCGACACGCTTCAAGACCAGAGACAGATCTAGACAACCACCATTTCCATAGAGCTGACCACCATCTGAAAAGGAATCCGGAGTGGTGTTAAGCACTGCCATAATGCGAGGAGAAGAAAGGTCGAGCCGGTATTTACCGAGGTTCATCTAACATCCAGGAAGAAGGGTAAAAAAATGGTGCAATTCATTACAACGAAACACCCCCGGCACTGAGACCAGGGGGAGGGGATTATCAATGCTCTTTGGCAGGGCCACCTACAGCGCCCCTATCATCAGAATCACCATTTTGTTGGCCCTCAGGATGACTACCAAAATCTTCATCACGCCAGTCGTGAGGTGGACGTACCGGCTTACGCAACATCAAATCGCCTACTTGGTCCGAATCAATGGTTTCATATTCCATTAATGCATCCTTCATAGCATGAAGGATATCCATATTATCTTTCAAAGTTTGTTCTGCCCGCTCATAGCATTCATCCAGCATTCGACGAACCTCAATATCAATTTCTCTGGCAGTATCACTGGAATATGTAAGCTGTCCAGTACCTGGCATTTGCCCTTCATCTTCACCATAAAGAACAGGACCCATTTTGTCAGACAAACCCCAGCGCCCGACCATATTCCTAGCCATTTGTGTAGCACGCTCAATATCGTTGGAAGCACCAGTCGTCACACCATCAGCCCCATGAATAAGCTCTTCTGCAATTCGACCGCCAAACAAGCTGCATAACTGGCTTTCTAGCTGGCGCTTGCTAAGGCTGTACTTATCTTCCTCCGGTAAAAACTGGGTAACACCCAACGCTCTACCGCGAGGGATAATAGACACCTTATGTACTGGGTCGTGCTCCGGCATCAATCGACCAATAATGGCATGACCGGCCTCGTGATACGCAGTATTTTCCTTTTCCTTCTCCGACATCACCATGGAGCGGCGCTCGGCACCCATCATAATTTTGTCCCGAGCCTTTTCAAACTCTTCCATGGTCACAATCCGCTTGTTGGCTCTAGCAGCAAACAGTGAGGCTTCGTTAATCAGGTTAGCCAAATCAGCACCTGAAAAACCGGGGGTACCCCGTGCCACGATACCCAGATCAACTTTTTCATCCAGAGGTACCTTGCGTACATGAACTTTCAGAATTTGCTCACGACCACGAATATCTGGCAGCCCCACATATACCTGCCGGTCAAAACGACCCGGGCGCAGTAAGGCTTTATCCAATACGTCCGGACGGTTAGTAGCTGCAATGACGATAACGCCTTCGCTTCCCTCAAAACCATCCATCTCTACCAACAATTGGTTCAGAGTCTGCTCACGCTCATCATTACCACCACCATAGCCACCACCACGATGACGGCCTACGGCATCAAGTTCATCAATGAAGATAATACAAGGCGATTGTTTTTTAGCCTGTTCGAACATATCCCTAACACGGGATGCCCCCACACCCACAAACATTTCAACAAAATCTGAACCAGAAATTGAGAAGAATGGCACCTTGGCTTCACCAGCAATGGCCTTGGCCAGCAACGTTTTACCGGTACCGGGAGGCCCCACCATCAAAACACCTTGGGGAATACGTCCACCAAGACGCTGAAAGCGGGAGGGATCGCGCAAGAAGTCCACAAGCTCGTGAACATCTTCTTTCGCCTCATCGACACCGGCCACATCGGCGAACGTTGTATTGATTTGATCTTCACCCAGCAATCGAGCTTTGCTCTTACCAAATGCCATAGGGCCGCCACGGCCGCCGCCTCCACCGCCCTGCATTTGGCGCATAAAGAACATGAAAATGGCAAGAATTAACAATATGGGAAAAGCCGCCACCAGCAGCTGAGTCCACAAGCTCTGTTGTTCCGGCTCACGACCTTCAACATTGACATTATTATTGAGCAGATCTGACATTAAACCCGTATCAGGCACATCTGGACGAGTTGTTTTAAACGTGCTGCCATCTGCGCGACTCGCCTCGACCGTGAGCCCCTCAAGAACCACACTATCAATACGGCCCGTCTGTACTTCTTCAATAAAGGAAGAATAGCTAACACTCTCCTCCTTGGCGGTCGGACTGAAATTCTGGAACACAGACAGTAACACTGCTGCAATAATCAGCCACAACACAAGATTCTTTGCCATATCGTTCAAGTAAACATCCTCGTCTGAAACACTACCGACTATCGGTAACCGTAATATTGGGCTCCCACAATGACAGACCCCATTAAATCAATCTAACCTTGACTCTTCAGCCCCTTGGCTACCAGATAAACCTCCCGTGAGCGAGGCCTCGATGCATCGGGCTTGCGCGTAACCACACGCTCAAACCTACCCCTCACTTGGTGCAGAAGCTCATCAAAACCTTCTCCATGAAACACTTTGGCAACAAAATCACCACCAGGTTTCAATATCTGACAAGCTAAATCCAGTGCCAGTTCGACTAAATACATTGCCTTGGGCTGATCTACAGCCCTCATACCACTCATATTGGGGGCCATATCCGAAATTACAAGGTCTGCACGGTCACCACCAAGGACATCAAAAATTTCATTGAGCACCGATTCTTCAGTGAAGTCACCTTGCACAAAATCTACGTCAGCTATGCTATCCATGGGCAATATATCCGATGCCACAACGCGCCCCTTATTGCCCACCAACTTTGCCGCCACCTGCGACCAACCACCAGGTGCTGCACCCAAATCCACCACTGTCATGCATGGCTTAAATAAGCGATCTTTATTATCCAACTCAATAAGCTTGTAGCTGGCACGTGAACGATAGCCCTCCTGCTGGGAGCGCTTTACGTATTGATCACGATTATGTTCCTGTAACCAACGCTGGCTACTTTTTGAACGTCCCATACTCACCTATCTATTTGAGGGCCGACCGAAATAGAGCAGCCACCATCAAAATTTTAACGTTTTACCCTTTTATGCCACAGCTAAATTGGCTTAAACCCAGAGATTATACGAGGCTCAGGTAAATATTAGCGCACTGGCGCCTTATTCAGGATAAAATACGCGCCGCTTTGAACGGACGGCTATTCTATGACACTTTCCAATAATGACAAAAAACATCTGCGACGCTTGGGCCACAATTTAAATCCAGTGGTAACGGTTGCTGGAAATGGCTTGAGCGATAATGTACTGACTGAAATTGACCGAGCGCTCAATGATCACGAGCTGATCAAAGTAAAATTGGCTGTGGGTGACAATGAAGTAAAGCAGCAAACCATTGGTGCTATGTGTGAGAAACTTCACGCCGAAGTGGTGCAATCCATTGGCCACGTCGTATTACTACTGAGAAAGGCTGATAAACCTAACCCTCGCCTATCGAACCTGCTTCGCTAGGCTATCTTGCAGCTCACGCAGAATAATTTCGAAACAATCGTGGTATTGAGAGGCTTGGTGTAGAAGACAACACCCTAGGAAGATACTGATATTTTCTCTCGTAACTGAACAACAACGTCTTCATAAAATTCAGGCAGCCTTGCCAACAGCGGTGTGATTACACCGGTATTCTCCACCTTGGACTCAGCCTCCAGCCGCTTAAACATTTCACCCAAACTCATGGCACCCACATTCATGCTGCTCGATTTCATGGTATGAGCCACACCTGCAACTGCCTCCCAATCACCTCTCTCACCAGCCTTCGAAAGTACCTTCATCTTTTCTGTAGACTCATCAAGGTATAGCTGTAGAACCTGAACAAATGTGTTTTCATCACCACAAATTTGTTTCAACTCATTCAGAATTGTTTCATCCAACAACCCACTCGCCCCACCATCAACAGATACATCTTCTGCTAGCTCAGTGGTGGAGGGCGCACTGCATGAACCACGGGGTTCATCCAACACCTTGCCGAGGACGCTTTTCAAGCCCTCTATACTAATAGGTTTGCTTAAGTATTCAGTCATACCCGCCGCCAAACACTTCTCTCTATCCTCCCTCATAGCATTTGCGGTTAGAGCCACTATAGGCGTTTCTGAATGTGGGGTTTCTGAACAACGGTGCTCACCTTCTATTTCACGTATTTCTCCTGTGGTTTGATAACCATCCTTACCAGGCATCTGACAATCCATCAAAATGACATCGAACGTCTTCTTTCTGAACAACTCAATAGCTTGCTCACCACTGGTAACCGCGGTGGTTATAACCCCCAAGTCTGCCAGCATCGCTGAGGCCACACACTGGTTTGACAGGGTATCCTCCACCAGCAGTACTTCTATACCCTTTAGCTTATTAACCAATGCTTCTTCGGCTCTGGCCACCCGTAATTCCAGTGAAGGAAAACCCTCTACCAACATGAGCATACTGACAATATTTACCAACAATTGGTTTTGCCGTACTGGTTTGGTCATCGTGCAATCAAACAATTTAGATGTCATGCCGCTGCTAGTCTGAAAATAGTCAGAACTAAGTAACATTAAGGGCAACTTGGCAAAGCGGGCGTCCTGCCTGATAGCTGTTGCTAGCCTTACCCCGTCCATACCGGGCATCACCATATCCAAGATGGCGTAATCGTAGTAAACCCCATACTCTGACGTCGTCATAAGGTGTGCCAAGGCTTTCTTGGCATCAGAAAACAAACCGCATTTGACACCACAGTTACTGAGTGTTTGCTCAAGAAACAACCGATTGGTTTGATTGTCATCTACAATCAAAGCCCGTGTGTGCTGAAGACTAGAAATATCTACGTCCCTTGACTGTAATTCCCGGCCCTTCTTTAAAGGCAGGCTGACAGTAAAAACTGAACCAATGCCCTCTTCACTTTTGCAGTCAATACCCCCCCCCATTAGCGTCACAAACCGCTGGGCAATTGCCAACCCAAGGTCAGTGTCCTCATCAGTAATGGCGTGAGCATTATCTGCCTGAGAGAAAACACTGATCACACCCTGTTGGTCTCCCGCAACTCCCACATCAGACACAGTCAGGCTCACATCGACCAATCCTTCTTTACGATGGGTGAAGCTGGCAGATACAACAACCTCTACTTGCTGAGCAAGCTTCACCACATAACCAATTAAACCCATCAACACTTGATGCAACCGGCCTTCATCGCCAATCAAGTATGTATTGAGCCCACCTGGAACAATACAGACCAACTTGACACCCTTAATGCGGGCCCGCTCAGCAAGCAGAAATACCGTATCCTCCATCAACTCTGCCAAATTAAAACTGATGGACTCTATTTCCAATGCCCCAACTTCCATTTTTGAAAAATCGAGAATATTGTTAACCGTGTTAAGGAGTACCTTTCCAGAGTCCTGAGCAACTTTCACATAATGCTTCTGCCGATTATCCAGAGATGTTT
This sequence comes from uncultured Cellvibrionales bacterium, assembly GCA_913062605.1. Taxonomy (GTDB): domain Bacteria; phylum Pseudomonadota; class Gammaproteobacteria; order Pseudomonadales; family Porticoccaceae; genus Porticoccus. The sequence continues at coordinate 18,536 of CAJXWQ010000011.1, forward strand.
TTCCCAGTAGCTGGGTCATACCAAGCACACCGTTCATTGGCGCTCGAACCTCATGACTCAGAGTTGCCAGAAGTTCATTTTTAGCATATTTCTCCGCCTCTATATCCGCCTTGGCACACTGCATATCAGACACTTCTTTTTCCAATGTCTTATTAGCCGCCAATATATCTTCAGAGTCGACCAACTTTGCTTCTAACTGATGACAGTATTCTTCCAGCCGGTTCTCTCTTTGTTTTACTCTCTCCTGTACATGATCAAAACCAGTGACCAGCCCATCCAAGATATCCGCATTTTGGGGAGCATGTTTAGCGTGAGAGTTATCACCCTCGAGCACGTGGTTTACCCGGGTTGCCAGAGCAGCAAGAGGGCGAGATATTCTTCCAAACAAAGACCTTGCCAAAAACCAAGACACAAACACCGACACCAATAAAGCCACCACTGAAAAGACGAGGAACCCTCGGATTTGGCTAAACAGTGGCGTAACTTCAGCAAAGATATAAAGCGTCCCTAAACGCTGCCCATTAAGCATAATCGGTCGCGTTACCTCGACATGCTGATTAGTCAGCGTTTGCTTTATATCACCCCACCAGCTACCAGCAGAAAATGTCTCGGCCAAATCAGATGAAGGCAGGGTTAAAAGGTTTTTCTTTATACGCTCAAGCCCTTCCTGTTCAACCACCCCATATTCACTCACCTTTATATTTTTCCCATCAAATATTGCCGCGTAACGAACAGAAGGGATAACTTCAAAAGATTGCAGAGCCTGAGCAACAGAGGCTCTATCAGAAGACAGTAAGGGTGTTTGACTATTTAGACTTACAATATCACCGGATGATACGAGAGCCTCTACGAAAGATATCCGGCTAGTGTAAATATAACCGGAAATATAAATAAAAGAGGCCGTTAGAATCACCACCAACAGAACAACAATGTTAATTAATGCTAACTTATTATTGATCGATAATTCATTGTGTGACCGCATGATGTTAAATATACCTAACCATCGATACTAAAACCTGACTCATGATTATTTTAAGACCAGCAAAGGAAAATCAATTTTATATCAGGCAGGAGAAACTGGTTTTGTGTCTCCGACCCAAAACTCTATTAAAAGAACTGTTTTTCAATATCGTCTGGCGAAAGAGGTTCACTCCAAATATAGCCCTGTAAATATTCCACCCCACACTCTCTGATAAATGCAAGCTGCTCTTCTGTTTCTACACCCTCAGCAACTACCATAAGCCCCAGGCTTTTTGACATGGCAACAATTGCCGCAATAATACTGTTGCCGCTCCCATCGATATTAATTCGGCTAATAAAGCTCTTATCAATTTTTAGCACATCCAAAGGAAATTGGCCAAGATAGTTCAATGACGAAAAACCTGAGCCAAAGTCGTCTAACGATATTCTACAACCCATAGCTTTGAGCTCTCTCAATACATCCAGAGCAGTGCTCATATTCTCCATCATCACCGTCTCTGTAATTTCAAGTTCAAGGCAGTCTGGAGACAGATCAAATTCATCCAACGCATCCGTAACAACTTTCACCAGCATTCTGTCCTGCATTTGCTTACTCGACAGATTGACTGCAACAACCAATGCCTTGCCAAACCCCTGTTCTTTCCACTGTCGTATTTGTCGACATGTTTCTCTGATGACCCAGCTGCCAATCGATACGATCAAGTTGCTTTCTTCGGCCAATGGAATAAATTCCATTGGGGGTACCAGCCCTTCTCCCTTTTTGTTCCACCGCAACAACGCTTCATAACCACTTGGCTTGGCAGTAGATATTTCATACTTGGGCTGATAATGAAGCAATAGCTCACCACGCTCGACAGCCTGCCGTAAATCTTTTTCCAGCTCCATCTGATCGAGAGTCCGGGCATAAATGTTATCTGTATAAAACTGATAGCCACTACGACCCCGGTTTTTTGCCTCATACATGGCAATATCAGCTTTTCTCAGCAGTACATCTACATCCCGGCCATCCTCGGGAAACATCACAATACCGATACTGGCAGTAACAACAAACTCTCGAGATTCAATAACAATAGGAGTAACCATTGATTCCAGGATACGCTCTGCCACCAGAATAACGTCGGCTTCATCGGTTACGTGGCTTAGAAAAATTGCAAACTCATCACCACCAAACCGTGCCAAGCTATGCTCTGAGCGAAGTCCAACCACATCACTCGAACGAATACAGTTGTTGAGTTCCTTGGCTATCTTACACAAGAGCTCATCGCCCGCATTGTGCCCCAAGGTATCATTCACATATTTAAAATTATCCAAATCCACAAACAACAATGCTGCTTGATTATCATTTCGTTCACTAACAGCTAAAACTTTTTTAAAATTCTCAATAAATAATCCGCGATTTGGCAAGTTTGTCAAACTGTCGTAATAGGCCAGATGCTGCATCCGCGCCTCAACCTGTTTACGATGAGTTATATCTTCAAAGATACAGACGATATCAACTTTTCCCGAATGGTTATTTAACGATGTGTAGGCATAGCCTTCGACAGGATAAAACGTTCCATCTTTTCTGAGCATACTGGCTGCGCATCTAACTGCTTTGCTTTCACCGTTAATCAGAGACTCCAACTGATCAACAATTGGCACTCCGACCTCAGTATTTGCCAGGACAATATCTCCCAGGTAAAGCAACGTTGCTTCTTCTTTGGTAAAGCCAAGGTTACTCAGAGCAGCATTATTGAGATCAGTAAATCCCAGTGTTTCACCGTCCAGGAATAAGATTTCGTTAGAGGAGTTGTCTAGTACTCGCCCAAGCCTGGACAATTGATCTTCAGTTTTTTTCCATTCCATGAACGTGTTGTTAGCGCGCAACATATAACGCACACGGTGAACCAACACTGCATGATTAATTGGCTTTGAAATAAAGTCTGTCGCTCCGGCCTGAAAGGAACCCTCCACGGCATTGTCATCATCCGAACCCGTCATCATCAAAATCGGGAGAAATCGCCCCTGTTCAGTGGCTCGAATGTCAGCACATAACTCAAAACCATTTTTTCCTGGCATGAGAATATCTGAAATTACCAAGCCAATAGGGTTTTCTAGAAATAAATTGAATGCCTCGGCACCACTGGATGAGGTAAAAACTTGGAAACCGGCATCAGACAAGGTCTTTTCCAGAAGAAGGCAGGTTGTACCATCATCATCCACCACCAGCACATTAGCTGTAGATAGGTCGCACAGGTGATTGTCCAAAATTGCCTCTTTTTTCTTATTATCTTAATGGTCCAAATACTGTCCATGCATTTTCATACCTCCGACTCCAGAGGCTACCCTGTGCGCCAGTAGCGTGTAAAGTGACACATATAAAAAAACCATGACAAATGTCATGGTTTCATCTTGATGAGTGAGCAAATCGACATTGTCATTTCAATGCATAGATACAATCCGTCTAACCTCTAGAGGTGCCTGACATCATCCACTTCATATTCAACATCTCCGGAGGGCGTTTTAACAACCACCTCATCACCAACCTCTTTGCCAATTAATGCTCTGGCAATAGGGGACTGATAGGAAATTTTATTTGCTTTTACATCCGACTCATCGTCCCCAACAATTTTGTAGGTCACGGTTTCATCTGTTTCCAAATTGATAATGTCGACAGTGCAACCAAAAATGACCTTATCGCCTTCTTTAATTGCAGTGATATCAATAATCTGAGCATGACTGAGCTTACCTTCAATATCCTGAACACGGCCCTCGGCAAACCCCTGCTGCTCACGTGCAGCATGATACTCAGCATTTTCCTTGAGGTCACCGTGTGCTCGAGCTTCAGCAATGGCAGCCACAATCCTTGGGCGCTCCACCTTTTTTAGGTGATCCAGCTCTTGACGCAGATTTTCTGCCCCCTCCACTGTCATTGGTATTTTTTGCATCAACCGTTCCTCTGATGAAGATCTTGCAAGCGGTGAACCTTAATATCGCCTGTCTGCTTGAGCGCCATACAAACCGCTTCACCACCAGCCAGAGTGGTAGTGTAGTAAACGCCGTGCTGTTCTGCACTGGAGCGAATCGTGGCAGAGTCAGCAATTGCCTGACGGCCCTCAGTAGTATTAACAATCAGATCAATTTTATCGTTCTTGATCATATCGACAATATGAGGGCGACCCTCTTGAACCTTGTTGACCGTTTCTACGGCACAACCCGCTTCCTGTAAAATCTTGGCCGTTCCCTGAGTTGCTACCAGTTTAAAGCCGGTATCGATCAAGCTCTTTGCCACGCTGGCAATACCCTTCTTATCAGGCTCACGAACACTGAGAAAAGCTGTACCGGATGTGGGTATTGGATCACTGGCACCTAGCTCAGCCTTGGCATAGGCCTCGGCAAAGGTGTCACCGGTACCCATCACCTCACCGGTAGACTTCATTTCTGGGCCGAGAATGGGGTCAATACCGGGAAATTTATTAAAGGGCAACACTGCCTCTTTAACACTAAAGAAACTGGGCACCACCTCTTCAGTAAAGCCCTGTTCTTCCAAAGTCATACCTGCCATACATCGCGCTGCCACCTTAGCCAGCGATGTTCCAATACATTTGGACACAAAAGGAACCGTACGGGAGGCACGAGGATTAACTTCAATTACATAGATTTTTTCGTCCTGCCAGGCCAGCTGTACATTCATCAGACCTTTTACTTTTAACTCAACGGCCATGGCTTTTACCACAGCACGCATTTCATCCTGCACATCGTCCGGCAGGCTGTAAGGCGGTAGAGCACAGGCAGAATCACCCGAGTGAATACCCGCTTGCTCAATGTGCTGCATAATCGCGCCAATCACCACATCCTTACCGTCTGAAACCGCATCGATATCCACCTCAACCGCAGAGGACAGGAAATAGTCCAGCAACACGGGAGCATCATCAGACACCTGAACCGCTTCACGCATATAACGCGCCAGCTCTTCTTCCTTATACACAATTTCCATGGCACGCCCACCCAATACATAGGAGGGGCGCACTACCAATGGATAACCAATGCCCGCTGCCGCATCCACCGCCTCTTCTGCAGAACGGACAATGGCATTAGGGGGCTGCAACAATTCCAGCTTATGAATCATTTGCTGGAAACGCTCACGATCTTCTGCCCGATCAATGGCATCTGGTGTGGTGCCAATAATCGGCACACCTTCTGCTTCTAGAGCACGAGCCAATTTCAAGGGTGTCTGACCACCAAACTGGACAATCACACCTTTAGGCTTTTCTATATGAACAATCTCTAATACATCTTCCAAGGTCACTGGCTCAAAATATAAGCGATCCGAGGTATCGTAATCGGTGGAAACCGTTTCTGGGTTACAGTTGACCATAATGGCTTCATAACCATCTTCACGCATAGCCAACGCGGCATGCACACAACAGTAATCAAACTCAATGCCCTGACCAATTCGGTTGGGGCCACCGCCCAGCACAAGAATTTTATCTCGACCAGAAGGCTGAGACTCACACTCCTGCTCATAAGTGGAATACATGTAAGCCGTCGCTGTTGAGAACTCAGCCGCACAGGTATCTACACGCTTGTACACGGGCCGTATATTAATAGACTGACGCGCATCTCTAACCCTTTTCTCATCTGTCTTTAACAAGTCAGCCAATCGTTTATCGGAAAACCCCTTGCGCTTAAGACGAAGTAGTCGATCTGCAGAAAGCCTATATAACGATTCATCAGCCAGACGAATTTCATCAAGAATAAGGTCTTCTATCTGCACGAGAAACCAAGGGTCAATGGCAGAAAGATTAAAGACTTCTTCCACGGACAAACCCGCACGGAAAGCATCACCCACATACCAAATCCGCTCAGCGCCCGGCTCTCTTAACTGCTGGCGCAGCTCAACCAGCCCTTCTTCCGTTGCAACATCGACTTTAGGCTCAAAACCTGCGGAACCAACCTCCAACCCTCTGAGGGCTTTTTGGAGAGACTCCTGGAACGTGCGACCAATGGCCATCACTTCGCCCACCGACTTCATCTGAGTAGTCAGCTTGGCGTTAGCCTGATTAAATTTCTCGAAAGCAAACCGGGGCAGCTTGGTGACCACGTAATCAATACTGGGCTCAAAGGAAGCCGGTGTTGCGCCACCGGTAATATCATTCTGTAACTCATCAAGGGTGTAACCCACGGCTAGTTTTGCCGCGACCTTGGCAATAGGAAAACCGGTCGCCTTGGAGGCCAGCGCCGAGGAGCGAGATACTCGAGGATTCATTTCAATGACCACGAGCCTTCCATCTTCCGGGTTCACCGCAAACTGAACATTGGAACCGCCTGTTTCAACACCAATCTCTCGCAACACCGCAATCGAGGCATTACGCATAATTTGATATTCTTTGTCGGTCAACGTCTGAGCTGGAGCAACTGTAATAGAGTCCCCAGTGTGGACACCCATAGGGTCAAGGTTTTCAATAGAGCAGACAATGATGCAGTTATCATTTTTATCCCGCACCACCTCCATCTCGTATTCTTTCCAGCCGATCAGGGATTCATCAATCAACAATTCATTAGTAGGCGATAAATCAAATCCACGCTGACAGATCTCAACAAATTCTTCCCGGTTATAGGCGATACCACCACCGGAACCACCCATGGTGAACGAGGGGCGAATAATACAGGGGTAACCAAAACGATCGGGTACTTGAAGCGCCTCTTCCAGGCTGTGCACAATGACAGCCTGCGCCGTTTCCAGACCAATCTTTTTCATGGCCTTATCAAAACGACTACGGTCTTCAGCTTTATCGATAGCATCCGCATCAGCGCCGATCATATCGACACCAAATTTCTCAAGCACGCCTTCCCGTGCTAGATCCAGAGCACAATTAAGCGCAGTTTGCCCGCCCATCGTCGGGAGCAATGCATCGGGACGCTCTTCCTCGATAATTTTTGCGACAGTACGCCACTCAACCGGCTCAATGTAGGTCGCATCGGCCATAGAGGGGTCGGTCATGATTGTGGCCGGATTGGAGTTCACCAAAATAACCCGGAAACCCTCCTCCCGAAGCGCCTTACAAGCCTGAGCACCAGAGTAATCAAACTCACACGCCTGCCCAATGACAATGGGGCCAGCGCCGAGGATTAGAATGCTTTTGATATCAGTTCTTTTTGGCATAAGCTATTGTTTATTCTGGTATAAGTTAATGTTTCTTCAGGCGTACAGTGCGATTTCCAACACTATTTTTCTTGTCCGTCACGGTTTCGGATCAATTCAAAAAAGTGATCAAACAATGGGGCGGCATCATGAGGGCCAGGGCTAGCTTCCGGATGCCCCTGAAAACTAAACGCAGGCTTATCCGTACGATGAATGCCCTGAAGCGACCCATCAAACAGCGAGCGGTGTGTAGCTCGAAGGTTTTCTGGTAGCGAGTCTTCATCTACAGCAAAGCCATGGTTTTGACTGGTAATCATCACCGTGTCCGCATCAAGGTCTTTTACCGGATGATTGGCGCCATGGTGACCAAACTTCATTTTTACTGTTTTGGCACCACAGGCCAAGGCTAACAACTGATGTCCCAGACAAATACCAAATACGGGTATATCTGTTTCAAGGATTTTCTGAATAGCTTCAATGGCGTAATCACAAGGCTCGGGATCACCTGGACCATTTGACAGAAAAATACCATCAGGGTTCATGGCCAACACCTCGGATGCAGGCGTTTGCGCAGGGACAACAATAAGGTCGGCCCCACGGTCTACCAGCATCCGTAATATATTACGCTTGGTACCAAAATCGTAGGCAACGACCTTGTAGGGCTTTTCTGCTGGTTGCGTATAACCCTTACCCAAAGCCCAACTGCCCTCGCTCCATTGGTAAACTTCTTGAATCGACACCTGTTTAGCAAGGTCTGCACCCTTCAATCCGGGAAATTTTCTCGCTGCCGCCAACGCCTTCATTTCGTCCAGATCACCAGCCATGATGCAGCCATTCTGTGCACCTGTCTCACGAAGAATCCGGGTTAGCCTGCGGGTATCGATATCCGCAATACCTAGAATATTATTGGCTTTAAGGTAGCTATCAAGATTCTGCTCAGAGCGAAAGTTACTCGCTAACAGGGGTAGATCACGTATCACCAAGCCGGCAGCCCAAATACGATCTGACTCTTCATCCTCAGTATTGATACCAGTGTTGCCGATATGAGGGTAGGTCAGCGTAACAATCTGAAGAGCATAAGATGGGTCAGTCAGGATTTCCTGATATCCGGTTAATGCTGTATTGAATACCACTTCACCACTGGAAATACCGTCAGCACCAATGGCAACGCCTCTAAAAACCGTACCATCCCCAAGGACGAGAATAGCGGGCCGGCGGGTATGGGTATTCAATGCAACCTCCTCAACTCAATTGCGGATATCAATCCCTCTACACGTTCGGCTCACATGGCCTCAGAGTGGATTTAACCAAGAACAAACTGTAAAAAAGCGAGATGAAACCATGCGTCTCATCTCGCTTTAAAATTTTCTATTCTGCCAACACCCTCTGTATTTACGAGGCATTTCGCACCAGCAGAAACTAACCAAACATTCTAGGCTAAGCACCGCAATCTGTCTAGCCAATCTGCCTCGTGCACCTCAATTAACCCAGAGGAAATTCACTACAGATTCTGCCAGCCAATCGCTTTATAATCCCTCCCAAAATGATCACAATAAGCATTATGCAAAGAATTTATCCCTCGCCACATTCTCATGTGTGTTTGCTGTTGCTTCTCGTCAGCCAGATTACGGTTGCCGGTGATACCGGGGAGCACCTTATTGAACAGGATTTTCTCACAGAACTAAATACTGTCAGCTCAGTGACACGACTCAAACAGGATGTATTAGATTCGCCAAGCGCAGTCACAATCATCGACCGTGACATGATCCGCCTTTCCGGCATAACAGAGGTTCCCCAATTATTGAGGTTAGCTCCAGGCTATTTCCCCTACAAAGTATTTGGCAGCCGAACAGGGGTTACCACTCGAGGCCTGAGCAGTAAGTTTCCTGGCGATCTGGAGGTCATGATTGATGGCCGCTCCATTTATGACCCTTTATTTTCAGGGGTAGAGTGGAGCTCTATAGGCATTACTGTTCAAGATGTTGAGCGCATAGAGGTGGTTCGCAGCAGCAACGCTTCCAGCTTTGGCTCAAACGCTTTCCTTGGTGCAGTCAATATAATCACTACTCAACCCCAACAGAAGCAGGGGAGCTCACTGCGAGTTTCTGCCAGCGACCAGCAAACCAGAGATCAAGCATTCCGCCATTTTGGCCATAATGACAACTTGGTTTACCGCATCCGATTAAGTCACCATACGGATGACGGGTTCCCCGGTCTGAACAACCCCGAATACAGCTGGCAAAAGGCCACCGACGATTCTGAGCATACAACCGGCAACATCAAGCTGGTCTATACCCCCAACATTATCGACACTCTGGAGTTTGAAGCCGGGCTAGGGCACTCCCGCCAGGAGTTTCCAGACACTGCAATAGTCCGTGTACCCAGAGGTTACATAGACCGAGACATCGATACTAACTATCAGTTATTTCGCTGGACCCGGGATGATGGCCTCAACAATAAACATCAATTGAAATTCCAGCACTCTGAACTAGAGTCCGAACAGGAACGTAATTTTGGACTTGTTTCTGACACGATAGCCCGAGCTTGGGAGGTTGATAACCCCGGGCTGATTTCCTCGGTGCTATCTGACAACAGCATTGCTGACCAGAACTTTATCAGCAACGACAGTGATGTCAAATCTCACCGGTATGACCTCGAATACCAAAACACACTAACGGTCAGCGATAGCCAGCGGCTAGTTTGGGGTGCAGGCAGTCGTTATGACTCTTTACGTGGCGAGGTCCTATTTGACCACAACGACAAAGAAGATGATTGGAGCTTTCGATTATTTGCCAACCACGAATGGCAGCTGGGTAAGCGCTGGCAACTTAACAGCGGGGTGATGGCAGAGAAAAATGACATTGTTGATAGTTTCCTGTCCCCCCGGCTAGCACTCAACTATCGTCTAGCCCAGAACCAGTCTCTCCGTCTAGCCGCCACCCGAGGACACCGAACACCTTCCCTGCTTGAAGTGAATCAGGTTCAAGTACTTCGAACCCAAGAAGGCGCCTTGCTGATTGCCGATATTGATCACGCAGAGAAAATTGAAAAAGCACGTATAGACAGCTTTGAAATTGGCTATGTGGGTAAGTTTATAGAAAACCAGCTCCTGTTTGACTGGCGGGTATTTCATGAAGACGTCAATAATGCCATGGGGCTGCACCTTGAAGCCTCCCCCGCCATTATTTCGCCCTATGTTGGTGTTCGCTCAAGCACTGTCGATTGGCGTAGCAATGGTACCGATATGTCGCTGAGGTATCAGAATGCTAAGGGCCATCTGATATCCGCTCAATACGCCTACAATGATATTGACGGCCGAGCACTTCGTACCAAAACGCCACTTACGTATACGATGCTTGGTGACCACATCCCTAGACACAGCGGTTCACTGATGATCGGCAAGCAATTCTTTCAGGGGATTGAAACCAGTATCCGCTACGATTATCAGTCAGCCACCCAATGGAGCCAGGGCGACTCCATTGAAGCCAGGGAAGAGCTAAACCTTCGCGCCTATTGGCCGGTTCAAGCGGGCTCCCAAAAACTGGAGTTAGAAGCTATCTACCAGCACTCACTGGGAGACTTTGGTGTTTACAGCGGCATCAATCAGTTTGAAGACACGCTCACCGTTGGAATAACACTGAATTTTTGATCTATTCATCAACAAAAAAGGCCACCCCTAGGGCGGCCTTTTTTATAAGAACCTACAGATCACTTCAATCCAAGCACATCCTGCATATCAAACAAACCTTTGTCTTTACTGGCCAGCCAATTCGCTGCCCGAACCGCCCCACGAGCAAAAGACATACGACTGGAGGCTTTATGGGTTATTTCAACCCGCTCACCATCTGCGGCAAAAGTAACCGTATGATCGCCCACAATATCGCCAGCCCGCACTGTAGCAAAGCCTATGGTTTTTCGGTCTCTTGCACCGGTTTGCCCTTCACGACTATAAACAGCGACTTCTTGCAGGTTGCGGCCCAGTGCATTAGCGACCACCTCACCCATACTTAACGCAGTACCTGAGGGCGCATCAACCTTATGGCGGTGGTGGGCTTCATACACCTCGATATCCACATCATCACCCAACACTCGTGCAGCCATATCCAGTAATTTAAAGCAGAGGTTTACCCCCGTACTGAAATTTGATGCCATGCACAATGCCGTACTGTCGATCACGGACAGCAGCTGCTCTTTCTGCTCATCACTAAACCCTGTAGTGCCTACTACCATTCTCTTACCACTCGCAGCACAGGCTTCAACATTAGCAACCGATGCCGCCGGGGCAGTAAAATCAATCAACACATCAAAATCATCAATGACCTCTTTGATATCACCAACAACCGTCACACCTTGATGGCCTATCCCTGCCAGCTCGCCCGCATCAACACCGACCAAAGAGCTTTCCGGGCGCTCGATAGCTACTGTTAAGGTCGTGTCAGGGTTCAAGGCTACTGCTTCAATGAGGGTTTTCCCCATTCGGCCAGCGGCACCGGTAACAGCAATTCGTGTCATAGTTGTTCTCTTTATTTTATCTCAAAGCCCTGTTGTTTTATCTCAAAGGCATGCAGCGTAGAAACTACATCGTAAACCCATCAAAGAACTTTTTCACACCTTCAAACCAAGATGCTTTCCTAGGTGAATGCTTACCACCCTCAAGGCTTCCCTGTAATTGGCGAAACAATTCTTTTTGATCATTGCCGAGGTTAACTGGTGTTTCCAGCACAACCCGACACATCAGGTCTCCGGGGCCACCGCCCCTTACACTCGTGACACCCTTACCCTTCAAGCGAAATAAGCGGCCAGTCTGTGTTTCTGCAGGTACTTTCAATTTCACTCGACCATTGAGTGTCGGTACTTCCAGCTCACCCCCTAGCGCAGCATCCACAATACTAATAGGGACTTCACAATACAGATTCCGGCCATCTCTCTGGAACAGAGCGTGCTCTCGCACATTCATCTGTACATAAATATCTCCGGACGGACCACCATCTGGGCCCGCTTCACCTTCACCCGCCAAGCGAATACGATCACCTGTATCCACACCAGGTGGCACTTTGACCGACAGGGTTTTTGTTTCCTTCACTCGACCTTGGCCATAACAGGTGGCACAAGGGTCACTGATCACCTGACCACGCCCGTGACACTTGGGACAGGTTTGCTGAACGGAAATAAAGCCCTGAGACATGCGTACTTGACCATGGCCACCGCAGGTAGCACAAGTGGCAGGTTTAGCCCCTTTTTTGGCACCAGAACCACCACAGCCTTCACAGGCACACAAGGTGGGCACTTTAATCTTGACGGTTTTACCCCTGACGGCATCCTCAAGATCCAGATCTAAGTTATATCGTAGATCCGAGCCCCGTGTTGGCCCAGCTCGGCCACGACCACCACCTCGGCCACCACCGCTAAAAATATCGCCAAACACGTCGCCAAAAATATCACTGAAATTACCATAGTCCCCACCCGGACCACCACCGCCAAACCCACCATTCGGGTCAACACCAGCATGACCGTACTGGTCATAGGCAGCTTTCTTCTCTTTGTTAGAGAGAACCTCGTAAGCCTCGGTAGCCTCTTTGAAAATATCTTCAGCTTTTTTGTTATCCGGATTGCGGTCAGGGTGATTCTTCATCGCAATTCGGCGATAGGCCTTTTTGATTTCCGGTTCGGAAGCACCTTTGGCCACACCGAGTATTTCGTAGTAATCGCGTTTGGACATTCTCTGTCAGCTTCTTATATCGAGTTATATTCAATTTTTACGTAGGCAGTTTGATCTATTTCAAACGCAGCAAAGCGCGAGCAAAACCCGCGCTTGCAACCGACGTCTAGCGTTCGGCAACGACTAACAAACCTAAGACCTATTCAAACCCAGGGCTTATTTGTCGTCTTCTTTAACTTCCTCAAACTCTGCATCAACGGCATCCTCTGAACCACCTGCATCCTCGGCGGCACCATCGGGACTTTCTGCCTGAGCTTCAGCCGCCTGTTCTGCATAAAGCTTTTGAGCCAGTGTAGAGGAGGCTTCGGAGAGCTTACTTGCCGCGGCATCCATAGCATCCTTGTCATCACCTTTAACTGCTTCTTCAACCTCTTTTATTGCTGACTCTATAGCCTCTTTCTCTTCATCAGAGGCTTTATCTCCAGCTTCTTCCAAGGTTTTCTTAGCAGCGTGAGCCAAACCATCAGCGGTATTGCGCGCCTGTACCAACTCTTCAAACTTCTGGTCTTCAGCGGCATTCGCTTCAGCATCATTGACCATGCTTTCGATTTCTTCATCAGACAACCCAGAAGAGGCCTTAATAACAATAGACTGCTCTTTACCGGTGGCTTTGTCTTTGGCGTTCACGTGTAAGATACCGTTGGCATCAATATCAAACGTCACTTCAATTTGTGGCATTCCACGTGGTGCTGGTGGAATATCAGCCAAGTCAAAACGGCCCAATGATTTATTACTAGTCGCTTGCTTACGCTCACCCTGTACCACATGAATCGTCACTGCACCTTGATTATCTTCCGCCGTAGAAAAGATTTGTGATTTCTTACAAGGGATTGTGGTGTTTTTCTCAATCAGAGAAGTAGCCACGCCACCCATGGTTTCAATACCCAGTGTTAGCGGTGACACATCGAGCAGTAACACATCTTTCACATCGCCAGCCAGTACAGCGCCCTGAATGGCCGCACCCATGGCAACAGCTTCGTCAGGGTTAACATCTTTACGGGGCTCTTTGCCAAAGAACTCACTGACCTTTTTCTGCACCATCGGCATACGAGTCTGGCCACCAACCAAGATTACTTCGTTGATATCAGACGCTGATTTACCCGCATCCTTTAAAGCAGTTTTCAACGGTGCCATGGAACGCTCAACCAGCTCTTCAACCAGTGATTCAAGCTTGGCGCGGGTCAACTTCACCACCAAGTGCTTAGGGCCAGTGGCATCTGCAGTAATGTAGGGCAGATTAACTTCTGTTTGTTGACTGGAAGACAGTTCGATCTTGGCTTTTTCAGCCGCCTCTTTCAGACGTTGAAGTGCCATTGGATCATTATGCAGGTCGATACCATTTTCTTTCTTAAACTCATCGGCCAAATATTCAATCAAGCGTAAGTCAAAATCTTCACCGCCAAGGAAGGTATCACCGTTGGTAGAGAGCACTTCGAACTGGTGCTCGCCGTCCACATCGGCAATCTCAATAATGGAGATATCAAAAGTACCACCACCCAAGTCGTAAACTGCTATCACGCTATCACCGGGTGTTTTGTCCATCCCGTAGGCCAGTGCGGCTGCGGTGGGCTCGTTAATAATACGTTTGACGTCTAGACCAGCAATTTTACCGGCATCTTTTGTTGCCTGACGCTGAGAATCATTAAAGTAAGCAGGTACAGTGATAACTGCCTCGGTGACATCTTCGCCCAGATAATCTTCGGCAGTTTTCTTCATTTTTTGCAATACTTCAGCCGAAATCTGTGGGGCTGCCTTCTTATCGCCCTTCACTTCAACCCAAGCATCACCGTTGTCGGCTTTAACAATTTTGTACGGCACCATTTTGATGTCTTTCTGTACCACGTTGTCTTCAAAACGACGGCCTATTAGGCGCTTCACCGCATACAGTGTATCGGTGGGGTTGGTAACAGCCTGACGCTTGGCGGACTGACCCACCAAAATTTCGCCGTCATCGGTAAATGCCACGATAGACGGCGTAGTGCGACCACCTTCAGCATTTTCAATAACTTTCGGCTTACCGCCTTCCAGCACGGACACACACGAGTTGGTGGTGCCTAGGTCAATTCCGATAATCTTACCCATTGTTTTCTCTCCGGGATTCGTTTCAAAGTCAAAAACTTTTAATTTAAAAAAACTGCTTCTGGTTGTTTATATTGGCCCGTGTTCCGGGATTTCAACCCTCACCAGTATTATTTGGTACCGCTTTAGCCACGACCACCATGGCTGGACGCACCAACCGCCCATTCAACGTGTAGCCTTTCTGAAACACATCGACCACGGTATTGGGTGCTTGATCTGGCATTTCCAGCATACTCATCGCCTGATGAAACTCTGGGTTAAACACCTCTCCTTTTGGATCTACCGCCTCTACCTTGAAACGTGCCAATACATCCTGAAAACTTTTCAGTGTCAGCTCGATTCCTTCACTGAGCGCCTTGGTGTCATCGTTATTGTCATTCATGGTCTGGATTGCACGCTCCAGATTATCGACCACAGGCAGAAGCTCACCGACAAACTTATCCAGCGCATATTTGTGGGCATTTTCCACATCACGTTCTGCCCGACGACGCAGGTTCTGCATCTCGGCCTGAGCCCTTAACACCT
This sequence comes from uncultured Cellvibrionales bacterium, assembly GCA_913062605.1. Lineage (GTDB taxonomy): Bacteria > Pseudomonadota > Gammaproteobacteria > Pseudomonadales > Porticoccaceae > Porticoccus. The sequence continues at coordinate 33,964 of CAJXWQ010000011.1, forward strand.
GATCCTTTGCAGCTTCCAATTCGGTCTGAAGCTGTACTAAATCTCCTTCAACTTCAGGTGCCTCGCCCTCTACTGGCGACTGCTCAGCCTCAAGTGCTTCGGGTTGGAGCTCTTCGGCCCCCGTCTCCTCGCTGTTATTCTCTTCAGTTGACACGCAACATCTCCATTTTGGACATCATTTAAATCTGTTATAAATACGCTTAAATCTGCCATAGCCATAAGCTGCTATAGGTCTGGGTATAAGTTCAGATATATAGCTTCACCCCGGTATATTGGGCCGCCACAATCAGTTTCAAGGCCCATATACTGAAAAACAGACGCACTGAAAAAATCTGTATAACATTAGCGAGCTGAACTTCACTTACGTCACATGCAGGATCACCATTGCTTACAACCCTAACGGTCAAAAACTTTACCCTAGTTGAACACCTAGAAGTGGACGTTGGCCTTGGTATGACGGCATTAACCGGAGAAACCGGTGCGGGTAAATCATTAGTCATTGATGCACTGGCAATGGCACTGGGAGATCGCGCTGATACTGACCGAATACGCCGCGGTGCCGAACGGGCCGAAGTCTCAGCAATGTTTGACCTCAACACTGTCACCCATGCAGTCACATGGCTTAAGAACAACGACTTTGACACTGAAAGTAACGAGTGCTTACTCAGACGCTTGTTGACCCGGGAAGGACGATCCCGGGGCTACATCAATGGCCAACCTGCCACCATGCAGCAACTCCGTGAACTGGGCGAGATGCTGATAGACATCCATAGCCAGCACGAACACCAATCTCTATTACGCAGGGAGGTTCATCGCCAGATTTTGGACGATTTCGCTGGATGTTCAGCAATGGCCGCTGAGATCAAAAACTTATACCAGCAATGGAACACCACTCAACAACAACTACAACAGCTGGAAAACACCTCCGATGAACTCACAGCACAACGCGATCTATTGCGCTTCCAGGTGGAGGAGCTGGATCAACTGAGTCTAAACGAAGGTGAATTTGAGGCACTAGAGCGTGAACAGCAAGTACTGGCTAATGCTGACGCTATTCTTCTGGACAGTCATACACTCACACAACTTTGTTCCGATGCTGAAACATTTAACCTACAAGACGCTCTGGGCAAAGCACTCCAAATATTGGATGGCATGCCAAATAAACCCGGGCCATTGAAGGAAGCAGAAAAACTACTTAACAGCGCACACATTGAAGTTGAAGAAGCTGGACGGGAAATTCAACACCACCTCGACAGCTTCGAACTCGATCCAGAGAGGCTCCTGCAGGTTGAGGAGCGACTCGGCGCCATCTACCAACTGGCCCGAAAACACAGGGTACCCCCAGCAGAGCTCCAGCAAAAACACGCCGACCTAAATCTGGCACTCAAAACCATTGCCGGCAATGAAACAGATATCGTTGAACTAAAGCAACAGCTGGAGCTACTAACCGCTGACTATCAAGCTTTGGCCAATAAGCTGTCCAAAAAACGAGCGACGGCGGCCAAACAGCTAACAGCGGCTATTGAAGAGCAGTTTGCCTCACTTTCGATGACCGGCGCCAAATTCTCACCAAAGCTGACACCGCTCCCCAACCAAGGCTTTGGTAACCATGGACAGGAAACCATCGAATTCCTAATTGCCACTAACCCTGGCGAACCCGCAAAACCTCTCGCCCGTATTGCCTCGGGGGGTGAACTATCAAGGATCAGTCTTGCAATCCAAGTCATTGCCGCCCAGAACTCATCTATTCCCACCATGATATTCGATGAGGTTGATGTAGGCATTGGGGGGGCCACCGCCGAGGTAGTGGGTCAACTGCTACGCCAATTAGGCGAACAGGGCCAGATTATCTGCGTCACACATCAACCCCAAGTTGCGGCTAGATCACACCACCATCTACTTGTTAGCAAGAACACGGTGGCACAGACCACACAGAGCAATATTAAACCACTCTCCGAGACCGGGAGAATGGATGAAATTGCCCGTATGCTGGGCGGCGCAAAGATCACCAAGACCACACTGAATCACGCCAAAGAATTACTTCAGCTCGCCAACTAGGCTCCATTGAGTAAATTTCGATCAAATCACAACACTTATAGTTGATTTAGATCAATTCTGAGAATTGCCAAAGCCTCTACATTTATCCGTTCCACTATTTAATCGGTACTGACAAAGGTACCGGAGAGACGCTGAAGAGATAATAAGAGAGGCACTAAATATGGATTCTGAAGATACAGCTACCCTGGGAAGAATTGGCTTACTGGTTCTCGCGGGCTTTGGCATTATGTGCGCACTGATCGTGGTTTCTAACCTTATATAGGTGAGTTTTGGGCCACCTAGAAGATTTTAGTTTGCCCTTTAACTGATAAAACACCAAGCGGCTCTGCTTCCACTAAGAGGCAGAGTTAGTTTATGTGGCGGTACAAATAGTTTTTTCGCCCTCCATTACAAACAACCAAGCTGTCATCAAGCCTATCGCAACGCTCCCGCACTAATGACACTCTGTCAGGAAGCGCCTCGCTCACCGCAATATTCTGTTTGTCCTGCTTCAGGAAACGGAACATGGTTTCAAAGCGCTGGCTAAAATCTATCCCTTTTGCCGTCACATCGTGAAAAAGAAAGTCAAACTTGGCATAGGAAAAGGTCGACCCACCCAACCCGATTTCCAGCATTTTCCCAATATATTGTCGGTAGGCTCGCGTGAGATATTGACTAAGTGCCTGCTGATCACTGAGCAACCCCATATAATCAGGTATCTCCATCTTATTGGTGCTAGCTAGCGCGCCTTGTATTAGTTTGCTGTTCGCCTGATTGCCAACCAAGTGATAGTTGTCACCATCACACTGAATATTTTTTTCATAAAATAAACATTGCCTCAACTTCCCCCCACCATCTACCTCTCTATTGACGGGCATAGTTTGCGCCTGAGTTATTTTAGGTACCGTTTCTCTACTGGGTGCGATCTCTCTTTTGGGCAGTACAACCTCAACACCCACCTTGGCAGCAGGACGCTTTAATAACATAGCCTGCGTCAATTCATTATTGCGCCGAAAATCAAGGAATGAGGGAAGTCGGCGTCCCTGCCCCATAGCCTTGATCTCACAATAGAGCTGTTCGTAATAGTTTTCTGCTAGCAATAAACAAAAATCCCCAGCATTAACCGTCAACGGCGACATGAGCAACAGCCACAAAACACCCTTTGAAATACTACTTAACCTCATATTTTCAACCCATTTGTAGCTACTGAAGGAACCGGTTTTTTACACACCCTGACGCTACCCACAACTTACTCCACCAATTCTCACCCTAACGACACCTACCAAATGTTTACGCTGCCGCCACAACATCATAGACTGTCAGCCAACATCCGGGGGAAGGCGCTTAAGATCAGCAGGTTATGTCACAAATAATGGTCCGCCTACTGCCACCCTTCTTTTGCCTGATGTTGGCAGGGTTTGTTAATTGGCATGCGCCTTCATTGGAAAGTGATCGGCTATCCATGTTGAGCCAACTCCCCTACATCCTTTGTGGGCTGGCTGCGTTTGTTGCCATTTTGGCCAATCACTCTCGGGACTTAGGTGCAGCGCTTATTATGCTCGCCTGCTATTGGCTGATCCGCCAATATCTACAAGCCCCCCTAGACACCGAACCGGCAGGGCAGGCCTACAGCCTGATCTCTCTCTGTCTACCCTTACTTCTTGGGATACTGATTGTCATACCCAATACTGGCTGGCGACATCTCGGATTCTTAGTACTCATCTCTTTTATTTCAATTTTTGCTCTCATTATTACCAGCCTATTTCAGTGGCAACCACTTTGGCTCTCAACACTATCTCCAGAGTTACAGGAAAGCTCTTTTCTAGGTTTGAAAATTTCTTCTGCTGCCAGTCTGTTATTTATTGTCGCCTTTATGATTGGCTTAGCTCTACCCATACTGAAGAATCAGCAGCTAGACAGCAGTCTTCCAGGCTGCATTATTTTCAGTTTTATCACTCTGGCCTGGTTCCAGGTACCTCATATTTCAGCAACCATATTTTCTGCCTCCGGCCTGCTACTGATCATCAATCAAACTCATAGCCTGCTCAATATGGTGTACCGCGATGAACTCACACAAATACCTAACCGGCGAGCACTATTGAGAGATGTACGCAATGCCGGTAACACTTATGCCCTTGCAATGGTGGACGTGGATCATTTCAAAAAAATTAATGACCAATATGGTCATGATCTGGGTGATCAGGTTCTGAAAGCTATAGCAGCAAAACTCTGCCAAATCACAGGTGGTGGACGAGCCTACCGCTTTGGTGGAGAAGAATTCTGCCTGTTATTCAAAGGAAAAACAGCTGACAAGGTCGTCGATAATCTGGAGGCACTCCGCAAAACTATTGCAGAGTATGATATGACGGCTCGGGACAAAAAATCCCGCCCTTGGCGACAGAATACGGGTGAAAAGAAGCGTGGCGCATCCCGAAGCAAGGGTAACATTCGGGCTACGGTCAGTATGGGATTATCGGATTCCAATGACAGCCCAGACTTTGATGCTGTCTTAAAAGCAGCAGATCGCGCTATGTATCGAGCCAAGGAAAGCGGGCGAAATAAAATTCGGCAGTAGCTTCCCCTCAAGCAGCTCCCCACCAAACACCAAGTAATTCATCTAAAGTGAAACACTGATTGAAGCGTCAAACAGGTCTCAGAAATACTGGTTATTTTCTGGATTTCACATAAAGCACTAGATTGTGACCGATAATATCAACACCATGTTCAGCTGCAATTTTCTGCTGCATCTCTTCAATTTCTGCACAGTGAAACTCTATCACCTGGCCATCATCCACATTGACCATATGATCGTGATGATCTCCACGATCAACTTCGTACACGGCAGGACCATTGTCAAAATTGTGGCGAATTATTAGCCCAGCGCTCTCAAATTGTGTAAGCACACGGTAAACAGTGGCAATACCGACATCCTCACCGGTCTCCATCAGCTTGCGATAAACATCCTCTGCACTCATATGGCTACCAGAGGACTCTTCCAAAATATGCAAAATCTTTAATCTGGGCGCAGTGACTTTAAGCCCTACCTTGCGTAATTCGTGGTTTTCCTCATTCATTACCTTATGGCCTCTTCTATCCACTGGACGGATTGGGTATTATCGCCGTTCGAAGATATGACTGGAACCCCTAATGCACTTTACTGCACGAATGACTTGCTGTTTGACCTTGGCTCTCGCCCTTTCAGGATGCTCTGATTTTTCTATGCCAAGCTTCAGTATGCCAACACTGCCAGGCATTCATAAGTTTGATGTTCAACAGGGTAACGTGATCACTCAGGATATGGTTGATCAACTGAAGCCAGGAATGACCAAGTCGCAGGTGCGCTTTATTATGGGCACACCACTCATCGCGGATACCTTCAACCAGAATCGTTGGGATTATTACTATAGCTTAAGCCCTAAAAAAGGCGAAGAAGTTCGTGAACGTGTTGCTATCTTCTTCGATAACGATCAATTAGTGGGCTTTAGAGGCGACTACCTGCCGAATGTCAGTAATCCCGAATAATCAACTGATTCCAACTATCTATTTGAGTTATTCTTAAACTTACTGGCGCGCTTTCTCAGCACGGCGCTTACGCACTTCTTTAGGATCAACAATCAAAGGGCGATAGATTTCCACCCTATCCTTCACCCTCAGCACATGCTCTTTAGGCAGCTTTAACCCTTTGGTGCCCAAAGCTTGCCCAAAGATACCCATCTTGACGCTCTCCAAATCAATTTCTGGAAACTGCGCAACAATGCCCGATTGCTGTACGGCCTCAAATGCTGTTGTTCCGAGGGGGACTTGTAATTCAATCAATTGTTGTCGGTGCGGCAATGCATACGCCACTTCGACAGTAATAAGTTCAGCATCCGTCATTGACCATAAACCTCTTGCGCCCTCTTCGCCAAAGCATCTACCAGATTATTTGCTACCGAAGTAAACAAGCTGGACGATGCAATACCTATAGAAAGGCTATTAAATTCAAATTCCAGGTCCAGTATCACCTTACAGGCTGAATCGGTCAGCGCCATAAAACTCCACCCACCCGATAACTTTTTGAACGGCCCCTGCTGGAGATTCATATCAATTCGCTCGGGTTCCTTAAGGGTGTTACAGGTTGTAAAGCTGTGGCCAATACGACCTTTTTTCAAGTCTAACCTCGCGACCATCGAGTTTTCACTCTGCTCCAAAACTTCTGCACCCACACAATTATCCATGTACAACGGATAGCTAGCCACATCATTGACCAGGTCGAACATTTGTTGCGCCGAGTACATGACCAGCGCACTGCGTTTAATCGTTGTCAGCATCACCAAAACGTCTTGTAGAGACCTAAAACAAACACCACCAACACTAACAGTGGCGAAACAAAGCGCAACACCCAGCGCCAAGAGAAGAATACCCGGTTAGACTCATCACCTAACTCTTCTCGTACTGTATCAGGCTTCATTACCCAGCCCACAAAGATAGCGATAAATAACCCGGTCAATGGCAACATCACACTGGACGTAAGAAAATCCATAAACTCAAAGAACGTAAACCCGGCTACCCGTGTATCCGCCCACTCATTGAATGACAACACACTGCCTAGGCCGACGACCCAAGCCACCAAACCTAGTGATAGGTTAGCTGTAATTCGGTTGAAACCCTTGGACTCAACAAGATAGGCCACCGCAGGCTCAATCAAAGAAATCGCTGAACTCCAGGCCGCTAATGTCACTAATACAAAGAAGAAACTGCCAAATAATAAGCCGCCGGTCATGTTGCCAAAGGCCACAGGTAAACTGACAAACATCAACCCTGGGCCGGCACCCGGCTCGATGGTTGGATTAGCGAATACAATGGGGAAAATGGCTAACCCGGCTATCAATGCCACCAATGTGTCGAGAAACCCAACTGCTAAGACAGTACGTCCGATCCGTGCATGCTCGGGCATATAGGCGCCGTAGGCCATAATCGCACCCATCCCCAAACTGAGCGTAAAGAACGCGTGCCCCAGTGCTTCCAATACACCTTCCCAGGTCAATGCTTGATAGTTGAAGCTGAATAGAAAGCTAAAACCTCGTTCAAAATCACCATGCTGATAGCCGAATACCAGCAGCACCATCAACAATACAAACAACATCGGCATTAATATTCGTACGGCCACGCCAAGCCCTTTGGTGACCCCACCAATCACTACCGCCATCGTGAGCAGCAAAAAAATAGTTTGCCAGTAAATCAGGGTGTTTTTATCCGCCAAAAGATTACCGAAAATGACCCCTGCCTGTTCAGCACTGGCTCCCTGAAAGGCGCCAGAAGCCATTTGACCAACATAGTGGAGCGCCCAACCAGCAATCACCGCATAGTAGGAAAGAATCATTAATCCGGCCGTTACCCCTAGCCAACCGATGGCATTCCAGGCGCCGTGTAATCCAGCCTCTTCCGTTAAATAGCGCATCGTGTTTATGGGGCTCTGACGACCTCTACGCCCCAACATGACCTCTGCCACCATGATGGGTATTCCCACCAACAAGATACAGAGCAAATACACCAACACAAAAGCACCCCCACCATTTTCACCAACAATGTAGGGAAACTTCCAGATATTACCCAACCCCACCGCAGAACCAGTGGCGGCCATAACAAAGGTCCAGCGACTAGTCCAGGCACCGTGAACACCTCTTTTCGCACTAGATGTTGTTGCACCAGACTGATTCTTTTCTGCCATTTAACCTGCTCTGTATCGACTTGCCCGGATTGTACCGGCAATCTGTGCTTCGAAAAACCAGCATCGCCCCAATCTTTGCCCTCCAGAAAGGGCCAGTACAACAAAACCATAGGCGCATGGAGCACCAATCCTTATAATCCCCGCTATGGCAAAGAAACCCAAGAATACCCAGAAAAGTACAACGATCGCTCTCAATAAAAGAGCGAAGCACGACTATCACCTGGAAGAAAAGTTTGAAGCAGGCATTGCTTTACTGGGCTGGGAAGTCAAGAGTCTACGAGCAGGTAAAGTACAGCTAACGGATTCCTATGTTTTACTAAAGGATGGCGAGGCATTTCTACTTGGTGTTCACATTACACCACTGAAAACGGCCTCAACCCATTTTGTCACCGACCCTACAAGAACCCGCAAACTACTGTTAAACCACAAAGAACTGAGCAAATTATCTCGAAGTGTTCATCAAAAAGGACATACCTGTGTGGCCACAGCGCTGTACTGGAAGGGACATCTGGTCAAATGCGAAATTGCACTGGCAAAAGGTAAGCAGGACTATGACAAACGAGAGACAGAAAAGGATCGAGACTGGGACCGACAAAAACAACGCCTGAAGCGCCATGCCAGCTGATATACACCGCACCGCCATCTAAGCGGCTCTAATCGTGGGCACTCTGCTTGCCCTGATTAATTACGGTGGCAAGGTACTAATGAGCACCATGAACATGACAGACCGACTGAAGTTAGCGCTCACTTACCTAGTTCTCTTTAGTCTATCTTGACACAGTGCAGCTCACCTTCAAAAAATCACAACTAACTGAACTCCACCTTCAGAAAAGGTCTAACGGTCAGCCTATGCTGTGTTAGAATCCTCGACGAGGTTTCGCCTTGTGAAGTGTGAGGTTTCTCAACACAGTATAAGGCGACCAAACCTAATTCAGGGGGCGTTTTGGATTCGACGCCGGTTACAAAACCCTGGGTGCATGCCGAGATGGTGACCAATCTCGTTAATCCAAAGTCGCAAACTATTAGTTGCCAACGACGACAACTACGCACTCGCCGCCTAAGAAACGGTAGATTGCCATCTGACTGGAGCCGTGCTTGTGCGTCCAGCGCTTCATCTACCTTAGGGTAGCGGCGAAGCACTCAGGTGTCATACTCGCAAGATCGTGATGAAGCTCGTCCGGGGTGGATTCACTAAACACTTACCGGAATCGCGGTTTACGCGCCCTGCCAGCCGGGCTGTAAAACGTTAAATATAATAGACTGAACTAAGCATGTAGAGCCTTCGGCAGCGGACTGACGGACGCGGGTTCAATTCCCGCCGCCTCCACCAATTCGTTGAAATATTCTTTATTTTTCAACATATTACCAAGTGCACGGGGAACCAGAAATGGGGACTCGTACATTTTGGTCATACATTCTCGTACCTATAGCAGGTACTACTTCCAAAATAAAAGTGGTATTTTCTACTTCAGGGTAGTGACACCATTATTCCTTCGCGACCGCTTCCCTAATCTACAAAAAGAACTCCGCAGGTCATTGCACACTGCGAGTATTAGAAAAGCGAAACAACAAGCTACAAGGTTGTATCTAACCGTGACGAACGAATTTGTAATTGCCCTGGAAAACCTTTCTACGATCGAAGATGCACTGAAATACATCCCTGCCGCCATTTCAATTAAGACCAAACTACCCAACCCGCTTGTCGATGAGCTTCGTAACACTAATACGCTTCTATAATGACGACGATTTTCCTCCGTGGACTCCACCTTGATCGCTGCAAAACGTTTTGCGATGGTCGGAGAGCTTTCATCGGCTGCCAGGATGCCACGCGTATTATCAATGGTCTGCTGTAATTCTGTTGTAGTACTCATTGCTAAATACCTCATTCAATCAGGTTGTCTTCTACTATCTGTTTCGTTCAATATTTCGCACAAAATACTTCTCCAGTTCAACCAGAAATAATACAGAGGAGGAGACTAGCAGTATGTGTAACCATATATTGAAATCGATTGCTGCCGTTCCAAATAAGGATTGCATTGGTGCCAGGTAGGTAAAAGCTAACTGCAATATAACGAGTATACTAATGGCGATGAGCACATAACGGTTGCCTGTTAATCCTGCCCGGTTAAATATCGATGCTGTGATATAACGAGAATTGAATAGATAAAATATCTCGAACATCACCAGTGTATTCACTGCTACTGTGCGGGCATGCTCAATACTGACGCCTCGTTCCATTTCCCAAACAAAAAGTCCGAATGTTCCACTCATCAGAATAACGGAGACAAAAACAACGCGCCAAACAAGATAGCCTGTAAGTATCGGTTCATGAGCATCTCGGGGCGGGCGTCGCATTGCATCTTTTTCTGGTGACTCAAATGCCAGCGCCAGCGCTAAGGTAACAGCCGTCACCATATTCACCCAGAGAATTTGCACTGGCGTCAAGGGTAGCTGGTGAAAACCAAGCAGGATGGAGGCAAGGATAATCAGTGCCTCACCGCCATTGGTTGGAAGAATGAACAGGATGGCCTTTTTGAGGTTGTCGTAAACCGTGCGTCCTTCTTCTACGGCGTGAGTAATCGAGGCGAAATTATCATCGGCGAGTACCATTTCGGCGGCTTCCTTGGCCGCTTCTGTGCCATTGTGGCCCATAGCGGTACCAACGTCGGCACGTTTCAAGGCGGGGGCATCGTTTACGCCGTCACCCGTCATCGCCACAATCAAACCTTGTTCCTGCATCAGTCTGACGAGCAGCAACTTATGTTCAGGATTGACGCGTGCATACACATCAACCGCTAACACGCGTTGGCGCAACTCATCATCGCTCATTGATTTGAGTTCCTGGCCGGTAATAACATCATTGACATTAATGAGCTTGAGTTGCCGGGCGATGGCACGGGCGGTAGCACCGTGATCGCCGGTGATCATCTTCACTCGAATACCTGCCTGATGGCATTGGCGCACTGCGCCAATCGCTTCTTCACGAGGTGGGTCGATCAAGCCAAATAGCCCCAGCATAATAAGATCGTTTTCTACATCACTGAATATTAGCCCCATCTGTTCATGACTGACCGGCTTGATGGCAATGGCTAGCACACGTTTACCTTGCTGTGCCATCGCCTCAATACGAGTCAGCCAGTAGCTTCTATCCAGCGGCTGATCACCATCAACCATTCTCTGATGAGCGCACATCTCCAACAGACGTTCAGGAGCACCCTTGAGAAAAATGAAGGCATCACCGCTATGGCTGTGATGCAGCGTTGCCATAAAACGATGCTCTGATTCAAATGGGATGAGATCAGTGCGTGGGTATTGTTTGGCCTCCGCTTCAATATCCAGCCCGGCCTTTAAGCCTGATACCAGCAATGCCCCTTCCATAGGGTCGCCATGGACAAGCCATTCACCGTTACTTTGCTCCAGTGATGCGTCATTGCAAAGCATCGCGGCCCGAGTGATCTCCAGCAATAGCGGTCTTTCTTCCTCTAGCACATCTCTGTCAGACAGAGATATTGCGCCGTGGGGATCGTAGCCTGTGCCGCCCAGTTCAAACAGATTCTCGGCGGTAGCAATGGTACGTACCGTCATTTCGTTGCGGGTCAGGGTGCCGGTTTTATCCGAGCAAATCACGCTGACTGCTCCCAGCGTCTCAATGGCCGGTAATTTGCGAATAATGGCATTACGCCTGGCCATACGTTGCACACCGATTGCCAGTGTGATGGTCATGATTGCCGGTAGGCCTTCAGGAATCGCGGCCACCGCTAGGCTTACGGCAGCAAGAAACATTTCAGCGGCCAGATAATCTCGAAACAGTACACCGAATGCGAAGGTGATAATGGCAAGCCCCAGAATAGCAGCGGTCAACCAGCGACCAAACTGAGCCATTTGACGTAACAGCGGGGTTGTTACTGACTCCACTTCCGATACCAGTCTGCTGATGCGACCAATCTCTGTTTGTACACCGGTCGCAATCACCACGCCGCTACCCTGGCCATGGGTCACCAGAGTGCCTGAATAGGCCATGCAGCGGCGATCACCGATCACGGCCTCCTGTGCGACAGGATCAGTGATCTTTTCCACTGCCATCGACTCACCTGTCAATACCGACTCCTGAATTTGAAGTCCCTTGACACGAAACAAGCGCAGGTCTGCCGGTACCTTGTCGCCTGATTGCAATAGCACGATATCACCGGGCACCAAATCTTCGGCTCGAATGGTTGTTTGTCGGCCATCACGCAACGCCATTGCATTAGGAGAGAGCATCTGCCGTATCGCTCTCAATGCATTCTCGGCCTTGCCCTCCTGCACAAACCCGATCACTGCATTGAGAACAACCACCGCGAGAATGACACTGGCATCCACCCAGTGCCCCAGCATGGCGGTGACGGCACTCGCAGCCATCAACACATAGATCAATACATTATGGAATTGGTAGAAAAACCGCAGCAGTGGGCTACGAGCTTTTGGTTCGGGAAGAAGATTTGGCCCATGCTTGGCAAGCCTGCCGTTTGCCTCTTTGTTGGATAATCCGCTGGGTATCGTTTCGAGTGATTCAAAGACTGTTTTTTCGCTATCGGCATGCCAGTTTTCTGATGTCGAAACCGGCTCATCTGACGGCCCATTTATCTTTTTGAATGCGCTAAGTGACCGACGCGTAACCACTGCCCCCACAATCGCCAGAATGACCAACATAGCAAGAACGATCAACCATTCTATGACCGCAATATCAAACATCAACACAAGATGTTCATTCATTAGATAATTCTCCTCAATAGAATTATAACTAACGGCGACCAGGGTTTTCTCGTAACAAGCCAGTATGTTATTCCTAAAGCCAAAACAACAGCGGCTGTTCCTATTACATACTGCGGAGTGATTTTTTCAAAATGCAAATACCTGCCATCACTTATTAAGTAACTTGTAGGCAGTAGAACGACCAATACCCATTATTTTAGCAATGTCGGTAGCGCCCATCCCCTGTTCATGTAATGAAAAAAGTTTTTTTCTATCAACACTTGGCTTGCGGCCAAATTTCACGCCCTTTGCTTTGGCTTCGAGTCGCCCTTCATTCGTTCTCTCAAGAATACATTGGTGCTCGGCCTGAGCCACGACGGAGAGTATGGTCACAACCATTTTTCCCATGGTGCCTTCAGTGCCAATCCCATCATCCAAAAACTGAATGGCGACACCCATTCCATCAAGCTCTTTTATAAGCTGAACCATGTCTGCCGTATTGCGCCCAAGGCGGCAGCCCGCTGGGCGGAAAATTCCTGGATGGTGCCGATAATGGCATTCACGAGCAGTACCACGCCGATAAAAATAGCGTCGGACCACTCCTGGATCAGCATGGAAAAAGTGGCAGCTGCTACTAACACGTAGATTAAGGGGCTGGCAAACTGGTGAATAAAAACTTTGATAATACCCGGTGGTTTGGCCTTGGGCATGGCATTGGGGCCGTAGTGTTTGAGACGCGCCTCGGCCTCGGCGCGACTTAACCCGTGGTGCGAACTGCTAAGCACTGCCAGCAGCTCATCGGGTTGGGCGGCGTGGGGTGAAGCCAGGGTTGGCGTCTTATCGACAACGTGTCGTTCGACGTTGCCTTTTCTCGGGTCAAGTTCGGGTGGCTGACGCATAGTTGTGTACCGCTAATCAGACTACAGACTAATTTAACTACAAAGAAACCCCGGTGGGTTTGACGACTAAAATGTCGGTGCGCAGGTGGTGCAGGACTTTTTCCGCCGTGTTGCCGCGTAGAAACCCCTGGACCCCCTCGCGACCGGCACTGCCCATAATCACCAAATCCGCCTTGAGTTCATTAGCCATGTGGGGAATGGTTTTATCCGGGGCGCCCGCCAGAATATGTGGGATCGCTTCCGTCATGCCAAATTCCTTCAATAGCGCGAGCAGTTTTTCTTTGGCATCGGGCTCGTGGGCACGCTGATAATCGCGCTGCTCGACAATGTCCAGGGCTAACAGCGGGGCGGGGATGGGAATGCTGTAGACAGCGTGCAGTTGGCAGTCCGATGTCGCTTCCCACTGTTGGGCCCAGCGCAGGCCAAGGGCATTCAGCTCCCGGTGCTCTGCTTCATCGGAAGACAGATCCAGGGCGATAAGTACATTGGGTTTGCTTTTCCATTTCTGATTGGAGCTGATTAACAGTGGGCAGTGCAGCTGGCGAATCAATTCCCAGTCTGTAGGTGTGTGAAAAAGGCTTTCGCTACGATGCCCCGTTTTAAGTACTAGATTATCATCGCTCGACGCGCAGTGATCGGCCATCCATTCGGGAATACTGTCGGTAGGAACGACCTGGCTGGTGACACCACCCAATTCGTTAAAGACGGAATGGACAAGTTCGCCAATCGATTGTGTCGCTGACAGTCTGGCAGTGTCACTGCAGGTTTGGGGAAGGAATCGCACCACTTCAACATCTGCCTTGAAAGCGGCGGCGATGCTCTTTGCTTTCTTCAGGGCGAGGGATTCACCTTCCATCTCTTCGCTGACCACCATCACCAATTTGTTCATGGCAGCTACCTCCTTACCAGTCACAGTGATGTCCTGGTAACTATATAGTATGGACCGGAGCATGCTTTTTGACAAATCACCTTAGCGTTGGCGGATGTGGAAATTCGGCTGCGCAGATGACTGGCTTATACGCGAAGCCTCTAAATGCATGTGTAGTTAGCGCATTCACTTTTAAGGCTTTCAGTACAAGATGGCGACATGAGTATTATTATTGACTATCTGAGTAGTACGCATCGACAAGCCAACCCATACATTTCTAGTACAGTCTGCCCGTACAATGCATGACCAACATCCAAACCCGTATTTTAAATTAACTGCTTAAAAACAATGAGTTAAGAGTTTATAATTGCTGGTGATGTAGGTGTAAACGTTTCCCGCCGCCTCCACCAATTCAATGTCTACCAATGACCAAGAATGACCTTAAAGCCCCGTAAAACGGGCTTTTTTGTTGCCTGATACGTCAGTAACGACCACTATTGATTATTGCCATCTACCTACGGCCATAGTCAGTTTTAACATGCCACAAAGCTCGCATATAGCAGGTTTATTCATTCACCCCAAGAATAAGTCTGGCCGTTCATCATTGACCAAAAAATAATCGTTACAACCTTTTGTTGTGCGTTTTTTGCGACCCTTTTTTACAATAGCGTAGCCATTTACTAGTATATTGCTTAGGTACACGGAAAATAAAAGGGGTATAAAGTTATGAAGCGGGTCTTTGATAGTACTTCTCGTGCATTACTGGCAACACTGATAGCTGTGTTGTTAGTGATCCCGTCGGTAAGTGTTGCAAAAAATCTTGTTGAAGAGCCAAGTGCAGGAGAGATGGTTCTTGATGCCGTGGTGGCACGCCCCATACTGTTGGTGGCGACAGTTGCAGGGACTGCTCTGTATGTGGTCACTTTGCCATTTTCACTAGCGGGCGGTAATGCGGGAGAGGCGGGTGAAGCACTGGTTGTTGGGCCTGCGAGAAGTACGTTTGTTCGCTGCCTTGGCTGTCGTAGTTCGGGCCATCAGAAATAAGGCGCTGTATCAGTTCCCTAAAGCTGGCGATTCCATGCCCCGGTTCTACCTCTGAGGAATGCTTATTCCGGTGTGGCACCTAACTGGTGCAGCATCTGCAATGCAACTGCTGTACCGGTGTTTGAGGGGCTAGCCAATCCGAGGGAAGTCGGGGCAAACGTCTATGGCTTTCTTCGTGTAGGCCGTTGCTCTAGTTTTTATGTCACACAGCCAATTAGACGTTTTGAAGTAGCCAGAAAACCACCTGTAGCTTCACAGTGCGGTTTGCTAACTACCGACAGAGCTATGATCGATGGAGCCGACAGAGTCTTGAAGCGGCCCCAGCGGATTGTCGCGGATTTCTTGTTCATCAACAATAGGTACGCCACTCCAGATTTTGTACACCACCATATTATGATCAATAATAATCAGGGCATTAAAACTCCATCCCGTTTCAATTCTGTCTCGCTTAAATTTCAATAGGTCCAAAAACACATTGCCAACTCGCTGGCTTTTATAAACGCTAGGCGAAGCTTCATATGCGAGGCAAGCCTCACGAGCCGCCACACATGCTCGTACACTTGGCGGTAAATCTTCCGATCTGACTGAATTACCTGGATTAAATTTTTTAATAATGTCCAGATAAGACAAAATTCTCACATTTGGCGTGCTATAGGGGTCAAACCCAAGCTCTTTTAAATCAGAGGTGACTGTCTCGAATGGAACAATACTGTCATATGATGCTTTTGCCTGCTCAAAAGTCTCCCACTGGGACTTTCTTGTAGCCTCACCCTTTGGCAAGCTGCTGCTGCACGATGCCAACATCACTACCACCAAAGGAAGGAGGCACCAATTCAGCACAGAAAGCACATTGTTTTTCTTCATAACAGCCTATCTACCTGCTTAAACTTCTTCAATCATTACATTAAAGCTAGTCTAAACGAAAGGGCTTCCGTCATTGGTGGGCCAATACACATAAAATAGCTTTTTACAGCGATGTCTCCCACCAAAAAAAGCCCCCATAGAATGGGGGCTTTATGTGTAACCTAAACAAAGAATCTGATTTTTGAATCTACCGAACCACTAAATACAATGCACGGCCACTGCGGTTTATCTGCAGCAACACCGATTGGTTGTTGTGGGATAAGGCTTCCTTAAAGCTCTTGAGATCGCGCACCCGCTGACGGTTTGCACCCACAATAATATCCCCAGGTCGCAAACCACTGTAAGCTGCCGCAGAATTAGGCGACAATCCCGCTACCACAACACCCTCTCCATCCAGGTTATTCTCAAACCGTGCACCATCCAATAAGCCGTGAAGCTTATTACTAATAGAGGTAAGTTGCTGTGGTTCGCCCACTTCTACATTTACCTTTTTAGTTTTACCTTCCCGGATCAAAGTGAGCTTAACCTTATCCCCAATTTCCTTGATGCCAATCTGACTGCGCAACTTACCTGTAGAGGTCGTCTTCATCCCATCAACGGCAATAATAACATCGCCCGGTTGAAGCCCTGCCTTCTCGGCTGAAGAACCTTCACTGACACCGGTTACCAGCACACCTTGCTGACCATTCTTCAGATCAAATGCCTCTCTCAATTCAGGGGATATACCCTGTATCCCAATACCCAGTTGTCCACGGCGCACCTCTCCATGAGCAATGATTTGCTTCATGCTAGCCTTAGCCATATTCACTGGAATTGCAAAACCAATCCCCACATTACCTCCAGCAGGTGCAAGAATAGCCGTGTTGATACCAATCAGCTCGCCACGCAGGTTAACCAAAGCACCTCCAGAATTACCTGGGTTGATAGAGGCATCCGTCTGGATAAAGTTTTCATAGCCCTCTATACCCAACCCTGTTCGCCCTAAAGCACTCACCACACCAGTGGTCACTGTCTGGCCCAGACCAAAGGGGCTGCCAATGGCAACAACAAAGTCACCCACTTCCAGCCCACTTGAATTACCCAAGGGTACTTCAGCCAAGTTTTTAGCATCAATGTGGAGAATAGCAATATCCAATTCTGGATCAGAGCCCCTCACCTCGGCAGTAAAAGAACGGCCATCTGCTAGAGAAACCTGCACTTCATCAGCACCATCAATCACATGAGAGTTGGTCATCACGAGGCCATTAATGGCATCAACAATAACTCCAGACCCGGCACTTTGCTGACGCTTTTTTGGTGCCTGTTTGGGCCTCTGTTGTTGATCGGGGACATTAAAAAAACGTCTAAAGAACGGGTCATTCAACAGTGGATTTTGAGCTTGTCGTTTAGAAAAAGTAGCAATATTGACGACGGCTGGATTGACCTGCTTCAACATGGGCGACAGTGAAGGCAGCTTATTGCCATCTCCATCCGAGAGCGGCAATGCGGCTTGCGCTACTACCGTAAAACAAAGCATGGATACCACAAACAACCATTGACGAACTTGCTGCATAGTACTACTCCTGATTATTACTGATTTATCACACTACTTTTTAGGGCTAGGCTGAATCAAAATCAAGGCCTGGATAAAGATTCCTCACCCACAGCTAATTTTGTTCCAGCACCTTACATTCAAGTGTCACTGAGACATGAGTCTCCAAAAAAAATTCCGATACATTACATTTAAGTTGTTTGCTAACAAAGCGTTCTGATAGGAACAATTAGGCTATTGCAGCACAGAACAAGGGTAAAAATGAGAGCCCGGACAGAAGACTAACGGACCACCAAGACCGAAACAGGTGCAAAAAGTGATACCTGGTGACTTAACGTACCCAGCCCCTGCTCTTCTTTATTAAAAGTACGGGAGGCCATCACAATCAAATCAATATCTCTTTCTTGAGAAAACTTGAGGATTTCCTGTGCCCGCTTGCCTACTAGAATGGTTATATCAATAGGAACATCAACAAAGTCTGTTTGAAATCGACTCTGCCAATTACTCAATTTTTGATTAGCCTTTTCTGCGAGCTTCAAATAGAAGTTTTCTATCTCCTCATCAGCATCATCGCCCACTTTTTCAACGACATGTAACAACTGAACACTGCCATGGTTTTGTGAGGCCATGGTTAATGCCGTATGAATGGAGAGCTTACTCTTATCCGCCAAATCTGTTGGCACCAGAATATTTTTATACATCATCAAATCCTGTCGAAAATTTTCTGCAGAGTGCACTGAGAGCGCACTAAAAGAATAGACTCAGATGGTGAAGCATTCAATCTCACAAAACAAACTCCTACATAATCCTTCTACACAATTAGACCCAGCCTATTTTATGAATAGCTTTAGACCTTGGTCAGATAGCGTGCACCGCCTCTAACACGCTAGGATGTAATGAGGTGTTTTTACACCAACAACATATCCAGAGGTGACAACGATGAAAGCAGTAGTACTGGAAGAGCTGGGAGGACCGGAGCAACTACACATTCAAGAAGTGGATACACCGTCACCCAATACTGGTGAAGTCAGGGTCAAACTACAGACTTCTGCACTTAATCGCCGTGACTATTGGATCACCAACGGGCAATACCCTGGCATGCAACTACCCTGTATTGCAGGGTCTGATGGTGCTGGCATTGTAGATTTGGTTGGTGAGGGCGTAGACCCCAACCTTGTCGGGCAAGAAGTTGTCCTTTACCCCGCCCGGGCGTGGGGAGATAACCAAGCTTATTTTGGCCCGGACTTTCGAGTCTTAGGCATGCCAGATCAAGGCACTTTTGCTGAATATATATGTGCACCTTCAACAGATATCCATAAAAAACCTGAACACCTGAACTGGGAACAAGCAGCGGCAATACCGCTGGCGGGTCTGACATCCTGGCGAGCTGTGGTTACTCAGGCTAACGTCAAATCCGGTGACAAAGTGCTTATTACCGGTGCGGGCAGCGGGGTCTCCACATTTGCCATACTCTGGTGCGTTAATCTAGGCGCTGAGGTTTATGTGAGCACCAGTAGTGAAGAAAAACTGGAAGTGGCCAAAGCATTAGGTGCCGTAGCGGGGGAAAACTATAAAGATCCCGAGTGTTACAAAAAACTTCGACAACAATCCGGTGGATTTAATGCTGTTATCGACAGTGCAGGAGGTAATGCTCTGAACAGCATTTTGAATACCCTTCTACCCGCAGGGCGCTTTGTATTTTTTGGATCAACCCTCGGCAACCCTGACAAAGGTCTCCCCCTTGCCAAGCTATTCTTTCAACACATCCGCATTCAAGGCACAACGATGGGCAGTAATGCTGAATTCGAAGCCATGTTAAATTTTTTAAGCGACCAAAAAATAGAACCTGTCATTGACCGTGTATTACCTTTGTCACAGGCAGCGGAAGCTCACAAACTGATGGAAACCTTTAGCCATACCGGCAAGATAGTTCTGAAAAACACCTAATCAACCACCACGGTAAGGGCACCGCGAAAAAGGGGCTGTATACAGCCCCCTGCAACACGCCCTCCTTTTCTGTTTATTTCTCTACACTTATTTTCCCCGCACTTGTTTTTCTAAAGATACCAAAACAGTAACATAGGCCTGATGACAAATAGAGATCAGTGCCAATGAGCTCCCCCAGAGGGCAATTTTCATCAAAAACCGGTTTTATACTGGCAGCATCAGGCTCCGCTGTAGGCTTGGGCAATATCTGGGGGTTTCCTACCAATGCTGCAGAAAATGGCGGTGGTGCCTTTGTACTGATTTACTTTGTAATGGCATTCTGTCTTGCGTACCCAGCACTGATGGCCGAGCTAATTATTGGTCGGCACACCAAATCCAATATGGTCAGTGCACTACAAAAAATCTCAACGGGAGACATTGCGAAAAACGTCGGTAAACTGACTGGCTTCTATGGCGTCATTATCGCCACACTGATTCTTAGTTTTTACAGTATCGTCGCGGGCTGGATGCTGGCATTTTTCCTAGAGCCGCTATCAACGGTAACAGGGCTCGCTGAAATTTCTATTTGGCTGACCGAGTTTAGCGGTACGCGCAACATCATTTTCAGTGCCGTATTTATGGTGCTTACCACGGCAGTCATTAGTGCAGGTGTCGAACAAGGCATCGAAAAATGGTCCTGCCGTTTAATGCCGTCTATGTTGCTGCTCATGGCTTGTTTGATTGTCTATGTGATGTTTCAAGATGGCGCCATAGAAGGGCTCAAAGTCTATCTGCTACCGGACTTCCGACAAATAGGAGATCCACAGCTGATTGCCAGCGCTATGGGGCAGGCATTTTTTTCCCTTTCCCTCGGTGTCGGTACCATGCTGATCTACGGGTCCTATTTAAGTCCCGACGAAAACCTACCCGCCATGGGAGCCATCGTTACCATTGTGGATTCATCGATTGCCTTTCTGGCTGGATTACTCGTGTTACCAGCCCTATTTGTCGCACAACAACAGGGCGTCACCATTTATAACGAGGCAGGTAACCTGATTGCGGGACCAGACCTGATCTTTCAAACATTGCCTACCCTGTTTCACAGTATGGGTGCTATTGGTATTCCCATCGCTCTGGTTTTCTTTTGCCTGATGACCATTGCTGCGCTGACCTCCTCCATATCGATGCTGGAAGTTCCCGTTTCCTATACCATCGAAAACCATGGAGCAAGCCGCCATACCGCGGCGTGGTTAATTGGTATTGTCGTCTTTGTACTCAGTGGCCTAATCGCTCTAAATTTTGACAGGCTATTTAACTTTGTCGTGACACTCACTACCGAATATAGCCAACCACTGCTGGGCCTCATGCTATGTATTTTTACTACTTGGGTGTGGCACAGAGATAAGATGCTGACTGAAATTCGCAGTGGGTACCCACAGGTGGAGCAATCATTATTTTGGAAAATATGGCCCGGGTATGTACGTTTCTGCTGTCCGGCACTTATTCTCATAATGTTCATTCAAGGTGTATTGAACTAATGACTAGTAGCAACCCCGCCAATTACAACCAGCGAGAATTCTTGGAAAACTGACTGCGTAAAAATTCCATCTGATCCCCAAGAATACGGCGGGAATTTATCAGCGCCAAATACTCAGCATTATTGGGACGATAAGGCAAAGCCACCAGCTCCATCTGGAGTTCCTCGAGCAGGTAATTGGCCTTGTGTTGGTTGCAGCGCCGACACGCCGCAACGACATTTTCCCATTTATCATCACCGCCCCGGGACGTAGGCACAATATGATCACGAGTCAGCTGACCTGAAGGAAACTGCCGGGAGCAATACATACAAAGGTGTCCATCTCTGGCAAACAGGGCAGGATTATGGAGCGGATAGGTTGTACGTGGTCTGGCTAGATACTCTCCGCCACAGGCAATAATACTAGGCAAGATAACCTGAGACTGAGTTCCATCAACCCGGGAATGACCGCCCCTCACCATTTTCACCACATCACCCAACGTCCAAACGACCATCTCCCTTGCGAAAAGACACACCGCCTCCTGCCATAAAAGCCATTCAATCGGCTGACCCGCCATGTTAAGTCGCAAAATCCTAGGTTGCACCACTATGCACCTCCACCAATATGTACCCCCATTAGAGCGTCATATTCATTTGACAACACTGGCCCCTAAAACACTGAGTTTTAAAACAGAAAGAATTAAAACTGCGAGTCCTAAGAAGCAAAAACCCCATCAATTTGGATTGATAGGGCCTGAAATGAGAGGGGGAGAGAAAGTTACACCGCTGCATTCTTTTATGCCGGAGATAACTAAAATGTAGGTTCACCAACCAGTTTATTTCACCACTGTTGAAGGCTTACTCTCCCTTAAAGGGTGTAGTTGTCACCATCATAACCCTGAGAGGACTACTGTCAAGCTGAGGAACTCAGACAAAATAAAGCCCTGATACATAGGTGTATCAGGGCTTCAAGGCAGTACAGGAATATGCTGTCCGTTCATGGACTAAATAACCAAACATCCGTGTTGTTCCATTTGGTGTTACACATCCGTGTGCAGCAGCTTCCATGCACGAGAGACTATCCCCCTTTTACCCAGTTGGAGCTATTGGGATTTCTCTGCTTTTGGTGTAGGAAATATCCTACAAAAATGTATCCTGATAAAATTGACCCACCACTACGGCTCGGTTAGTGTTGCACCTTGATTTTTGGGAGGAACCACCGTGGCAGCTCGGAAAAAGTCTGTTGATTTTGAACATAAACTCAGCCAATTGGAAATACTGGTCAGTGAAATGGAAAAGGGTTCACTAAGTCTTGAGGATTCACTCAAAGCCTTTGAAGATGGCATCAAGATTACCCGTGAATGCCAACAAGCACTTAAAGATGCAGAACAGAAAGTTGAAATGCTCACTCGAGACTCTGCTCAACCAACCTCCTTTGAATCTGAGAGTGAATAATGGGTGACACCCCTTTCTCAGAGTTTCTCAGCACTAGCCAGCAGCGCGTTGACCAGCAACTGGAGAGATTACTTCCCAATGATGATGGATCTGCAAGCCAGCTATTTGCTGCGCTCCGATACAGTGTTTTCAACGGTGGAAAGCGTGTACGGCCGGTACTGGCCTACGCTGCCGCTCATGCTATCGGAAAGATTAACCAAGACACTGATCTCGTAGCTGCTGCCGTAGAGCTAGTCCATGCTTATTCTTTAATTCACGATGACCTGCCAGCAATGGACGATGACGATTTACGGCGAGGAAAACCCACTTGCCATATCGCATTCGATGAAGCCACCGCTATTCTTGCTGGCGATGCCTTGCAAACACTGGCTTTTGAACAACTGACAACATTACAAAACACATCACCGGAAACGACCTTACACATCATTGCATCTCTAGCAAAGGCTGCGGGTACACAAGGCATGGTTGCAGGGCAGGCAATCGATATTGCTGCCGTCAATGGAACACCAACACTGGAAGAGCTGGAGCACATGCACCGCCAAAAGACAGGTGCCATGATCGTTGCCAGTATCACCATGGGCGCCCTGTCCACAGGAAATACAACCGAACAACAGCTCGCCTCCCTGACAAACTATGGCGAAGCAATCGGTCTTGCCTTCCAGGTACAGGATGACATCCTCGATGTGACTGCCAATACATCAATGCTTGGGAAACAGCAGGGGGCAGACCAAGCGATGAACAAGCCAACCTATACCAGCCTGCTCGGCCTAGATGGCGCAAGAGAAAAGGCAACACAACTGCGAAAAGATGCGCTCGACGCACTATCCGATTTTGACCAGCATGCCGATCAGCTTAGGGCGATTGCCGATTACATTGTAAATCGTAACTACTGATGATGATCTTTTTAACAGCTCCTCCGGCTAAAAACACCTACCCCCAGAGTCTATAGGGTCATTTTCGTGTAATATTGCTCCCCTTATTCTGGATTCCATCTGCATGGCAAAAACCTTTAACGACATACCGCTTATTCGCCCGGAAACACCGTTGCTCGATACTATCGACAACCCGTTCCACCTCCGGGAGCTTGAAGAAAATCAACTGCTGACACTCGCGGATGAGCTGCGATCCTATCTGCTTTACAGCGTTGGTAAGAGCGGTGGTCACTTTGGTGCTGGACTTGGCACTGTAGAGTTAACCATTGCCCTGCATTATATTTTCAACACCCCCCACGACCATTTGGTATGGGACGTTGGCCACCAAGCCTACCCCCACAAAATCTTGACTGGCCGAAGGGATCAAATGCTCACTATCCGACAGGCTGAGGGCTTGTCTGCATTTCCCAAGCGCGATGAAAGTGAATACGACACCTTTGGCGTCGGGCACTCAAGTACCTCGATCAGTGCCGCCCTAGGTATGGCACTGGGTGCTTCCATGAATGGGAAAGACAGTAAGGCTGTGGCCGTTATCGGTGATGGAGCCATGACCGCAGGTTTGGCCTTTGAAGCGCTCAACCATGCTGCCCACACCGATGCAGACTTACTGGTAATACTGAACGACAACAACATGTCGATCTCCCACAATGTAGGTGGGTTGGCTACCTATTTCTCCAAACTATGGTCCAGCCGTTTTTACAACACCATTCGTGAAGGCGGAAAAAAGGTATTGAGGTCAGTGCCCTCGGCTGCCACCTTTGTCAGAAAAACAGAAGAACACTTAAAAGCTATGGTAGCCCCGGGAATTGTCTTCGAAGAGTTGGGGTTCAACTATATTGGCCCCATTGATGGCCATAATCTCCCCCTATTAGTGCAAACACTGCGCAACCTGAAAGCGCTCTCTGGACCAATTTTACTTCACACCATTACTCGCAAGGGTAAAGGATTTGCTCCCGCGGAAGCAGACCCGGTGGGTTATCACGCCCTCAATAAAATCGAGCCAAAAAGCAAACCAAAAGTTGCCGTACCTCAGCCAGCTGCTGTGGTCCGTCCACCGAAGCAGAAATACCAACAGGTGTTTGGCAACTGGCTCTGCGATATGGCGGAGAGAGAACCGCGGCTAGTAGGTATTACTCCTGCCATGTGCGAGGGCTCTGGAATGGTCGAGTTTGCCAAACGCTTTCCAGACCAGTTCCACGACGTGGCCATCGCAGAACAGCACGCTGTCACGCTAGCCGCTGGCTTGGCCTGTGAAGGTATAAAACCCGTTGTGGCTATCTATTCGACTTTTTTGCAGCGGGCCTACGATCAACTTATTCATGATGTAGCACTACAGAATTTGGATGTTTTATTTGGTATTGACCGGGCAGGCCTAGTGGGCGAAGACGGCCCCAGCCATGCGGGTAGTTTCGACCTGACATACCTCCGCTGCATCCCCAATATGATGGTAATGACGCCTTCTGATGAAAATGAAACCCGGCAAATGCTCTATACCGGATTTATCCACAAAGGTCCCGCTGCTGTTCGCTACCCCCGTGGAGCAGGCCCCGGTACTGCCATTGAAAAAGATATGACGGCACTCCCTATTGGTAAAGGCCTCATACGTAGAGAAGGCAGCCGAATAGCCATTCTCAACTTTGGCACCCTGCTCCCCGCAGCATTAGCAACGGCAAACGAACTCAATGCTACGGTTGCCGATATGCGCTTTGTGAAACCGTTGGATACAGGGCTGATCAATCAATTGGCATCAGAACATAGTCTTCTGGTGACGCTTGAGGAGAATACAATCCAAGGTGGTGCTGGTGCGGCCGTTAGTGAATATCTCGCATCCATGGGAATTGTGGTTCCCGTTCTACACCTTGGACTGCCAGACAAATTCGTTGATCATGGTAACCACCAGCAGCAACTGGCTGCAACCGGGCTGGATGCAGTATCCATTAAGCATGCCATTGAACAGCGGCTTAGTGAACTAGAAAGTATTCACGGCGCGGCTTCCTAAATCACCCCCCCGCCTAACCCCCTGGCTCACACTGAAGGTAAAAATCTACATACCGGGTTTCTGAGCTAACTTGGCCATCTCAGCCAAACTTTGCCCGAGCTGCCCAGCACCACCCAATCCCCAACCACCATCCACAGGTAGTACAGCGCCATTAATATAGCTGGCTATATCAGAGGCTATAAATAAAGCGGCATTGGCCATATCCTCAACCGTACCCTGTCGCTTCAGAGGTACAGAGTCGATCACCCTTTGGGCACTCGAAGACCCGGCAGGAGCTAGCCTCTTCATACCCTCGGTGCCTTCAATAGGCCCTGGCACCAGAGAGTTCACGCGGATCCCTTCCGGCCCCCACTCCATTGCTGTGGTACGAGTCAGCATATCCACCCCGGCCTTTGCGGCACAAACATGTGCCTGCATTTCCATGGGGATAAAGGCTTGGGGAGCAGAGATATTAATAATACTGGCCCCCGGCTTTCTCAGATATTCATAGCAATAACGAAGCACGTTAAAGGTGCCAAGAAGATCAATATCCACAATGGCTTTAAACGCATTGGCCGACATTTCATTAGCAGCAGCGGGAAAATTACCTGCTGCGCCCGAGACCAAGACATCAATAGGCCCCAGTTCGCGATGAGCCTGTTCAAATACCACCTTGAGCCTATCCACATCACGCACATCAGCAGAAAAACCAATAACCTGACCACTATTTTGTTTCAGTGCCTTTATGGCAGCATCTACTTTATCCTGCGAACGGCTCATCACGGCCAACGTCGCACCTGCCCTGGCAAAACCCTGAGCAATACCAAGGTTGATACCACTGGTACCCCCAGACACAAAAACCACTTTTCCATGATAATCAAACTGACACTGAGACATGATTTTTCCAGATTATTAACAATAGTAAACCCGACCACAGTCTAGCAACAATAAATGTGGCTTATTCTATTTGTACTGACTGGACAGTACTGTATCGATAGCCTTGAGCAGTGTAATCAACTCTGCAATATCCTCAGAGGAGCCCTGAAAATACTCTTCAGCCATCGGAGCAATCTGACAGTTCTGGGGAAGTGGTGCAGCTGCCTCCACCAGCAAATGCATCCGCGGTAGAA
>CAJXWQ010000012.1 GCA_913062605.1 uncultured Cellvibrionales bacterium
GCAGGAAGGACGCTTGTTCAGCCCGCTGGCTTTTACCGCTACCTATGCCATGGCTGCTTCTGCGATTTTAGCTATTACTTTGGTACCGGTAATGATGGGCTATTTTCTGCGTGGGAAAATAATAGCCGAACATAAGAACCCTATTAGTCGTGCATTACATGCCTTACATGGGCCGGCGTTAAAAATCGCGATGCAATCGCGAAGTATTACGTTGCTTGTGGCACTGGGGTTGTTAGGGGTGACTTATTACCCCTATTCCAAGCTAGGTAGTGAGTTTATGCCGCCATTGGATGAAGGTGACATTCTTTATATGCCAACCACATTCCCCGGCATTTCAATTACCAAAGCCAAAGAGCTTTTGCAGCAGACCGATAAAATTCTCTATACCTTTCCTGAAGTACATCATGTCTTTGGTAAAGTAGGTCGCGCCGAATCAGCAACGGATGCGGCACCTTTGGCCATGATCGAGACCACGGTGCGATTAAAACCAAAGGATGAATGGCCGGACCCCAAAAAGTCGACCCAGGACTTGATGAATGAAATGGATAAGGCCATACAGTTCCCAGGTTTGGCTAATGCCTGGACCATGCCCATTAAAACTCGAATCGATATGTTATCGACCGGGATCAAAACACCCGTTGGCATCAAAGTTTCTGGACCTGACCTGAGTGTGCTGCAACAGATCTCGCAGGACATCGAGCAGGCCATGAAAACACTGCCCGAAACCACGTCAGCATTTGGCGATAGAACCGTGGGTGGCTACTACCTGGATTTTGATATCAACCGTGAAAAAGCAGCACGCTATGGCCTGACCGTTGGTGCGGTACAGGATGTTATTCAAAGTGCTATCGGTGGTATGAATATTACTGAAACCGTTGAAGGGCTTGAGCGCTACCCGGTTAATTTGCGTTACCCGCGAGAGTTGCGTAGCGATTTAGAGACGCTCAAGCGTGTATTGATCCCCACTCCGACGGGCGCGCAAATACCCTTAGCGATGGTGGCAGATATTGAATATAACCGTGGTCCACCGGTTATTAAGAGTGAAAACGCCCGTCCTAATGCCTGGATTTACGTGGATATTTCAACCTCGGATATCGGTGGCTTTGTCGCCAAGGCAAAGCGCGTGCTGGATCAGCAGGTCACAGTGCCTTCAGGCTATACCATCACCTGGTCAGGACAGTTTGAATATATGGAGCGGGCCGCAGCGCGTTTGAGTGTGGTGGTCCCCGCGACATTATTGATCATTTTTTTACTCTTGTATTTCAACTTTCGGAATATTACCGAGCCGTTAGTGGTGATGATGTCGATCCCATTTGGGCTGGTTGGCGGTATATGGCTTATTTACATCAACGACTACAACATGTCGGTGGCTGTTGCCGTTGGTTTTATTGCATTGGCTGGGATGGCTGCAGAAATAGGTGTGTTGGTATTAAGCTTTATTGATGTCGAAATTGCCAAGCGGCGGACGGCGGCCCTGACCCGATTGTCGCTTGATGAGGTAAAGGAAGCTGTCTTATCTGCGACCTCAAAACGTGTGCGGCCGGTGGCGATGACGGCGATATCAACGATGGCTGGATTGACGCCCATTATGCTGAGTAGTGGTACAGGCTCAGATGTGACACATCGTATTGCTGCCCCTATGTTAGGCGGCATGCTGACGGTCATGATACTCAATCTCTTGGTCTTACCAGTGATTTATAGCTTTATTTTGCAGTATCAGGAGAAAAAAAGAAGAGTCGTTATGTAGTCTGATTTCAGCTTCCCCCGCGCGTTGTTGCTGCTGACTTGATTTGAACGGTTTGGTTTGAATGACTAATGGAAGGAAGGGCAAATATTTAAGCGGCTTAAATGTTTGCTTGACCTTATACTTACTATAAGGTTTACATTGGTGGTATTCCTATAGAGTTGGAGGGTCAGATGAAGATAAGTGACGTTGCCAAGCGAACGGGGTTGGATGCCAAAACAATCCGTTACTATGAAAGTATCGATTTGGTGGATTCACCACCAAGGCGAGAAAATGGTTACCGCGAGTATACAGAGCAGGGTATCCAGCAACTTGGTTTTTTACGCAAAGCCAGGAAGTTTGGTTTTTCCATTAATGAATGTCGTGCATTACTGGCGTTGTGGGCCAACCCTAACCGTCGAAGTGCTGAGGTACATGGATTGGTTACGGAAAAAGTCAGGGATATCGATGTGCATATTCTCGAGCTGAAATCGATGAAGAAAATGCTCTCCGACTTGCTGGCCCAGTGCCCCGGTGATGATAGTCCTAGTTGTGCAATTATCAGCAAGTTGGCAGCAGAGTAGGAGTAAGCAGATGGGCGATTGCTGTAATAAAAAACCGGAACCCAAGGTGGTGACAAGCAGTGAAGATCCAGAGCCTGGCCACAAGTCCTGTCACCCTCAAAAGCAACGGCCGGATTACCTGCTGTGGGTTTCTTCCACCATTGTGCTGCTGTGCTATGTGCTTTATTGGCTAGTTGATGGCCATCCCGATTTACCCGAGTGGTTGGTGGTGATGACCTCCGGGGTATACGAATTAATTAACAGAATGTGGTGGGGATTATTGGCAGCGGTAATTTTTGTTGGTCTGTTAGAACGAATTCCTCGTGATCTGGTGATGTCAGCTTTAGGGGAAGGCGGAACATTTAAGGGTGTTGTTCGAGCCACCATTGCCGGTGTGCTGCTGGATTTATGCAGCCATGGAATTCTGATGGTGGGTACAAAACTGTATGAGCGTGGGGCAAGTTTAGGGCAATTGATGGCCTTTTTGATTGCCAGCCCATGGAATTCCCTGTCGCTGACCATTATCTTGGTGGCCCTCATAGGCTTTGGCTGGACCTTGGCTTTTGTATTGTTATCCATGGCCGTAGGGATTGTGACGGGGTTGATTTTTGATTACTTAGTGACGGGAGGAAAGCTTCCATCAAACCCCAACCACGTTATTTCGACCAATGGTGACAGTTTGACCCGCCAACTTGGTCAGTTAGTGAAGACAGTCCAAATTACGCCTTCAGGTACGTTGGCAATGCTCAAAGACGGTCTGAGAGATTCCAAAATGGTTTTTCGCTGGGTGTTTTTTGGCATTGTGATGGCAACAGCTATTCGAGCCTTTGTGCCTGTGGATACCTATCAAACACTCTTTGGCCCCACGGTAGCAGGGTTGTTACTCACACTACTGGCAGCCACGGTAATTGAGGTGTGCTCTGAGGGTTCTACACCTATTGCCGCAGACATTGTGACCCGTGCAGCAGCACCGGGTAATGGATTTACTTTTTTGATGGCAGGTGTCGCTACAGACTATACCGAGGTGATGGTGATTCGTGATATGACGAAATCCTGGAAAATCGCCTTGTTTTTGCCGTTGGTCAGTGTGCCGCAAATCCTTGTTATTGGGTGGGTTTTGAACCAGCTTGGGTAACTTTTAGATTGCTAAGTAAGTAGCTAAGTAGGTAGAGAAGCACGGTGGTTTCCGCTAAAATTCCGCTCTTGTTCTAGCCCTCCGGTATTAGCAGTAAATGGAAATTAATCCGATCAGGAATTCCCTCGACGACCTTCAGGTGCGCACCGACGTACTTAGGGGGTATCTTTGACTACCTTAACAAGAAAGACCGATTAGCTGAGGTTGAACTGGAGCTGGGTGATCCTGAGGTTTGGAATGACCCGGATAGAGCTCAGGAGCTGGGTCGTGAACGCGCCTCTCTGGAGATGGTGGTAGAAACCATTGAAACACTGGATTCTGGTATTTCAGATACCCGTGAATTGTTGGAAATGGCGGCTGAGGAAGAAGATGCCGATACCGTTGCAGACATTGAGGCTGAAATTGCTCAGTTAGGGGCTCACCTGGAAAAGCTTGAGTTTCGCCGTATGTTTTCCGGTGAGATGGATGTGAATAATGCCTACCTGGACATTCAGGCCGGTTCCGGCGGCACTGAAGCTCAGGATTGGGCTGAAATGATCTTACGTATGTATTTGCGTTGGGGTGAGGCCAAGGGGTTTAAAACCACCTTGGAGGAAGCCTCTGCCGGAGAGGTGGCTGGTATCAAGAGTGCCACTATACGCTTTGAAGGTGAATATGCCTTTGGCTGGTTGAGAACGGAGACAGGCGTACACCGCCTGGTTCGAAAATCGCCCTTTGATTCCGGTAATCGTCGACATACGTCCTTTAGTTCTGTATTTGTCTCCCCGGAGATAGATGACAATATTGTCATCGATATTAATCCGGCAGATGTGCGTACAGATACCTACCGTGCCAGTGGTGCGGGTGGTCAGCACGTGAACAAAACAGATTCGGCGGTGCGATTGACCCACGAACCCTCGGGTATTGTTGCCGAGTGTCAAAGTCAGCGCTCGCAACATAAAAACCGTGATCAGGCTTGGAAGATGTTGCGGGCCAAGTTATATGAGCAGGAAATGCTCAAGCGATCTGAAGAGGCTCAGGCGGTGGAGGACACCAAGTCTGATATTGGCTGGGGCAGCCAGATTCGGTCCTACGTATTGGACGATCAGCGTATTAAAGATTTACGCACCAATATTCAGACCAGTAATTGTCAGGCAGTGTTGGATGGCGATTTGGATCAGTTTATTGAGGCTTCATTGAAGGCTGGCGTATAGAGACGGATATTTTATAGAAGCTAGTTTATAGGGTCGCACCAGGTTAGGAGCGAACTATATAAAGGTTTCTTGGGCAGTAGACATATTATTGGAAAATCCATGAGTAATAACGAACAACAACATGATGAAAATAAGTTAATCGCTGAGCGGAGAGCCAAGCTGGCGAAGATTCGCGAGCAGGCCTCTGCCGATAACAGCAGTGCCTTTCCCAATAATTTTCGTCGAGAAAATTTGGCGGCTGACCTACAGGCTGAGTACGGCGAGCAGTCAAAGGAAGCGTTAGAAACATTAGATCATCAGGTGAGCGTGGCGGGGCGGGTGATCCGTAACCGCGGTGCGTTTATGGTGATTCAGGATATGTCTGGCACCATTCAATTGTATGTAGCCAAGGAGGCCCGTCCTTTTGCCAAGAGCCTGGATCTGGGTGACATTGTTGGCGTGAGTGGTACCCTGCATAAATCGGGCAAGGGTGATCTGTACGTCAATATGGATCAGTATCAGTTGCTGACTAAATCACTGCGCCCACTTCCCGATAAGTATCATGGTCTTGCTGATCAGGAAATGCGTTACCGTCAGCGCTACGTGGACTTGATCGTTAACCCGGAGGTTCGCGACTTGTTCAAGGTGCGGACTCAGGTGATCAGCTTTATTCGTAGTTATCTCAACGATAATCAATTTATGGAAGTGGAAACACCGATGTTACAGGTGATTCCCGGTGGGGCCGCGGCCAAACCATTCATTACCTATCACAATGCGCTGGACCTCGATATGTATCTGCGGATTGCGCCAGAGTTGTATCTGAAACGTTTAGTGGTTGGTGGTTTTGAGCGGGTGTATGAAATTAACCGCAACTTCCGTAATGAAGGGTTGTCTACTCGTCACAATCCCGAGTTCACGATGGTGGAGTTCTATCAGGCCTACGCAGATTACAACGACTTGATGGATCTCACCGAGGATATGTTGCGTCAGCTGGCAATGAATGTGCTGGGCAGCAGTGAAGTTCGTAGTACGGTGAAGAATGATGAAGGCGAAGTCGTTCAGGAGAAGATTTACGATTTTGCCAAGCCGTTTCGACGCATATCTGTATTTGATTCTATTCTTCACTTCAATCCAGATATTTCGGCGGAAGCGCTTGCTGATGAGAGTGCTGCCCGTCAGATAGCAGAGCATTTGGATATCCCGTTAAAAGATATTTGGGGTTTGGGTAAGGTGCAGATTGAGATCTTTGAGAAAACTGTAGAGCATCGACTGGATGACCCTACCTTTATTACTCAATACCCGACAGAAGTCTCACCATTGGCCCGACGGAGTGATAGCGATCCATTTGTGACAGACCGGTTTGAATTTTTTGTCGGTGGTCGAGAAATCGCTAATGGGTTTTCTGAGCTCAACGACGCAGAAGACCAGGCGGCCCGTTTTCAGCAGCAAGTGGCGGAAAAGGATGCTGGCGACGATGAAGCGATGCACTTTGATGCCGATTATATTCGGGCGCTTGAATACGGGTTGCCCCCCACGGCTGGGGAAGGCATTGGTATTGACCGTTTAGTGATGCTGTTGACCGACTCACCATCCATAAGAGATGTATTGCTATTTCCCCATATGAGGCCTGAATAGACGGCTTCAGGACACTAGTAGGAACACAAAAAATTAGAGGTATTGTAAGGATGCAATCAAAAACTTCACTGGGATGGCTGAACAAAATCAGCCATATCCCGCTTGATGCTGGTGCCGAGGAAGAGGCTCGCCGTCAAGATGTCATTATCGCTATTTTGATGCTCACCGGATCAGTGGTGATTACGGGTTTATCAATATGGGATTTGCTGGTGGGCATGGGGCCAGCCTGGGTTAATCTGATCACCCTTGCTGTTGGGCTGCTTGCGACTGTGGTTTATCTGGTGTTGCTGAGAAGTGGCAGAACCAGTTTACTAATGACTCTCGTATTGATGGTTTTTTTACACTTTTTTTGGCTGATTACCGGTGACGTAGAGTGGGCCGGGATGCTTTGGTGTTTGGTCATGTTGCCACTTTTCTTCCATCTTCTGGGGCATAGACAAGGCAGCAAATTAGTTTTCGCCATTATTCTCATTAGCGCCACTGTCTTGTTGTGGCCTAATACTGAATATCTAGCTGCAACTTATTCTTTAGATATGCGCTATCGCTTTTTATTGGCTTATCTGGTGTTGGCGTGGATTTCATTTATGGTGGAGTACGTGCGCTACCAGACCCGGCAGCGTTTTCAGGAAGCCCGAGATCACCTCAACTATCAGGCACGCACAGATGAGTTAACAGGCTTGGCCAACCGTCGTGGGTTTAAAGAGTATCTGGGTGAATCTGAGCAACGCAGAGAATCGGGTAAAGGATTATTTGCGGTAATTATTGGTGATCTGGACAACTTCAAGCAGATCAATGACGAATATGGTCATGAAGTGGGTGATTTTGTACTCCAGGAAATTGGCCATACTCTGAAAAAACTGGTCAGATCTGAAGACTTGGTTGTTCGCTGGGGAGGGGAGGAGTTTTTGATTTTAATGGCGGACACTGACCTGAAAGGAGCCGAGGTGTTAGCTGAGAAGGTTCGCCATGAAATTGCTTCTACCAGTGTGGCTGTTGAAGGCGGTCAGGTTGCTGTCACCATGAGTCTTGGGGTTGATGCTCAGAAACCCCAAGGAGATCTGTATTTCACCCTTGGGTCGGCAGATAGGGCAATGTATGAAGCCAAGCGACGAGGTCGTGATTGTGTTGTTGCCGCTGAAGAGGATGGAGGGTCTGGTGACAATCAAACTGTTCTAGAGAGCCCTTCTCCCGCACTGTAGGTTGTAGATGATAGGTGATACGTTAATAAAAAAAACCGCTATCATTTCTCTTCGATAGCGGCTTTTTTAATGTCCAAGTAAAAGCTACAGCTGGCTGATACTCTGTTGTTGTTGAGCCAATTTTGTCAGGGTTGTTTCTAAGTCACTCATTTTTGTTCTTTCCTTAGCAACAACATCTTCAGGTGCCTTGCTGACAAACTTTTCATTGTTAAGCTTGCCTTGTACTTGTTGATATTCCTTCTGTATTTTCTCCGCTTCCTTGCTGAGTCGAGCAAGCTCAGCATCTTTATCAATCAGGCCAGCCATCGGGACTAGAATTTCCATGTCGCCCACTAATGCTGTGGCAGACATGGGAGCCTCTTCACCTTGGTTAAGCCATGTGATGGTCTCCAAGTGGGCCAATTTGGCCAAGAATTGACGATTGGCATTTAGCCGTGTCTGGTCCTCATGGCTGCCGTTGTTTAAATAAACGGGCAGTGGTTTAGCGGGAGAGATATTCATTTCACCGCGGATATTGCGGATACCAATAATGACCTTTTTTAGCCATTCAATATCGGCGGTGGCCGATTCATCAATGAGGTTATTATCAGCTTCCGGATAGGGCTGAAGCATGATGGTGTCACCTTCAACGCCAGCGAGAGCATTTATCTGCTGCCAGATTTCTTCAGTAATAAATGGGATCAGTGGGTGAGCCATCCTCAAGGTGGTTTCCAGTACTCGAATTAGAGTGCGGCGCGTTCCTTTTTGGAGTGCAGGTGAGGCATTTTCATCCCACAGAACCGGTTTGGACAGTTCCAGATACCAGCCACAGTATTCATTCCAGATAAATTCATAGATGGCCTGAGAAGCCAGGTCAAAGCGGTAGTTACCGATGGCCTCGGCAACAGCTTTCTCTGTGTGCTGAAGGCGGCTAATAATCCAGCGATCTGCTAGGCTGAGTTGGTAATCTTCGCTGCCATCCTGGCCGCAATCATGTTCTTCTGTGTTCATCAGCACATAGCGTGCAGCATTCCAGATTTTATTACAGAAATTACGGAAGCCCTCGATACGGCCCACATCGAAATTAATGTCCCGACCGGTTGATGCCAATGAGTAATAGGTATAACGCAGTGCGTCGGTACCATAGGGTTCAATGCCATTGGCGAATTCTTTGCGGGTTTGCTTTTCAATTTTTGCAGCATCTTTTGGGCGCATCAGTCCGGCGGTACGCTTTTTCACCAAAGACTCAAGGTCGATACCATCAATAAGGTCAATAGGGTCCAGTACATTGCCCTTGGATTTTGACATTTTCTGGCCGTGGCTATCTCGTACTAGGCCGTGGACGTAGACAGTCTTGAACGGTACCTCATCCATAAAATACAGGGTCATCATAATCATCCGGGCAACCCAGAAGAAGATAATGTCGAACCCGGTTACCAATACATTGGTGGGGTGAAAAGTCTTCAGGAGTTCAGTGACGCTTGGATTGTTATCGGCATTTGGCCAGCCCAGTGTTCCAAAGGTCCAAAGGCCGGAGGAGAACCAGGTATCCAGTACATCGTTATCCTGTTTGAGATTGATGTCGCCCAGGTCATGTTTTTCTCGAACGTCTTGCTCAGAAGGCCCTACATAAACATTGCCCTGATCGTCATACCAAGCTGGGATACGGTGGCCCCACCACAGCTGACGGGAAATACACCAATCCTGAATGTCACGCATCCAGGAAAAGTACATGTTCTCATACTGCTTGGGTACAAATTCGATGCTGCCATCTTCTACTGCCGCAATAGCCTTTTCAGCCATCGGTGCTGTTTTTACGTACCATTGGTCCGTCAGGTAGGGTTCGATGACAACACCTGAGCGGTCTCCGCGAGGTACTTTTAGTTTATGGTCATCGATTTTATCTAACAGCCCCAATTCATCGAGGTCAGCCACAATCAACTTACGAGCCTCAAAGCGATCCATGCCCTGATAACGCTCAGGGGCTTGGGTATTCATTTGAGCATCGTCATTGAATAGGTTGATCAGTGGTAGGTCGTGTCGTTGACCCATCTCGTAGTCATTGAAATCATGGGCCGGGGTGATTTTTACACAGCCAGTACCAAATTCACGATCTACATAGTCATCGGCAATAATCGGGATTTCCCGGTTGGCCAAGGGCAGGGTAATGGTTTTACCAATCAGGTGTTGGTAGCGCTCATCATCAGGATGGACTGCGACGGCGGTATCGCCGAGCATGGTCTCTGGGCGAGTAGTGGCAACAATCAAGTGTCCACTGCCATCTGTCAGGGGGTATTTGAAATGCCAGAGGTTACCATTTTCTTCCTCTGAAATGACTTCAAGGTCAGAGATGGCAGTGTGTAATTTGGGATCCCAGTTGACCAGCCGTTTACCACGGTAAATTAAGTCGTCGTTGTAGAGGCGAATAAAGGCTTCCTGAACTGCAGCGGAGAACCCATCATCCATAGTGAAGCGTTCACGAGACCAATCTGGAGAAGCGCCTAGCCGCCTAAGTTGTTGAGTGATCGTACCGCCAGACTGATGTTTCCATTCCCAGACTTTGTCGATAAATTTTTCCCGGCCAAGATCATGTCGGGAG
Organism: uncultured Cellvibrionales bacterium; assembly: GCA_913062605.1. Lineage (GTDB taxonomy): Bacteria > Pseudomonadota > Gammaproteobacteria > Pseudomonadales > Porticoccaceae > Porticoccus. Next base: position 10,006 of record CAJXWQ010000012.1, read on the forward strand.
ATGCCATCAGCCTCTAACAGGCGTTCTACTACCATCTGTGTGGCAATGCCTGCGTGATCAGTACCCACTTGCCAGAGGGTGTTATTACCCTTCATACGGTGGTAGCGGATCAGCCCATCCATAATGGCTTCTTGAAAACCATGTCCCATGTGCAGGCTGCCAGTGACATTTGGCGGGGGGATCGTAATGCAGTAGGGGTCGGCATCCGGGTTATTGGCCGGCTTGAAATAGCCTTGCTCTTCCCAGGTCTGGTACCACTGGCTTTCAATGTCTTGTGGACGGTAGGTCTTTTCCATGTTCGCTCGTTTGATTATCGGCAACGGTGTCTGCTGTGCCATCAGCTCTGGACTGGTTGTGCACGCGACAGGTAAGGGCGGGAATTATAATGGGCTAGCCAGTCTTCGTCGATGGAGTTGTTCGCGGATGATGGTTTTTTCGGGGCTGAATACTTGGTCTTAAGGTTGCTATTATTAAGGTCGCTACGATTCAGGCCACTATGATGCAGGTCGCTATGATTAAGATCCACTATGATCAAAATCAGCGTTGTCAAAAAGATGGGTTTGATTAGGTGCCGGTCCTGAGGTAGAGGGTTCCGACGTAGAGGGTTCTGGTGCAGTCGTCTCATGGGTGGAGAGCCCCGGAGAAACAGATTCTGGCATGCCATCATCATATCGATCCGTGAGTGTGGGTATCTCCAAATTTACAGCCGCAGTCTCGTGAGGGGGATGCTGCTCAACACCTTCGGCCCTTAGGATGTCATGCTGAACTTCAGGGCCATCGATTAGTGTGTCTCGAAGAGAATCAAGTTCTTCTATCAATGTTTCTCTGGTGTTCTTCTGGCCCATAGTTAGTCTCCAGTTAGGTTCTAGCTAGGCGGTCCCTGTGGAAAATTTTTCTGAGAGTGAGGTGTGGTGTGAATGAGATCATTTTTATTCGCATTATCAGGACTTGGTTAGATCGTGATAGTTAAGCGGGTAGCCTCGGCTTTTGTAGAAGCTAAAGCGTTCTCGCTTCTGTTCAATGACTTGCTGGTCATCGTATACAATTTCTACGGTTTTCTCAAAACGGGTAAACCAGCCGGGGGTAGATTGATCCAGGTTGATTAATAGACCGTGGTGGTTGCCAGCATCATCCTGATGACAAATTGATACTCTTTCTTTTGGACTGTGTTCACACTCATGGGGCAGAAATGTTGTGGGCTTGAATGCCCACAACAAACTGTCGAGTTGCTGGGAAACAGTTTCATCTGCGGTGTGTAGTAAAACGGTAAGCCCTTGTTGAAAGGCTTTTTCAGTTAGTTGGCAGGCCAGATTGAGGGCTGCATCAAAATCACCGTTAATACGGTAAAAATTAATACCGGTCATAGGCCAGCTTGTTCCAGTAGGTACTGTGTCAGCAACGGTACCGGGCGACCGGTTGCGCCTTTGTTGCCACCACTATTCCAGGCCGTACCTGCGATGTCTAAATGGGCCCATTGATAGTCCTTGGTAAATCGCCCCAGAAAGCATGCTGCTGTGATGGTGCCGGCAGGGCGTCCACCGATATTAGCCATATCAGCAAAGTTACTTTTAAGCTGTTTGTCGTATTCGTTCCAAAGTGGTAGCCGCCAGATCCTGTCGCCACTTGTTTGGCCCGCTGTTTCAAGTTGCGCTGCCAGTGCGTCGTTATTGCTGAGAATACCAGAGGCATGGCTGCCCAACGCCATGACGCAAGCTCCTGTGAGGGTGGCGATATCAATCACAGCCTTTGGCTTATATCGGCCGGCGTAGGTGAGGGCGTCACACAGAATCAGGCGGCCTTCAGCATCTGTATTGAGAACTTCAATCGTCTGGCCAGACATGCTTTTAACAATGTCGCCAGGTTTAGTTGCCGTACCACTTGGCATATTTTCAACAGTGGGAATAATGCCTACTACATTGATCGGCAGCCCAGCTTCGATCAAGGTAGAAAATGTCCCGAGTACACTGGCGGCCCCGCACATGTCGTATTTCATCTCATCCATGGCTGCACCAGGTTTGAGACTGATGCCCCCGGAGTCAAAGGTGACGCCTTTGCCTACCAGTACGATAGGCTTATCGCCCGACTTACCTCCCAGATACTCGAGCACAATCATCTTTGCAGGTTCAATGGTACCTGCGGTCACCGACAAGAGTGCACCCATTTCAAGCGTCTTCATCTGTTTTTCATTGAGAACTTTACAGCTGAGTTTTGTATGTTTTTTAGCTAACTTTCTGGATTGGCTGGCGAGGTAAGATGGCGTGCAGATATTTCCTGGGAGATCCCCCAACTCACGCGCGAGGTTCACTCCATTGGCAATTGCCTTACCCCTATTGAGGGTGTTTCTTAGTGTATCGAGTCCTTTGCGAGAAGGTGTTGCCAGAGTAATTTTCTTCAGTGACGTTATTTTTTTCTCTTTAGATTTAAAGGGATTAAATAAGTATGAAGCTTCTACCAGTTTTCGAGCCAGCTGTTGGGCCTGCCAGACGTTGTCGCGATGCTCAACTTGAAGATGGTTCATTGAAATACAGGTAGAAGTGATGGGTAATTTTGTCAGCTTGTTAGCAAGACCAGCGGCGAGCTTCAGGAAAGATTGCTCATTGGCAGCCTTTTTTCCACTACCTAGAAGTAACAGACGTTTTGCTGCCAGTCCAGGAGGTTCGTTGATTAACAGGGAACTGCCAATGGTATTTTTAATATCGCCACCTGATTGCAGCCGAGAAACTAAACCACCGGTGGCGGCGTCAATGGATTGGAGTGTGGGGTTATCTGCCCCATCATGTCCGAGAGCAATGACAAGACAATCAGTTTTTAGGGTCAGTAGATTGCAAGCGCTGGCAGTAAATTCCATGGTGTCTCCGGTTGTTGGTAGGGGGCGTGTAATAGGGTCATGCTTTACAAGACAAACTCAGTGTAAAGCTGGATAATTGTCTGACAATAAATGTGATAATGCACGAAGCATAACAGGAAACCACCTTTGCTTATATTTCGCTATATTGCCCGTGACTTGCTGGCCTCAACCTTTGCTGTTTGCACTGTGTTGTTAATGGTTATTGTCAGTGGACGCTTCGTTAAATATCTGGCACAGGCTGCGGCAGGGGAGTTGGACGCGGGAATTCTGTTAGCCATTATTGGTTATCGTCTGCCTGGTTTTTTAGAGCTGATCTTGCCCTTGGCTTTTTTCCTGGCCATTCTACTGACTTATGGTCGCCTCTATGTTCAAAGTGAAATGACGGTGATGACTGCCTGTGGTATGAGTCCGAGACAGTTGGTCGTTTATACCATGATACCGGGATTGTTCATTGCCCTATTGGTGGGTTGGTTGAGTCTGGAGGTAGGCCCCACAGGCTTGCGTAAAGCCGAAGCATTATTGACGGCACAGAAAGAGCGAGGCGAGCTGGATGGCATGGTGGGGACTCATTTTTACCCACTACAGGGTGGTAAGGCCGTTACTTATGCGGAGGAAGTCAACAAGGAAGGGCAAATGCGTGATGTGTTTATGGCCGAAAACAATCCTGATGCACCGGAAGGGCAGCAGCTGGTTTTAGTGGTTGCTGAGGCGGGGCACCAGCACCGGACATCTCCTGAGAAGCCAAGCTATCTAGTGTTAGAGAATGGTTACCGGATTCAGGGTGTGCCCGGGAAGGCAGATTATCAGGTAACCCATTTTGAGGAGTATGGGCAGCGCTTGAGCAAGCCGAAAAAACACCACAGTCGGCACACATCGGATACGATGCCCACAGGGGAGTTGATGGCGTCAGATAAGATGGCCCATGTGGCTGCACTTCAGTGGCGTTTTTCGGTGCCTATTTTGGTTCTGGTAATGACACTGATGGCTATTCCTCTCAGTAAAACTAACCCCCGTCAGGGTCGGTTTGTCAAAATGTTACCAGCGATATTGCTCTATATTGTTTATCTTGTGATGCTCAATGGCGCTCGGGGAGCAGTTGAGGATGGAAAGCTTCCTGCACTGCTGGGGTTGTGGGGCGTGCATGGACTGTTTCTTTTGATTGCTTTGCTGCTGCTGGGGCAACCAATGATTATTCAACAGATAATACAGCGTGGGTACTCTGAGCATAGAGTGTCAAAGCTGGTTATTCGATACTTTGGGAATAGCAACGGATGAGGTGTCTGTCTCGGTATATCACCTCTGCTGTTATTGGCTCCATAGCATTAGTGCTTCTGGTGATTGTGGCATTGGATGCTATCGGTGCCATTATCGATGGTGTTGGTGATATCAGTAATGAGTACACGTTTAATCAGGTGATGATCTATGTGGCTCTGACATTGCCTGCACGTATTTATGAACATATTCCCATGGCTTGTCTGACAGGTTGTTTAATTGGCCTCGGGTCTTTGGCCAACAACTCTGAGTTGGTGGTGATGCGTTCTGCGGGCGTATCTGTTTTGCATATTGTTGGGTTGGTACTTCGACCTATCTTGGTGCTGATAGTCGTGGGCGCATTATTTGGTGAATACATGGTTCCCTATACTGATCAGTATGCTGAGAGCCGACGAATGCTCTTGAAAAGCGGCAAAAGTGCGCAAGAATCGACCAGTGGTTTTTGGAACAAGGAAGGCCACGAGTTCATGCATTTCAATGCCGTGTATCCCGGTGGGGTGTTATTTGGTGTGACTCGATACCGTTTCGATGAAAACCACTTCCTACAGGAGTCCAGTTTTTCTAAACGAGCCACCTATCAAGGTGATCACTGGGTTGAAGAACATGGATCTACAACCCGTTTTCTGGGGGGGCGTACTGAAGTTGGCACATTTGTCCTTCGTGACTGGGAGACAGACTTGTCACCCGATTTACTCCGCTTTGTGGTGATGCCACCAGAATCATTGGCCATACGAAGTTTGTACAGCTATAGCAAGTACTTGAAGGCGCAGGGGCAGGATAATTCTCGTTACAAGTTGGTATTTTGGGATAAAGCAATGCAGCCTTTAACCATTGTGAGTTTGGTGTTAATTGCTATCTCGTTTGTATTTGGTCCTCTTCGTCAGGTCACTATGGGGTATCGCATCTTTGCTGGCGTGGTGGTGGGGCTTATGTTTCGCACCAGCCAGGATCTGCTGGGCCCTGCCAGCGTTGTCTTCGGGTTCTCACCCTTTCTGGCGGTCATCTTTCCAGCTGTAGTTTGCTGTGTGATTGGTTTGGTGCTACTTCGCCGGGCCGCCTGATGGGCCAGGTTTTTACGCTTTACCCTGTTAGGATTTTTTGGGTAGCAGGACAACCTGAGTATTACTGAGGTTATCGTGAAGACAATGCCCATTTTTATCTATCAGGCACCAGAAGTAGCCAATACCTAGAGCCATCAATGATAACGGTGCTAGCACCGAGCGAAGCCAGCATTCTTGCCAGCTAGGTGTTGGCTGGTTACGTCCCTGTAATTGAATACGCCATGATTTCATGCCAAGTGTCTGACCCGTACGACGCCAGCACCAAACGTAAAACAGGGCATAACAGAACCACAGACCTATAGCGATGATCAGTTGCACCATACTATGAGGTGCCTCCATGGTATCTTCCCCAAATAACAAACGCAGTAACAACACGATGATGCCATAGGCAAAGCTGATGCCCATAAGTAGAAACATATCGTAGATCATAGCCATTAGGCGACGGAGTAGGTTTGCAGTGGGAAGCGGTTGTGTCGTTTCAATATTCAAGGGTAAAGCTCTCAGTGGAGGTTCCGCTAAGTTGATCGGAAGCTTGAGGTTATTATTGCCATAGGTGCCGGGCTGGTCGGGGATTCTATCAAAAACCTGACCAATTCAGAATTGGTAGGTTAGCTCAAGTGTAAGGCCATGTGAATTGACATGTAGGTCATAGTCTATTTCGCTGGACATTGCGCCTCGGCCATCCAGGTCGGGGATATACTTATTTTTGAAATTTTCGTGGCGCTTGCGGTTCCAGTATTTCTTGAATCCCCGTTTAAAGAGCGTTTTGTAAGCCTTGCTACCAATAATAAAATTCTCATTTTGATGACTTTCAAGCCACTGGTAATTGAGGGCTCTTTGGTTTGCATTAAGTGCCTGAGAGCGGAGAGCCTCTGCTCGCATGGATAGCTGAATATTATTCAGATTACTAACGTTTATATACTGACGATTATCGCCATGAGTCAAGGTGTTAGGTAAAAACAACTCATCTTGGGCAAGGGTTCCTACCGAAACTGAAACTAACAGAATACCTACAACGACGGTGACAACAAACCCGGCGCTTATACAGTGAATACTGGTATGCAGCCTTTCAACCATACCGGCCCTCCGTACAGGACTAGCTTCTACCTTTCAGTTTAGATTCAAGCGGTGTGTTTGCCACTTTAATGATGAATTTTGAGGGGCTTTGGGTCGAAATATTACATGTGATAGAGTGCGATGAGAGCGGGATAAGGCGTATATCAAAGGTCAAATTCAAGACAAAAAAAAGGCCACCTAATATAGGTGGCCCGTAACATCAGACCTCTGGGAAGCAGTCTGTGGCACTAGTTGCTCATAGTGAGCAAGGGGGTATAAACAAACAGTTAAGCAGCAGCTTCACTCTTTTTGGGTGCAGCTTTACGAGCAGGCGCTTTTTTCTTGGGCGCAGGTTTCTCTTCAGTTTTTGTAGCAGTGGCCGTTTTAGACTCTGCTGAGAGTTTAGCTACTACATTAATAAGTTCTTCCAACTTGGTGTTCAGCTCGGCTAATTTGTCATCATTGCTGAACGAAGGTAGGGAAGGCATAGTGAGCTTGGAGGCTACTTTTTCGCGGATTTCTTCAACTCGGGCACTAACATTCAGATTGAGGCCTTCCTCACGAATAGTTTTGCCTTGGGTTTTCAGTTTCTCGCCTTGATCTTTCAGTTTTTGACCTTGCTCTTTCAGCTTATCACCAGTTTTATCCAGTGCACCTTTGGCGTCGGCTTCAATTTTGGTGCCCTGGTCAACCAGGTCATCAAACAAACGGCGAGTTTGGTCACTCATTTTGTCGTAGCCGTCTTGCACGTTGTTTAGACCATGGCCGTATGCACCAAGTCCTGCCAGCCAGATTTTACGAGCCAGTTCTTCTGTCTTGTCAATAGCATTCTTCAAGTCAGCCATAGTAGTATCTCCTTGAGCTGTTTGGTTGGAGCATTTATTTCCGAATATAGGCACTACAGTAAAGAAAATTTTTAGAAAAGGCATACTAATAAAAGGGTTATCTTCAATAAATATGAAATTTTTTCTAGGCATTCATTGGAATAGTTATGAAACGGCGTGATGTGATTTTAGAAGTAAGCCTCCGGCTATTTAATGAAGAAGGGGAAGCCAACCTCTCAGCGGTAGACATTTCAAATGAGCTGGATATTAGTCCTGGTAATCTTTATTACCATTTTAAGGGCAAGGAAGAGATTGTTGCGGCCCTCTATGAGCAGTTTGAGGCAGGTATTATTCTGCTGTTGAAGGATACAAAGGAGGCTGGTGATACGTTAGAAGAACACTGGTTACACTTGTATGTGGTTTTAGAATATATCTATCACTACCGTTTCTTCTTTCGGAATATCACCGATTTATTACAAAAATATACGGTGATTGATAGCCGCTTTCGTCGGCTGGTTGAGCAACAATATCAGTCAATCCATACTATGTTGAATAACTTACTCGATGAAGGTGTGTTGGCTGGAGGGGATACGGAAATACGTATTGATGAGTTGGCTGACAATATGATGTTGGTCTATACACATTGGTTCGAGTTCCAAAATCTACGTAAACGGCAGTTGGATCAGCACAAATTTATTCAGAGCGCCATACTTCAAATCATGACGCTATTGGCTCCTTACATGGGAGATTTGCAACGACAGTTTATGAAGGAGTGCAATGCGCTTTACCAGCAGGATAAACAAGGCTAGCATCTGAATCACAGGGTGTTATTTAGTCACTACCTTGATAATGATAACTATAAGGGGAGAGTAGGTGAGCCATATAAAGATTCAGAGAAGTCATAGTATGGATAAGGCCCAATTGCGGGCTATGACGGAGGAGTTGGGTCAGAAGTTAAAAGCCAAATTTGGTGGGGATTATCGCTTGGAAGGCGATCTGGTTCATTACAAATACAGCAGTGTCGATGCCAAGGTAAGTTTTGATGAGTCGACGGTTAATGTAGATGTGAAGCTGGGCCTGTTGATGATGGCTTTGAAGGGAATGGTCGAATCAGAGGTGAATAAGTACTTGGATGAGCATGTTGTGTGAGCTTTCACTGATTAGATTTACATAAAAAAGCCCGCTTATGAAAGCGGGCTTTTTTATTGATTTGGTACCAGAGACCGGACTGATGCCAATTGCTTAGGGGCCATTGGCACTTCCTGCGGAAGCGCTATCGCTTTGCTCAAGCGCCCAAATTGCTTCTGGGGTCTCAATTTGTCGAATCGGGGTGCTGTTCCTCGCCGACCGATGAAGACACAAATAAAAAAACCCTACCTAAAAAGGCAGGGTTTTATTTATTTGGTACCAGAGGCCGGACTCGAACCGGCACGCTTTTAAGGGCGGGGGATTTTGAATCCCCTGTGTATACCAATTTCACCACTCTGGCACAGGAGCGCGATTATAGCAGTGGTCTTTGCATAATCAAGGGATCAGTTTGGATAGCGCCATCGCTTTAGGGGAAAGTCTCAGGACTGGCTCTGTTTGTCCATTTCAATTACCCTTGCGGCCTTTTCATAGAATAGCCAGTGATCTATAGCCCACCATGCGCCGAGAACAGTTTTATTACCACCTACCCGATGAGTTGATAGCACGTCAGCCGACGGCTGATCGATGCGGGAGCAGAATGCTGGTGCTTGATGGACAGAAGGGCGATGTCGTACATCGAATGTTTCCTGATATCTGTTCACTGATTCAGCCCGGTGATCTTATGGTGTTTAACAATACGCGGGTTATTCCGGCGCGATTGTTTGGCCAAAAGGAGACGGGCGGTAAAGTTGAGATGCTGGTCGAACGATTGCTGGATGATCACAGAGTGCTGGCGCACCTTCGATCCAGTAAATCACCCAAACAGGGTGCCAAGTTATTTTTTGAGGGTGGGGCACAGGCTGAAGTTGAGGGCCGAGAGGGTGACTTGTTCCGGTTGTGTTTTGCCGGTGAACAGTCCGTACTGGAGCTGCTTGAAACCAATGGCCACATGCCGTTGCCACCCTATATAGATCGAGCCGATAATACCGCTGATCGTGAACGATACCAGACAGTCTATGCTGAAAAACCGGGTGCTGTCGCTGCGCCAACAGCGGGCTTACACTTTGACGAGCCATTGCTGAATAAGCTCAGGCAGGCTGGTGTGGATATGGCTTATGTGACGCTTCATGTGGGCGCTGGGACATTCCAGCCGGTGCGTGCTGATAATATTCGTGATCATGTGATGCACTCTGAAGTGATTGATGTTCCCGCTTCTGTTTGTGAGAAAATTGTTGAGACACGTAAACGCGGCGGGCGAGTGATCGCGGTGGGTACAACGAGTGTGCGCTGTTTGGAAAGCGCAGCGGCAGACGGTGACATCAAGCCAATTAATGACGATACGGATATTTTTATCTATCCCGGTTATAAATTTAATGTGGTAGATGCGCTGCTGACCAATTTTCACCTACCAGAATCCACACTGCTGATGCTGGTGAGTGCTTTTTCGGGTTACTCCCGGATCATGGCGGCCTATCGTGAGGCGGTAGAGCAGCGTTACCGGTTTTTCAGTTATGGCGATGCGATGTTTTTAACGCGCAACCCTGATGCTGCCGAGGACATACCTAATATGGAACAGCCAAATGTGGAGCAGTCAAATATGGAGCAGTCAAACAAGGATCAGCCCCAATGAATCGTGAATGCTTTATGTCCTTTGAGCTGGACACCTCCGATGGCAAGGCGCGCAGAGGCCGTTTACAGTTCCCCCGTGGCACCGTAGAAACCCCTGCATTTATGCCAGTGGGAACCTGCGGTACCGTAAAGGGTATGTTGCCGAGGGATATTGAAGAGATCGGTGCTCAAATAATACTCGGAAATACCTTTCACCTTATGCTACGGCCCGGCACACAAGTGGTTATGGAGCACAGCCCTGAGCCGGGGAAAAAAGGCACTCTTCATGACTTCATGCAGTGGCAGGGACCAATTCTGACAGATTCTGGTGGCTTTCAGGTTTTTAGTCTGGGCGATATTCGTAAGATCTCAGAAGAAGGAGTTTCATTTCGTTCTCCTATTGATGGAAGTCCGGTATTTCTGGATCCAGAAAAATCTATTCAGGTGCAAAGGGAGTTGGGGGCAGACGTCGTCATGATCTTCGATGAATGCACGCCGTACCCGGCAACTGAGTCTGAGGCACGCACGTCTATGGAGTTGTCTCTGCGATGGGCCAATCGCAGCAAGGTGGCACATGGCGATAGTCCTTCAGCTTTATTCGGTATTATTCAGGGCGGTATGCATGAATCCTTGCGTGACGAATCTCTGTCAGGGCTCGAGGAAATTGGTTTTGATGGCTATGCCATTGGTGGACTCTCAGTGGGTGAGCCAAAAGAAGATATGCTTCGAATTCTCGACACGTTGCCACCTAAAATGCCTCAGGATAAACCGCGCTATCTGATGGGTGTAGGTAAGCCCCAGGATATTCTTGAGGCAGTGCGTCGTGGGATAGACATGTTTGATTGTGTGATGCCCACTCGAAATGCCCGGAATGGCCATTTGTTTACCAGTACCGGAGTAATCAAAATACGTAATGCCGTGCATCGCCATGATACCGGGCCACTGGATGTAAACTGCGACTGTTATACCTGTCAAAATTTCAGTCGTGCCTATCTTCATCATGTCGAGAAATGTGGTGAGATCCTCAGTGCTCAGCTTAATACCATTCATAACTTACGTTACTACCAAAACCTGATGTCAGATATCCGTCAGGCTATTGAAGAGCATCGTCTGGAAGAGTTTTCCCGTAACTTTTATGCTGAACAGGGGCTCCAGCAGCCGGAGCTTTAGTAGCAAAAGGGGCTAGTACCACCCGCTTGATATCGCTACCTTGATATAACTATAAGTGCCCCTATATACAGGTGAGGGAACAATTATTGATAGCTGGCCCTGCAAAACCATGATTTTACGCCTGCTTTAAGCCTATAATGCCCCGCTTTATTGTCCGGGATTCAACATAAGAACAGTCAAATGAATCATTACCCTCTCTGGAAGTACCTGCTTATTCTCCTTGTCGTCATCCTTGGGGTGATTTACGCCTTGCCAAACCTATATGCCCCAGACCCTGCGATACAGGTCTCCGGTCAAAGCAGTAGTGCGAATATCGATGATCAGGTGATGGCAAAAATGACTGGCGCCCTAGAGGGTGCTGGTATCGAATACTTTGGTGGTGAGGCCAGTGGTGAGAGTGGACTTATTCGCCTGACCAGCCGTGAACAGCAATTGCCAGCCAAGCGATTGATCCAGCAAGCTCTCGGCAGTGATTATATTGTGGCGCTCAACTTGGCTCCCACGACCCCGGATTGGTTAGCGGGGCTAGGCGCCTCGCCCATGAAATTAGGGCTGGATCTCAGTGGCGGCGTTCATTTCCTACTTGAGGTTAAGACTGACGAAGCTATTAGTACACGTATGGAGTCGATGGCACGTGAAGTGCGTAGCGCCATGCGGAAAGAAAAACTGCGTTACAGCTCAGTCAAGTTAATTGATAAGAGAGCCATTGTCAGTGCCTTTAAAACAGTAGAAGAGCGGGGTCAGGCAATTGGTATTCTCCGCCAAAATTTCCGTGATCTGAGTCGTCAGTTGAGTGAAGAAGACGGTCTCTTTGTGATTCATTCGTCAATGACTGAATCATCAGTGAGAGACATTGAGAACTATGCCATTAAGCAGAACCTGACTACCCTGCGTAACCGGGTGAATGAGTTAGGTGTCTCTGAGCCAATTGTACAGCGGCAGGGTCGTAACCGGGTCGTAGTAGAGTTACCTGGGGTTCAGGATACTGCTGAAGCCAAGCGCATTATCGGTAAGACGGCCAACCTTGAGTTTCGCCTCGAGGCCGAGTCCGGCAAAACCATCAACCGTGAAAAGTTTGAGTTTAAGGATCCTTCAGGTCGTATGCCGGATGCCTGGTTGGAAAAATCGGTGGTGATAACCGGTGACCATGTTTCTAATGCAGGAACCGGCTTTGATGAAAGTGGATTGCCGCAGGTTGATATCACGCTGGATAGTGAGGGTGGTGCTCGAATGCACCGGGCTTCGCGTAAAAATATAGGGCGCCGTTTGGGTGTGCTATTTATTGAGTACAAAACCCACACCGAATATAGCATCGATGAAAACGGTGAGTCGGTAGCGACACACAAACGTTATGTGGAAAAGAAAATTATTAGCCTAGCCTCTATTCGTAGCGCGCTTGGTGTTTCCTTCCGTATTACCGGGCTAGATAGCCCCAGAGAAGCCTCTGAGCTTGCATTGCTGCTTCGGTCTGGCGCATTGGCTGCACCGATGTATTTTGTGGAAGAGCGGACTATTGGGCCATCCTTAGGCGCTGAGAATATTTCATTGGGTATCAAGTCGGTCACTATCGGCATGGCTTTGGTGCTGGCTTTCATGTTTGTTTACTACCGAGTTTTTGGCATATTCGCCAACACGGCACTGGCGGTTAACCTGATTGTTCTGGTGGCGGTTATGTCAATGCTCGGTGCCACCCTCACACTACCGGGTATTGCAGGTATCGTGTTGACCGTAGGGATGGCGGTGGATGCCAACGTATTGATCTTTTCAAGGATTAAGGAGGAACTGGCCAATGGCCTGCCTCCACAGTCAGCCATTAATGCCGGGTATGATCGAGCCTTTACATCAATTATCGATGCCAACCTCACAACACTAATTGTGGCGGTCATTCTCTATGCTATTGGGTCTGGTCCCGTACAGGGCTTTGCGGTGACTCTCTCTATCGGTATTTTGACCTCTATGTTTACGGCCATTGTGGGTACTCGTTCGTTGGTGAATCTGGTCTATGGTGGCCGAACTATCAAGAAAGTGTGGATTTAGGAGCTGACCATGACAACACCACGTATTATAGATTTTATGGGTCATCGAAAATTGGCAGCGATTGTTTCTGCCCTGTTGATTGTTGGCTCCCTTTTATCCCTGTCTTTTAAAGGTGTCACCCTGGGTTTGGATTTTACGGGCGGCACCCAGATTGAGGTGGGTTACCAGCAACCAGCAGCTTTGGAATCTATTCGTACACAGCTAACAGCAGCCGGGTTTGAAAGCCCTGTCGTGGTTCACTTTGGCTCTGAGCGTGATGTGCTGATTCGATTGCAAGGTAAGCCAGAAGCGGGGTTGTCCGATGAGGTGCTAAAAGCACTGGGCAATGGTGACAGCGGCATTGAGCTTCGCAGGGTGGATTATGTTGGCCCACAGGTGGGTGACGAGCTACGCGAGGATGGCGGCCTTGGTATGCTTGCCGCACTGGCTATTGTTATGCTTTATGTGGCGATCCGTTTTCAGTACAAGTTCTCTTTAGGTGCGGTGGCAGCTCTAGCCCATGATGTGATTATTACCTTAGGGTTCTTTTCGTTGACCGGTATGGAGTTTGACCTCACCGTGCTTGCTGCGGTATTGGCAGTCGTCGGTTACTCCCTCAATGACACCATTGTGGTTTCGGATCGTATTCGTGAGAATTTCCGGTTATTACGAAAGTCCGATGCGCTGTCTGTGATCAATGAATCTCTGACACAAACCCTGGGCCGTACACTGATTACATCCTTAACCACCTTGATGGTGTTGTTTGCGCTGTTCTTATTTGGTGGTGAGTTGATTCACAATTTTGCCGTTGCTTTGATAGTAGGTGTGTTTGTCGGAACATACTCTTCTATCTATGTGGCGGCGAATATACTGCTTAGTTTGGGGATGTCCCGTGAAGATCTGCTACCGCCCGAGAAGGAAGGTGCTGAATTTGATGGTTTGCCCTGATTAAAGGGGATAGTAGAAAACGCTGCTTATTGCGGCGTTTTTTTTGGCACTTCTTATAGTTCTCTCAAGTTGCTGAACTAAGTTACTGAACCCAGTTACTGAACATGGTTGGCTTAAGTTACTGAAAATAGTTGGCTCGATTCTTTAGTTCTCACCACTTTAGTTCTCGCCACCTAGTTCAGCAGGGGACATTTGTTGTGTTTTTTAACGCAGCTCAAGTCGACATTTATCGCCAATATTCCCAGGCAACCAAGACCTTTTCCGGGTACCAAGTCTTTCCATAGCTACCGTTGTAGCGGGCCAGTGCCGGTGTTAGATTCCCTTTTTCCTTGTCTAGATAGTATTTGAGGATAGTGCAGCCATAGCGCAAATTGGTGTCTACATCGATCAGGTTATCTTCGGGATGCCCTATTTCATTTTTCCAAAATGGCATCACCTGCATTAAGCCTTGGGCCCCGGCGTAAGATAGCGCGTAGTGGTCAAACCGGCTTTCAATCTGGATGACAGCAAGTACGACTTCAGGGGATAGACCGGCCCGAGTAGCGGCGTGATGAATTTTTCTAAGCAGGTTTAGCCGTTCTTCGTTGTCAGGTATATATCGTTCAAGCTGACTTGATTTGGAGAACAGCCAAACCTCCGCATCGAATTTATCTTCAAAGCTGTCAGATTGCTCAATGGCCTGCTTAAGTAGAGATACGAGTGTTTGATCGGCCTCAGGAGAAAACGGCTGATCGGCAATGGCGGTGGTGCTTATTGCCAGGGCGGCACTGAGCCACCCGGCGATAATCAATTTTCCCACAGTTGTTATCATCCAATAGCCTGTTTTAGGAAGCTGGGTAATTCGGCGAGGTCCACTTTCTGATTTTCTCCCTCACGGCGGTTGCCGTATTCCACTTGCCCTTCAGCCAGGCCTCTATCACCCACAACAATGCGGTGAGGCAAGCCTATGAGCTCTATATTGGCCAACATAACACCCAGTCGAGCTTTCGCTTCATCCATAAAGAGTACATCGTATCCAGCTTCTTGTAGCTCTTGATAGAGTGTTTCGCAAGTTTCGCGAACCTGTTCTGATTTGTGCATATTGATGGGTACCAATGCAACCTGAAACGGCGCCAGTGCATCTGGCCACATAATGCCGTTGTCGTCGTGGTTCTGCTCGATGGCTGACGCAACCACCCGGCTGACACCAATGCCGTAGCAGCCCATCAGCATGGCTTGTTCGCGACCTTGCTCATTGAGCACCCGTGCATTCATGGCTTCGCTGTACTTGGTGCCCAGTTGGAAAATATGACCAACCTCGATACCGCGCTTAATTTCCAGTACGCCTTTTCCGTCAGGGCTGGCATCGCCAGGCACTACGTTGCGGATATCTTCGATGCGTGTCAGTGGGTTGTTGGTTAATGGGCCGTCTTGTTCCCATGAGCAGTCTCGTTCCCAATTGACTCCGGTTAGGTGGAAGCCATCTTTGTTAGCACCACAGACAAAGTCGGCCAAGTGTGCTGCGCTGCGGTCTACAATCACCGGAATTTCAAGGCCGACAGGACCGAGGGAGCCGACACTACACCCCAATGATTGTTTTACTTGTTCTTCACTGGCAAAGGTTAGCGGGGATGCTACGCCATCAAATTTCTCGGCTTTAATATCATTGAGTTCGTGGTCACCACGAAGTACCAGTGCAACGAGTGCTGTTTGGTTCTCTTTTGGTTTACCGTCTGACTCGTTTTCTGACTCTCCCAATACGATCAGTGTTTTAGCGACTTGGCTGCTCTCCAATTTAAGGAATTGGCTGACCTCTTCAATACTGTGCTGGTCAGGTGTAGCTACCTCGCTCATTTGAGCGGCTGCCGCAGGACGTTCACCCTCAGGCGCCAACGCCTCAGCCATTTCCACATTTGCCGCATAGTCACTTTGTGTGGAGAAAGCGATATCGTCTTCTCCTGAATCTGCCAGTACATGAAATTCGTGAGAGTGGCTACCGCCGATACTGCCGGTGTCCGCCAGTACGGGTCTAAAGTCCAGGCCCAGCCGGCTGAAAATAGCGGTGTAAGCCTTGAACATCACATCATAGGTTTGTTGCAAGCTGTCCTGGGTGATATGAAAGGAATAGGCATCTTTCATCAAAAATTCACGGGCGCGCATAATGCCGAAGCGCGGACGAATTTCATCTCTGAATTTGGTTTGGATCTGGTAGAAGTTGGCCGGTAGCTGTTTATAACTGCGAAGCTCATTGCGAACAAGGTCAGTAATCACTTCTTCGTGGGTGGGGCCAAGGCAAAAAGCACGGCCGTGTCTGTCTTTGATGCGCAGTAGCTCTGGTCCATATTGTTCCCAGCGGCCAGACTCTTCCCAAAGCTCTGAGGGCTGTGTGACGGGCATTAGGACTTCCTGTGCGCCGGCTCGATCCATTTCTTCACGGACAATCGCTTCTGCTTTGCGTAGCACGCGCAATCCGAGTGGCAACCAGCTATAGAGTCCCGCGGCCAGCTTGCGGATCATACCGGCCCTCAGCATAAGCTGGTGGCTGATAACTTCAGCATCCGCTGGCGTTTCTTTTTGGGTGGCAATAAGGTATTGACTGGCTCGCATAGTGGCTCTCGTATAGTAACTTTCGTAAAGTGACGTTTGTATAGCCACTTGTTGTTGGCGATTGATGTAAAAGACGTTATTTTACGGTGGTGCGTTCTTTGGGTACAGGGCTTCGGGTACCGGACTTTTAGTTTAGGGCTTTTTGTTTAGGTCTTTGGGCTTAGGGCTTTTCGTTTAAGGGGAGAGGTATTTAAATGTTTGAACTTCACGCCAGGCTAGCAGACGACACCCTGACAGTTGGAGAATTTGAGTTGTGCCAATTGTTGATTCATAAAGATGCGAATTACCCCTGGTTCATTCTGGTGCCCAAGCGGCCCAAGGTAACGGAGGTTTACCACCTTTCAGAGCGGGACCGAATGCAGTTGATGAAGGAGTCATGCATGTTGGCGGAGGCACTGGTCGATGTGTTTTCACCGGACAAAATTAATATCGCGACGCTGGGAAACATGGTGCCTCAGCTACATATTCACCATGTTGCACGTTATACGACAGATGTCGCTTGGCCAAATCCTATCTGGGGAGCGATGTCGGCAAAGGATTATCCACAAACTGAGCTTGAGCATCGGATTGAGTCCGTGGCCAACGTGTTGGTCGGGGATGACTTTCAAGCCGGTTAGAAAGCCGGTTAGGCTGTAGCTCTGGAAACCCTGTATACATCCTTCTAGCACCCGTTTTCATGGGGTATAATGCGCGGCTTTTGCTGGTGCACCTGAAATGCGTGTAACAAGCATGCTGGGGGTTCAATTGTCGAACCTCAATTGATCAATACGGGAAGACATAATGCGTACAACTTATTGCGGTGTTCTGGGTGCTGAGAACATTGACCAGGAAATTACACTTTGTGGTTGGGTAGACCGTCGTCGTGACCACGGTGGTGTGATCTTTATTGACCTTCGTGATCGCGAAGGCATCGTTCAGGTGGTTTTTGATCCTGATGGTGGTGAGCACTTTGAACGTGCCGATACTGTGCGCAGTGAATATGTGCTTCAGGTAAAGGGTAAGGTTCGCGCCCGTACGCCAGAAACCGTTAATCCTGAGATGCCCACGGGTGAGGTCGAGATCTATGGGCTGGAACTGGTCATACTGAACACCTCAGATACCCCACCATTCCCTCTGGATGAACACAATAAAGTGGGCGAGGACGTTCGCTTAAAATATCGTTACATGGACTTGCGTCGCCCGGAAATGCTGAAGAACCTGCGTTTTCGCTCTGAGGTAACGGCAACCATCCGTGACTATCTGGACGACAAAGGCTTTCTGGATATTGAAACGCCTATTCTGACCCGCGCCACCCCTGAAGGTGCACGGGATTATCTGGTGCCCAGCCGTACCCACGACGGTAAATTTTTTGCCCTGCCACAGTCGCCACAGCTGTTTAAACAACTGTTAATGGTGTCTGGTATCGACCGTTACTATCAAATTGCCAAGTGTTTCCGTGATGAGGATTTACGTGCCGATCGTCAACCTGAGTTTACCCAGGTGGATGTTGAACTATCGTTTACCTCTGAAGAAGAGATTATGGCCATTAACGAAGAGATGATTCGTTCTGTATTCCAGAAAGTTTTGGATGTAGACCTCGGTCATTTCCCTCGTATGCCCTACTACGAAGCCATGGATCGGTTTGGTAGCGATAAGCCCGATCTGAGAATTCCATTAGAGTTGGTTGAAATCAAAGACCTGATGGCAGCAGTCGACTTTAAAGTGTTCTCTGGCCCAGCCAATGACCCCAAAGGTCGGGTCACAGCATTAAGAGTGCCGGGTGGTAGCAGCATCAGTCGTAAGAAAATTGATGACTACACCAAGTTTGTCAGTATCTACGGTGCAAGAGGTCTGGCCTATATCAAGGTCAATGATAAAGACGATTTGGAAGAAGGGCTGCAATCGCCGATTGTGAAGTTCCTTCCCAACGAGGTTCGTGGTGCCATCCTCGAGCGCACCGGTGCTGAAAATGGTGATTTGATTTTCTTCGGTGCCGATAAAGGCAAAATTGTTTCTGAAGCGCTGGGTGCATTGCGTTGCAAACTGGGTGCAGATCTGGATCTGTATACCTGTGAGTGGGCACCACTTTGGGTCGTTGACTTCCCCATGTTTGAAGATACCGGTGACGGTAACTGGACATCACTGCACCATCCGTTCACACGTCCGGCCTGTACCCCGGAAGAGCTGGAAAGTAATCCAGAAAATGCCCTGTCCCTAGCCTATGACATGGTGCTGAATGGCACTGAATTGGGTGGTGGCTCTATTCGTATCCACAACCCGGATATGCAGAAATCAGTTTTCCATGTATTGGGCATCAGTGATGAAGAGGCCAATGAAAAATTCGGTTTTCTAGTGGATGCACTGAGCTACGGTTGTCCTCCCCACGGAGGCTTGGCTTTTGGTTTGGACCGTCTGATTATGTTGATGACAGGCAGTGACTCTATTCGTGATGTTATTGCCTTCCCTAAAACCCAGACAGCAGCCTGTGTATTGACCAACGCGCCTGGGGCAGTGGATAAAAAACAATTGCGTGAACTGAATATTAAGTTGCGTGAAAAACCCGCGAGCGAAAAACCAGCAAGCGAGCAAACGTCTACAGAAAAAGAAAGTAATGCTTAAAAAAGGTGCCGCTTAAACTGTTTTGCTAAAACAGTCGTTCGGGTAAGTCAGGAGATTATTTATGGCAGGTCACAGTAAATGGGCCAACATCAAACACCGCAAGGCGGCTCAAGATGCCAAGCGGGGCAAGGTTTTCACCAAACTCATTCGTGAGCTGGTGGTAGCCGCTAAAGCCGGTGGCCCCAACCCTGAAGATAATCCTCGTCTGCGTGCAGCAGTGGACAAGGCGCTAGGCGCCAACATGAAACGGGATACCGTTGAAAAAGCCGTCGCTCGTGGTGCCGGAGCCGGTGACGGTGACAACTACGACGAAATCACCTACGAAGGCTATGGTGTTGGTGGTATTGCTATCCTCGTGGAGTGCATGACAGACAACCGCAATAGAACCGTTTCTGATGTGCGCCATGCCTTCGACAAACGCGGAGGTAATCTGGGTACAGATGGCTCTGTTGCCTATTTGTTTACACGTACGGGGCAGATCAGTTTTGCACCGGGTGCCGATGAAGAGAAAATCATGGATGCAGCACTAGAAGCGGGTGCTGAAGACGTTGTGACCAATGACGACCAATCCATTGATGTGATGACAGCCTGGGAAGATTTTGCCGCAGTGAAAGATGCCATCGTCGCTGCCGGTTTCGAGCCTGATGATGCAGAGATCACCATGCTGGCTTCTATCACAGTCCCGCTGGATAAAAATGGTGCTGAAAAAGCACTGGCATTAATAGATAGTCTTGAAGACCTGGACGATGTCCAAAATGTGTATACCAATGCCGACATTTCACTTGAAGTGATGGAGCAGCTGGATTGAGTAGAGAGCTCTTAACTCAGACTAATTAATTATTAACCTTATAAATTTTTAACCCAGGATTGCCTTTAAAAATAGTGATTTTTTTGTGAGTGAAAGGAAGCGCCGCGCGGAAAACTGGAGTGTATAAGTTATACATGAGGATTTGAGCACGGCGATGACGCAGCAATCGCAGAAAAAGTGCATTTTTAGAGGTAGTCCAACAACGAGTAATCAACGGAGAAATAGAGATGAAAGTACTGAAGAAAACAGATGACTACACAGTTTATCAAAAGCGTTCAGGTCGTTATGGCGTTATTGGTGCGGATAACAGCCCTATCAATGGTGACGATAAAGTCAAAATTCTCGTGGCTGAAGGCATTGTGAAACAAGCCGTGGCTGCACCTGAACCAGAAGTTGTTGAAGAGGCTGTAGTTGAAGAAGCTGTTGCAGAAGAAGCCGTAGCCGAAGAGGTTGTTGAAGAAGCTGCCGCTGAAGAACCTGCTGCCGAAGAAGCGCCAGCCCCAGAAGTTGCAGAAGAGCCTGCTGCTGAAGAAGCTCCCGCAGAAAAAGAGCCTGAAACAAAAGAATAATTTAACAGTTTGTTTCAGAAAAGGCGGCTTATCTAAGCCGCCTTTTTTATTGAGTGGAATATATTTGTGTAACGCTTTGTTATGCACGACTACACAGGTTCTCAAAATTCATTAACTCTACAGGGGATATTCTCTCAAAATCCCATTTTGGGATGTAAATTGAATCAGTTTTTATGCCCTCTACAAATGACTCAAGATCAGCCTTTTTGCTAACACCTAAGGCGGGGGCTAAGCGGTTAAAATATTCAATCGATTCAGCACGGAGAAATATTTCAAATATCCCTCCATGGAATGACCTAAATACCAGAGTTTCTGGCCACCACTCTTGGCGACGATCTTCTTTAAGGCCATGCATAGCTTCTACTAAGTACAAAACAAAATCTGCCTGCATCATATGATTGAATGATAAACCAGAGTCTGTGCAGCGCTCTTTCATAATGTCAGCATGAACTGACAATCTACGAAGCTCTAAACGCTTGTTTCTATGATTTAAAGACTCTAGATAGTTTCGAAACACACCAAATGAAGCCATAATACTTTGACCATACCGCTCATCATTTTCAATGTAGTAACGCTGATTTAATAGATGGCCAATCACATCAAACCTTTCATGTTTCAATAAAATTGATATACACAGAACAAAACTTTCTTGAACAATGAATTTAAGATTATCCCAGTCCCATTTGTGACAGGAAGTTATTCCTTCAGGCCTTCCTAGGTAAGGAATCAACGACTCGAAAAATTTGTGGATCACTGGTGCAGTGGTTGTTGACTGATCGTACTGTGCGATAACCCCAAACACTTCAACTAATTCATTTCTTGCGGGAATAAATTGCTCAACGCTATCCACTATTTTTTGGTCAAAATCGTTAACTCCATTGCTTGCCTCAAGCCTAAACTTCTCCAGGTTTTCCGAGAAAAGATTAAAATATTCAACTAATGCACCATGTGCATGAGGACGATTGTTTCGAATGGATTCAAGTAGACGGCGGAAGGCAACAGATGTCCCTAAAGAAACCTGATTATCTTCTTCCAAGAAAGCAGGTTTTTTCCCTATTTCAGGTTTTATGTTTAGGGGTTTGTCGTAAACCCATCTCAGCAATTGCTCAAAGTTCTTTCCGTACAATTCCTCATTAGAAAGATCAATGTATATACGGGATTTATAAAAGATAGGAAGCTTGGCATTACCTTCGTGGTCTCGAGTAGCAATTACAGCAACAAACTTATCCTGGTCAACACTTTCATATACCTCGGCAGATATAATTTGTGTTTCAGTCCCTACACCACCGGTTCTTTTGTTAGCCTTTTCACTGTATAGCTCATCAATGACTAATATGACTTTTTTGATCTCTTCATCAGAAACCATTTTTTCCATAAAGGCGTTTGCATCGTTTCCTTCTTTCAAATCCCATTTATCTAAAATGACATTAACACCATTTTCGCGCAACTCAGTACCAAGTCGTAGAACCCACTCTTCGTGTTCAGGGTTAGACCAACAATAGGAGATGAACAATTTTGGATCTGACATACTGCGAGTTTCCCTTGTCTATGAACTAGTGCATAACAGCTTATCTATGGCCTTATATCACTTTGGCCCCCTTATATCGGAACAAATGATCTTTGGCTAAGGCTATTTTTGTTTATTTACAACGGGTTGGAGTAAGCAGGAGAATTCTATTGTTTGGTAAAAGAAGTCTGATCCCTGTTTTTATTTTCCAATCCCTTTCTACTGATCATAGATCAACACTTTTTAAAAACAAACACTTAATAGCACGGTTCCTTAAACAGAAGCCACTGGCTCCTCTTCTCATTCTTAACAGGGGCTCCTGATCTGGGGCTTGTTTTTTTTACTGGTTAATATACTGTAGCAATATACAGTACTGGCGGTATTTATGGCATGACTATTATTCTTGGTATAGACCCCGGCTCTCGCAAAACCGGCTTTGGCATTATTAATGCCGCAGGTAGCAATGGCTCTAAGCTGGAATATGTCACCAGCGGGATTATCCGTTTACCCACCGGTGAGTTACCGGCGCGCCTCAAAGTGATTTTTGATAGTGTGGCTGAAATTATTGCTGAATATAAACCGGCAGAGATGGCCGTAGAAGATGTGTTCTTTGCTCGGGACCCCCGCGCTGCCTTGAAGTTAGGGCAGGCCCGAGGGGCAGCTATTGTGGCCGGCGTCACGGCTGGTTTGCCTGTAGGAGAGTATGCTGCCCGGTCAGTGAAGCAGTCTGTGGTTGGCACGGGTGCCGCCAGTAAGGAGCAGGTGCAACACATGGTCAAGCAGTTGTTAAAGCTGCCTGCTGCGCCCGCAGAGGATGCGGCAGATGCTTTGGCTGTGGCACTTTGTCATGCTCAAACGCTACGTACAGAGGCCAGCATGGGTATTCAAGTCCGTTATTCGAAAGGCAGACTGAAAGAAGTAGAAAGAAGCGAGGTCTAGAGGAGCGTACGTGATAGGGCGAATTGAAGGGGTTCTGCTGGAAAAGCAGGCGCCAGAATTACTGATTGATGTTCAAGGCCTCGGGTATGAGGTGTTGGTTTCTCTGAATACTTTTTTTGATTTACCTGCGCTCGGTGAAAAGGTCGCTCTCTGCACACACTTTGTGGTGAGGGAAGACGTGCAGCAATTGTACGGCTTCGCTGATACTCGTGAACGTGAACTATTCCGTACCCTGATTAAGGTGAGTGGTGTGGGCCCCAAAATGGCGCTGGCTATTTTATCGGGAATGACAGCCACTGACTTTGTACGTTCAGTTCAGACCAATGACACGGCCACTCTGGTAAAACTACCCGGTGTGGGAAAGAAAACAGCAGAACGCCTGATTGTGGAAATGCGTGATCGGTTGGCAAGCTTTGGCGATGGGGCTGATTTGGATTTGTTATCGCCTTCTGCCAATCATCAACCCGACACAGTAAAAGAAGCAGAGAGTGCGCTAATTGCCTTGGGCTATAAGCCACAGGAAGCAGCCCGTATGGTGAATGCCAGCGCTGCGGATGGGCAAACCAGTCAGGAATTGATACGCCTGGCACTAAAAAGCATGGTTAAAACCTAGACTGAAGATATACTTTCCCCATGATCGAAACTGACCGCCTGATATCACCTGAAGTCTCCGTCCAAGAGGACCGCTTTGACCGCGCCATTCGCCCCTTAAATCTCAATGATTATGTGGGTCAGCAGGCGGTTCGAGAGCAAATGGAAATTTTTATTGGCGCGGCAAGAAAGCGCGAAGAACCTCTGGATCACACGTTGATATTTGGCCCGCCCGGTCTTGGCAAAACAACGTTGGCCCATATTATTGCCAATGAAATGGGGGTTGGTCTTAAAACGACCTCTGGTCCGGTGCTTGAGAAAGCGGGCGACCTTGCCGCCTTGATGACCAACCTGGAACCCGGTGACGTGTTATTTATCGATGAAATTCATCGATTGAGCCCTGTGGTGGAGGAGGTTATCTATCCGGCCATGGAGGACTATCAGCTCGATATCATGATCGGGGAGGGGCCTGCTGCCCGTTCCATAAAACTCGATATTCCTCCCTTTACCCTTGTGGGTGCCACAACCCGTGCCGGGTTACTGACCTCACCTTTGCGGGACCGGTTTGGCATTGTGCAGCGGCTGGAGTTTTATTCAGTTGAGGAGTTAAGCACGATTGTTTCCCGTTCCGCCGGCATTCTCGGTGTTGCATTGGATGAGTTGGGTGCCAGAGAAATTGCACGTCGCTCTCGGGGTACCCCCAGGATTGCCAATCGCCTGTTGCGGCGCGTGAGAGATTACGCAGATATCAAAGCTGACGGCAATATCACCACTGAGGTGGCTGATCTGGCATTGAATATGCTCAATGTGGATGCCCGTGGTTTTGACCATATGGATCGGCGATTGATGTTGGCCATTATGGAGAAGTTTGAAGGTGGCCCGGTGGGGGTAGATAACCTGGCTGCTGCGATTAGTGAAGAGCGAGATACCATCGAAGATGTACTGGAACCGTACTTGATTCAACAGGGTTATATGATCAGAACCCCACGAGGTCGTATGGTCACTCACATGGCTTATGAGCACTTCGGCTTGCCCAGCCCAAAAAAAGTTAATAAACAATGGGATTTAACGGATAAATGATCAAAGAATATTGTCTACCCATCCGTGTTTATGTAGAGGACACTGACGCGGGTGGTATTGTCTATTATGCCAACTACCTGAAATACATTGAGCGAGCTCGCACAGAATTGATACGTGCGCTGGGTTACGATAAGCCAGCGTTATTTGATGGCCTTCAATTTGTTGTTCACTCCGTGAATATTAAATATCGTCAGCCGGCAATTCTTGATGATGAGATAGTGGCTACGGCTAAGTTAATAAAAGTGTCACGTACTTCCTTCACTATTGCGCAGAGGGTGATGAGAGGTGATGACGTGTTAGTGGAAGCTGAGGTAAAAGTAGCCTGTATCAATCATGAGGAAAAAAGGCCTAAGGCCATACCCGCCGATATGCTACAAACACTGAAAGCAGCCGTACAAGAATAGAGCGCAAGATTAGAGTGTAAGACTGAGTATAAGACTGAGTATAAGAATAGATAGGGGAGTAACCTGGTGACCGAACAATTATCTTTGTGGAGCCTAATTGCCGATGCGACGTTGCTCGTGCAATTTGTCATGGTTCTACTATTTGTAGCTTCAATGATCTCTTGGGTGATGATCATTCAGCGTGGTATGTATCTTAGAAGTGCCGGCCGTAACTTGCGAGACTTTGAGGATAATTTTTGGTCTGGGGTTGATTTAAACGAGCTATACCATGATAGCGGAGCCCATGGTGCAGCAGAGGGGTTGTCCAGTGTTTTTCGTGCTGGTTACCGCGAGTTCAATCGCCTGACACAACAAAGTAATGCCGATCCCGATGCGGTGATGGAAGGCGCCGAGAGGTCCATGCGGGTGGCTTTGTCTCGCGAAGAGGAAAAACTCAACCGCCATTTACCCTTTCTTGCCAGTGTGGCTTCGGTCAGCCCTTATATCGGCCTATTTGGCACGGTGTGGGGCATTATGAATTCCTTTCGTGGTTTGGCGAACGTGCAGCAGGCCACCTTGGCTACCGTTGCTCCCGGTATTTCTGAAGCGCTGATCGCCACGGCGATGGGACTATTTGCCGCCATTCCAGCAGTGTTGGCATATAACCGGTATTCGGCATCTGCGGATACTGTATACAGTAGCTACGAGACCTTTGCCGAAGAGTTTTCGAGCATTTTGCATCGCAGGGTTCACGGCCATTGAGTATTAAGAAGACAAAACACAAGCGTCGGCTAGTTGCTGAAATCAATGTCGTACCCTATATCGATGTGATGCTGGTGCTATTGATTGTCTTTATGGTGACGGCACCTATGCTGATGCAGGGTGTAAAAGTTGAGTTGCCCCAAGCGCCTTCTGCACCTTTGGACAATCAAGAAAAGGAGCCGCTGATCGTATCGGTCAAAGCGGATGGTTCCTACTATCTTGATTTAGGTAATGGCAAGAATGTTCAGGAGGCATTACCCTCAATTGTTGAAAAAGTAACCAAGGTTTTGCGACAGCAACCGAAGACTCCAGTACTTGTTTGGGGTGATGCTCGAGTTGACTACGGTGAAGTTGTGGCACTAATGAGTGAGTTGCAAAATGCAGGTGCACCTTCCGTTGGCCTTGTCACCGAGCCACCTGGAAAAAAATAAACATCGTGGTAGCGGGCAAAGTTTTTTCATATTCAGTCGCCATGTTAGTGAGTGTCGCTATACATGCGTTGGTTATTGCCATGCTGGTGACCCATTGGGAGCCTGAAAAGAGTGCAAGGAAAATAGCCCCACCAAAATACATACAGGCCAAACTGATAAAGATTGAGGAAAAAGCCAAACCGAAGCCGAAACCAAAGGCCAAACCGAAACCGAAACCAAAGGCTAAGCCTAAGCCAAAACCGAAACCGAAACCAAAGGCGAAGCCCAAGGTTCAGCCTAAATCAAAGCCAAAACCAAAAGCGAAGGTAGAGCCAACACCAAAACCAGATGATCGACAATTGGAGCAGGATTTAGCCAGTGCCTTGGCAGAAGAAGAGGAGTTTCTGGTTGCAGAAAATGATGCGCAGTTGGTCAGTAGCTATTCTGCCTACATTTTTGATCGAGTTGCCGGAAACTGGAATCGTCCACCCAGTGCTCGTCGGGGAATGGAGGTGGAGTTGTTGATACAATTGGTGCCCACAGGCCAGGTCGTCAGCGTGATGGTGGTTCAGTCCAGTGGTAATGCCGCATTTGATCGTTCAGCGGAACAGGCGGTACATAAGGTGGGTAGGTTCGAAAAATTAAAGGAGCTTCCTCCCAGAGTGTTTGAAAATGATTTCCGTAAGTTGCGGTTGGTATTCCGGCCGGAAGATTTGAGGTTGTAAATAGTGAGAAGAACTAGTGCGAAAAACCCCAGCGTGAGAAAACCGGTGTGAGAAAGTTTGCCGCCATACTTAGTCTTTGTTTGTTTACCTTGATGTTGCCATTATCAGGGGTGGCAGAGTTAACCATTGAAATTACCCAGGGGGTCGATAACCCCAGTCGTATTGCCATACCGCCAATCACTCAGGCAGGACGCTCATTGCCTGAGGATGTGAGCAAAATTATATCGGCAGATCTTGAACGCAGCGGATTGTTCAGCCCAACCCCTCGTCGTGACATGTTGTCATTCCCAGCTACAGCTAAGGAGGTTTATTACCGAGATTGGCGAATATTGGGTACCGAATACTTGGTGGTAGGCAAGGCAGTTAATCAGTCTGGGCGTTATAAGATCACCTTCAGTCTGATGGAAATTCATGGTGAGAGAAAAGTATTCACCAAAGTAGTGGAAGGTCCAACGACACAAATTCGTGATTTGGCTCATTATATTAGTGATCAGGTTTACCAGGCCGTGACAGGTATTCCCGGTGCCTTTTCAACACGGGTAGCCTATGTCACAGCGATACCCGTGAATGGCAAGATGACGTTTCAGTTAATGGTTGCTGATGTGGATGGTGCCAGGGAGCGGTTGCTGCTTGATTCGAAGCAGCCAATTATGTCGCCTGCGTGGTCACCGGATGCGAAAGAGCTTGTTTATGTTTCGTTTGAAACGGGACGCCCAGCCATTTTCAGGCAAAAGCTAGCCACGGCAGCCCGTGAGCAGTTGACCAATTTTCGTGGGTTGAATGGCGCACCATCCTGGTCGCCAAATGGTAAGACGTTGGCGTTGGTTTTGTCGAAAGATGGGAATCCGGAGATTTATACCTATGAGCTTTCAACGCGAAAATTTACTCGTAGAACCACTCACTTTGCCATCGATACGGAGCCAAACTGGACGCCGGACGGAAAAGCGCTGATTTTCACCTCAGATAGGGGCGGTACCCCACAAATTTATAAGCTAGCCATTGCCACAGGGCGGGTAGAACGCTTAACCTTCAGGGGGTCGTATAATGCTAGACCAAGGCTGGCGTCAGATGGACGAACGTTAGTTATGGTGCATCGTGATAACGGTAGCTTTCATATCGCGTCACAAGACTTGGTCACAGGAGACCTGAGAGTTTTAACACAAACATATCTGGACGAATCTCCAACAGTTGCACCGAATGGAGCGATGCTGCTTTATGCAACAAAGAAGGGGAATAAAGGTGTGTTGGCTGCAGTGTCTTTAGATGCTGGAGTGAAGTTTTTGTTACCAGCCAGGCGTGGTGATGTGCGTGAACCAGCATGGTCCCCAAAATAACTGGTATGGTAGCGAAAAGAAATTATTACTAGCATTAACTGATAAACTCCCACTATATATAACAGGAGAACATAATGAAGACCCAACTACTCAAATATGGCGTAATGGCGACGTTCCTGACAGCTTTGCTTGCAGGTTGTTCCAGTACTGATACAACAGACACCTCCGGTGATTCAGCTTACGTGCCTAGCAACCAAGTATCTACTGGTACTGTGGGTTCTGGTGGTATCAGTGGCTCTTCACTGGATTCTGATAGCTCTGTTGCTCGTACCTTCTACTTCGAGTTTGATAAAGCTATTCTAAACCCGGAAGCTCGTGCAGCTCTTCGTATTCATGCGCAAACCCTTCGTTCTACCCCCGTTAATATTCGCTTGGAAGGACATGCTGATGAACGTGGTACTCGTGAATACAACATGGCATTGGGTGAGCGTCGTGCTAATTCAGCGAGAGACTTCCTGGTTCAGGAAGGCGTCAATGGTGCGTTGATTGAAGTGATTAGTTATGGGGAAGAGAGCCCTGCATCACTGGATAGCAATGAAGCCTCTTGGGGTTTGAATAGACGCGTTGAGCTAAAATAGTCAAACTGCCAGACTTTTTGAGTATATTCGTCCGGCTCTGGAAACAGTGCCGGACGTTTTTGCTTTAATCGGATAGATTGTTGTCCAAAGGGCTGTTGTTCAATCAATCATTGCCCAAGGGCTAGAATTTAGAATTTGATTAAATCCATTTAATAGGGTGCTTACTCTCATGCGCGTACATGCCAGTTTGGTGTTTCTTGGTTTCTTCTTATCAATCGCTACACAGGCGGCGGCTCCCGTTGAGGAGAGGAGTCGTCAACACCAACCGGTTAATACCACCGTACCTGTACCTCAAACACCTGTACCTCAAATACCTGAAGTTCAAGCGCCGGCACCAATACCATTGCCTCAGGCTGGTGATGTGCACTACCAGATACAGGTTCTTCAGGATGAGGTAAGAACCTTGCGTGGCATGGTGGAAGAGTTGAACTACGAAGTCACTCAGCTAAAAGCGCGGCAAATGGATGACTATATGGATCTTGATCGTCGCCTCAGTGCTGCTGCGGTTGGCGGTGCAGCTCAGCCCTCTCGTCCTGTGACAGCTGGTGCTTCTACAGAAACAGCTAGTATTCCGGCTGGTATCCCCGCGGCGGGCTCACCTGATGAGACCGAACACTACAGCAATGCTTACAATCAGCTGAAGGCGGGTAAGGTTTCGGAGTCCATTGCACTTTTTAAAGAGCATTATGCAAAATATCCTAATGGGAAATACGTAGCAAATTCCTATTACTGGCTGGGAGAAATTTATGTGTTACAGGGGCAGCTTGAGCTAGCTCGTCAATCCTTCTCGACAGTCGTTGACAATTACCCGGCTCATCGCAAGACACCGGATTCAACCTTCAAGTTGGGGCAGGTCTATCACCTCCTTGGTGATAAAGCCAAGGCCAAGGCGTTGCTGGAAAAGGCCGCTAGTGGTAACGACAATGCAGCGAGGTTGGCGCAAAGTTATCTAAAGGAGAACTTTTAGCGCTAACGCTCTCTAGTGCGATGCTTTTTAAGCCTACATTTCTCTAAAGCTGCATTCTCTAAAGCGACATTCCCTAAACCTACATTTCCTAAAGCTAGAGTCCCGAAGATAGGGTTTTTCGGTTAAACTGCGCGGTTTCCGCTGTTCAGTCATTGCCCTATGGATCAAACAACCCTTCGTATCACTGAAATTTTTTATTCTCTGCAAGGGGAATCGTCTACTGTGGGCTTGCCTACGGTCTTTGTTCGGTTAACGGGTTGTCCTCTACGTTGTCATTACTGTGATACTGAATATGCCTTTTACGGTGGCGAGCGACAATCGCTCTCTGAGGTACTGGAAAAGGTCGCCAGTTTTCAGCCTGCCCATGTCTGCGTGACGGGTGGGGAGCCATTGGCACAAAAGGCCTGTCTTCCCTTGTTGAAGGAGCTTTGTGATCAGGGGTATCAGGTGTCTCTTGAAACATCGGGTGCACTATCCGTTGAGGATGTGGATTCTCGAGTTGTTAAAGTACTGGATTTGAAAACCCCTGCTTCGGGTGAGGTGGATCGTAACCTTTATGAGAATATGGCCTACCTCCAGTCTGGTGATCAGGTTAAATTTGTCATCTGCGATCGGCAGGATTACGAGTGGGCCAGGTTAAAAATGGATGAATTGAAGCTTGCCGATAAAGTGGAGAATATTCTGTTTTCTCCCAGTGTTGGTCAGCAGAATGCAACTGAGTTGGCAGATTGGATATTGGCAGACCATCTGCAAGTGCGATTTCAGCTCCAGCTGCACAAAATACTCTGGAATGATGAGCCTGGACGTTGATATGTTATGAAGAGGCCCTATGAGCAAGTCTGATAAGAAAGCTGTGGTACTTGTGTCTGGTGGTCTTGATTCCACCACGGTGTTAGCCATGGCTCGAGAACAAGGGTTTAGGTGTTATACCCTCAGTTTTGATTACGGTCAGCGTGCTCATGCTGAGCTGGCGGCTGCCCGGCGATGTTCAGCACTGATGGGTGCCGAGGAACACAAAGAGATAATACTCGACCTGCGAACCATTGGTGGGTCGGCATTGACCGATGACAATATCGACGTACCAGAAGAGGAAACGTCTGGAATCCCCGTCACCTACGTCCCGGCACGCAACACAGTATTTCTTTCCATAGCCCTTGGTTGGGCCGAAGTGCTGGGTGCTCAGGATATCTTTATCGGTGTGAATGCAGTGGATTACTCGGGGTACCCTGATTGTCGTCCCGAATATATCGATGCCTTTGAGAAAATGGCCAATCTTGCTACCAAATCGAGTGTTGAAGGCCATTACCTTAGAATCAATAAGCCGCTCATCAATTTAACCAAGGCCGATATTATTCGCCAGGGTATAGCAATTGGTGTGGACTACGCTCAAACGGTGTCTTGTTATCAGGCTACAGAGGGCGGACTTGCTTGCGGTAAGTGCGATAGTTGCCGTCTCAGAAAACTCGGATTTGAGCAGGCGGGCCTTGAGGACTCTACACGTTATATTGCCGTTAAATAAACACTTGATTTTTGGTCGGCCATAAGTAAGATATGCGCCTCTTCTGAGGGCCGTTAGCTCAGTTGGTAGAGCAGTTGGCTTTTAACCAATTGGTCGCTGGTTCGAATCCAGCACGGCCCACCATTTATAAAAAAACCGTCCATTTGGACGGTTTTTTTATGCTCGTTCTCTCGGCGATAAAAATTGGCCTGTACGCATAGGGGTTATCGGCTTGGCTGTCAGGATATGGTAAAATCAGGGAGAACACGTATTACCAATACATGAATTATGACTCAATCCTCTAAGCTACATATCGCCGAAGAACCCACACATCAGGCATTGGTCGAGCGTTACCTAGACCAAATTTATGATGAGCCAAAATATACAGCTGAAGAAGAGTCTGTATACAAGGCTCGTATCAAGCAGCTGCTTGAAGAAAAGAATGCCGTCATCGTGGCCCATTACTATACCGACCCGATTATCCAGCAGTTGGCTGAAGAGACAGGGGGGCTTGTGTCGGATTCTCTTGAAATGGCACGATTTGGTCATAGCCATTCTGCCTCTACACTGATGGTGGCAGGGGTGAGGTTTATGGGCGAGACCGCCAAGATTCTAACGCCAGAAAAAACGGTTTTGATGCCAACTTTGGAAGCGACCTGTTCTCTCGACATTGGTTGTCCCGTTGATGAGTTTAGTATTTTTTGTGATCAGCATCCTGACCGTACCGTGGTGGTTTATGCAAACACCTCGGCAGCAGTCAAAGCTCGTGCAGATTGGGTGGTCACTTCAAGCATTGCTCTGGATGTAGTGGATTACCTTGATAGTTGTGGTCAAAAAATTCTCTGGGCGCCGGATAAATACCTGGGTAGTTATGTTCAGAAGAAGACCGGTGCCGATATGCTTCTGTGGGATGGGAGCTGTATTGTGCATGAGGAGTTTAAATCACAGGGAGTTGCCTTCCTGAAGACAGTCTACCCGGATGCTGCAGTGTTGGTTCATCCCGAATCCCCTGACGCGATGGTTGAAATTGCTGATGCAGTAGGCTCAACTTCACAGCTGATTAAAGCGGCGCAAACACTGCCTAATAAACAAATGATTGTGGCAACGGATATCGGTATCTTTCACAAAATGCAGCAAGCGGCGCCAGATAAAGAGCTGATGATTGCACCTACTGCGGGCGAAGGTGCGACTTGCCGAAGTTGCGCAAGCTGTCCATGGATGGGGATGAATCACTTGAAAAACCTGATGGAAACACTGGAACAAGGTTCTAATGAAATCCATGTTGATCCAGTGATAGGTGAGCAGGCGATGGTGTCATTACAGCGAATGCTGGAATTTCGTGAATTACAGTTATCAGCAGAGCTGGGCTGATAGGATTTCCTTTAGATGTTCTTTGGATTTTTTACAGATTAGCCCGGTCGTTTATTTCATGAGGTCATCCATTTTCTTTTCCAAAGCCGCTAAGTCTCGTAGCTGTTGCTCAATGATGGCTGTTTGTTTGTAGTCATGAACCAATAGTTTTTGAGCATACCCAAGCTGATCTCGTGCACGGTCGAATACACCGTTAATAATAAAGTATTGGGCTCGGGCCAGATGAACCCCGGAAATATTGCCTGCCAGACCACGAACTTCGGCCAGTTCGTACCAGACATGAGGTGAATTTGGGCGGGTTTGAGTCAGGTCGGTCAGAACGACCTCTGATTCATAGAAACGATTGGCTTTGAGGTAGGTTTCAGCCAGAGACATTTTGAGAGGGTAGCTGCTTGGATGATATTGCAGTAGCTTCTTTGTCTTCGTGACGGCAAAGTCAAACTTCTTATCAGCACGGTCTATCTCAATATCCGCCAATAGGTAGGTCAACCGATCCGGTGATTTTTTTAATAAGTTTCTTAGATTGCTTCGTGCGGTTGAATAATCACCCAGCATTGTATGAGTTAATACCAGTCCATATTGGGCCGCTTCTTTGTTGAGGCTATTTCCGCTTAGTTCATGCTCAAAGCGATTCAGAGAAACACTAGGACTTTTGTCGATGGCGACCAGAGCCCGAATACGCATCAGGTGATATTCGATATTGTCCAGATACTGTTTAGGCGGGTACTGCCTTGCACGGTTTCTGGCATCAGCCACCCGGTTTTCAGTTAGTGGGTGGGTGAGCATAAATTCTGGGGGCTTGCTGCCCGTGTAGCGGGTGGCCTGGAGCATTTGCTCAAACATACCGGGCATTGCATTTGGATCCATGCCAGCTGCACTCATGGTTTGGATGCCAATACGATCCGCCTCTTGTTCATTCTGACGGCTGTATCGAAGGGCGCTGCCTCGGGCTGCGGCCGAGGTTGCTGTCATTGCTGCCAAGCCTGCATCACCACCTACGGTAGCCGCTAAGATCAGGGCGCCTAACATTCCCGCCATGGTGACAGTTGAGCTTCTTTTCTGTGTTTCTAACCGGCGGGCAAAATGTCGTTGGCTTAAGTGAGCGAGCTCGTGCGAGAGTACAGAGGATAATTGATGTTCAGATTTTGCGTAAATGAAGAGGCCGGTATGAACACCAATAACACCACCGGGTACTGCAAAAGCATTCATTGACGCGTTGTTGATGGTGACAAGCTCTAGTCTATGATCCTGTAGCTCGCTATATACGGCTAATTTGTAGACGAGTTGTTCCAAGTAGTTATGCAGTAAGGTGTCGTCGTGTTCTTTGATTCGGCTGCGATAGGCGCGTAGCCAGGCGCGACCGAGTTCATATTCCTGTTGCTGAGAAACAATACCGGAGGTGCTATCTCCCAATGATGGCAGCTTAATATCGGCGCTATAGGTGGGGCCCGTTAGCATGGCGATGGCCACTGCTGCTAGGGTAAAGCGGTTCAAACATTTGAGAAACACTGTCAACTAAGTCCTTCGGTATTGTGTGGCGTGGGTATTTAAAGATAGTAGCGTAAATCTATGACTGAATTCATGAGAATTAGTGCATTTTTGGTTTAATAACGTACTTGCCCTGAAAAGGTTGACAGCTGTTCTTGAAGCGCGGGCATTGATTCCGTAACCTGCGTCATAGGCGTATGTATTGCAAGTGTTGGGATGTGTTATGTGGAAAGTGCTTGGAAGTTGGGTAGACCGCTATTTTGGTGAGGAAGAGGCTGTTCTTCTGACGTTACTGTTGGTCGTCGCTCTTGTGGTGGTGGCGACTATGGGTGAAATTTTGGCGCCCTTTGTGGCGGCAATCATTTTTGCCTTTTTATTGCAAGGTGGGGTTAACCGCTTGGCGGCATGTAAGGTGCCAAGGCTGGTGGCGGTGACACTTGTCTTTCTATTATTTGTTGGTGCATTTTTAGCTATTTTAATTATCTTGCTGCCATTGATTGGCCGCCAGGCAGCCAATCTGGCTGGTGAAGTTCCGGCCATGGTCAAACATTGGCAAGATGTCTTGCTGTTGCTTCCCGATCAATACCCACACCTCATTTCAGAGGATCAGTTAAAAGAGCTCTTGGGTCAGGCGTCCCGAGAGGTGGCAGGTATGGCTGAGCGATTGGTGAGTTTTTCTTTCAGCACCTTCCCCAGCGTGGTGGCCATGATGGTCTATCTGGTGCTGGTGCCACTGTTGGTGTTCTTTATGCTCAAAGACAAGGATGAGTTATTGGCACTGATGTCTGGTTTATTGCCCCATGAGCGCCCAGTTATGTGGCAGATTTGGCACGAGATGAATGTGCAGATGGCTAATTATGTACGTGGTAAAGCCATTGAAATACTGGCGGTAGGTTTTGTCAGCTATGCCGCCTTTTTGATTATGGGTTTGAACTATGCGGCACTCCTGGCTTTGTTGGTGGGGTTGTCGGTGGTCATTCCTTATATTGGTGCTGTGGTCGTCACTATTCCGGTGACTGTTGTGGCCTATTTTCAGTGGGGCTGGGGAGGCGACTTGTTTTGGTTGGTGATGATTTACGGAATTATTCAGGGATTGGACGGTAATGTTCTGGTCCCACTGTTGTTTTCAGAGGCTGTGAACCTGCACCCCATCGCCATTATTCTTGCTGTATTGGTATTCGGTGGCCTTTGGGGTTTCTGGGGCATATTTTTTGCGATCCCTTTGGCAACCCTGGTGAAAGCACTTTATAACGCCTGGCCGAGAACTGATTTGCCTCACTCGGTGTCCGAGTAGTTCTATAACGTTTCTATAAAGAAGCTCTATAAAGTAATTTTACCCATAAAAAACGGAACCTCATGACGTCTATGAAAAAAATAGCA
Organism: uncultured Cellvibrionales bacterium; assembly: GCA_913062605.1. GTDB lineage: Bacteria > Pseudomonadota > Gammaproteobacteria > Pseudomonadales > Porticoccaceae > Porticoccus. Next base: position 45,511 of record CAJXWQ010000012.1, read on the forward strand.
GTTGCCTTTGTATTGATTGCAACCTTTGGCTTGTCGCAGGCGCTAGCGGCTCGCCCATGTCACGATAGCCCGACTGTAGAAAGTGACCGAGTTGCTCAGAGTGGCTCGATTGTACAAAGTGATAGCGATCATTCTGAATACCGCTACTTGCAATTGCCCAATCAGATGCAGGTCTTGCTCGTTTCAGATAAAAAAGCCGACAAGGCTGTGGCGGCTCTGGATGTGTTTGTTGGCAGCTCCCATGATCCAGTTCATCGGCAGGGGCTTGCACACTTTTTAGAACACATGTTGTTTTTAGGGACTGATCGTTACCCGGAAGCAGGTGAGTATCAGGCGTTTATCAGCCAGCATGGCGGGGGGCATAATGCCTATACCTCGTTTGATCATACTAACTACTTTTTTGATATCAACCCCGTGGATCTTGGGCCGGCCCTTGATCGCTTTTCACGATTCTTTGTTGCGCCATTATTTAATGCCGAGTATGTGGAGCGAGAAAAAAATGCCGTGCACTCGGAGTATAAGGCCAGAATAAAAAATGATTACCGTCGCCAGCTGAATGTCTTTAGTGAGGTGGTGAATACCAATCACCCAGCATCAAAGTTCAGTGTGGGCAATCTGGACACCTTGGCAGACACAGAAACAAGCAAAGTTCGCGAAGACTTGGTTTCATTCTATCAGCAGCATTACTCGGCCAACCGGATGGCCTTAGTGGTGCTGGCTCCACATTCACTGGATGAGCTTGAGTCGATGGTGCGGCCACGTTTTGAGGCGGTGCCTAACTCACAGAGTAAGCAACCAAAACATGGTCAACCACTGTTTGAAAAGGGCCAGTTGCCTTTGCTGTTGTCACTCCAGCCTGTTCAGGAGCTGAGGGATTTGTCGGTGACGATTCCGTTGCCAGCAGTACATGAATATTATCGACAAAAGCCACTGGCGTACTTGGGGAACCTGATTGGGCATGAGGGTAAAGGTAGCTTGCTGTCCTTGCTCAAAGAAAAAGGTTGGGCCGAAGGTCTGCGGGCTGGGGAAGGACTCTCGGATCAAAGTGGTAGCTCTTTTGATGTTACCGTCGGGCTGACACCTGATGGGTTGTCGAACTGGCAGCAAGTACTCGAGCTTGTTTTTCAGGAAATTGCACTGGTATCGGAGCAGGGTGTGGCCGAGTGGCGTCACCAGGAGCAAGGTGCTCTGGCCGGCATGCAGTTTCGCCACAAAGAGTTGGGTGATCCCATGCACCGAACCAGCCAATTAGCTAATCAGTTACATAAATATCCCTATAAAGACGTGATGCGTGGCCCTTATCGCATGGATATTTTTGATTCTGGTTTGATCACTGAAATGCTGTCCTCCTTGAAGCCAGAGAATGCCCTGGTCACATTGATGGCTCCGGAAGTCGATACAGATAAAGTGTCATCACTTTACCAAGTGCCCTATAGCGTCGTGCAGTTGCCAAAAATAGCGCTGGAATCCGGTGCGGAGGGATTGCAGCTGCCCAAGGCAAATGACTTTGTGCCCAATAGCTTTGCGCTGAATCATCCCGCTAAGCCTGGGTTGAAAGTGGGGGTGGAGCCAGAGCCTCCAGAGTTGTTGGTGGATAAACTCGGATACCGTTTGTGGAATTACTCTGATAGCTATTATCAGGTCCCCAAAGCTCAGTTTTATGTGGCTGTAAAAACGCCGGCCATTAATGATGCCCAGACGGCAGCCATGGCTGACCTCTACCTGAGTCTTGTGCGGGAAACGCTCAATGAATCCAGTTACGAAGCATCGTTGGCTGGGTTGGGGTATGGCATGAATCGCCGTTCTGATGGCATAGGCTTTGTCGTCAATGGTTTTGATAACAAGTTGCCGGTTTTGGCAAAGGCAGTGGTAGAAGCCCTATTGGAGCCAGCTATATCTGACGAGGTGGTGGGGCGTCTGAGAGATGAGTTAATTAGAAGATGGCGAAACAGCACCAAGGATACCCCCTACAAGCAGCTAATGCGTGAGGTGGGTTTGTTGCTCAAAACGACGGCCTGGCAGCCAGTGCAGTTGGCTGAGGCCCTAGAGAGTTTTGATCGTAAAGTATTCGATCAATTTGTGGCGGACCTGTACAAGGGCGCAACGCTGGAAATGTTGGCCAGCGGTAATTTGATTCAGGCTGAGGCCGAAAAATTGGGTGTATCAATAGCCGGCCAGTTAGTTGGAAAAAACCATAAAGCCTGGGTGGAGCGGGGCGTTATTCGCGTTCCTCCCGGTGAAAAAATGCACATACCCCTGTCGATTGATCACAAGGATGCGGCGATCCTTAGATACTATCAGGGGCGTAGTGATAGTCTTGATGAGACAGCGAAAACTATGTTGTTAAGACAATTGATTAAGTCAGAATTTTTTAATCAATTGCGAACTGAGCAGCAGCTCGGTTATGTGGTGGCAGTAATAGATCAGACAATCAACAGGGTGCCTGGTATTGGTTTATTGGTGCAGTCTCCCACGGCGCCTGTTGCCAAGTTAGAGAAGGCCGTCGAACGGTTTCTTGTAGATTTTGATCGGCAGCTTGAAGAGATGCCCGAAGCTGAGTTTGAGCGTCATCGTCAGGCGTTGTTGACGGGGCTGAGAGAGCAGCCAAAAAGTCTGGCTGAGCAGTCATCACGGTTTTGGGGCAGTATTGATTTACGTGATTACGATTTTAGCCACAGACAGAAATTGATCGATGTTGTGGCATCGCTTTCTCGGGAAGATATGGTTCAAACCTATACGACTTTGTTGATGGACTCGGGTTATTCACTACAGGTAGATGGCACCAAAGGCGAGGTTGTTGATGATGCCAAGCTACGAGAAGGTCGTGAAATTTATCAGCTTCCGCCTAAAAATATGTAGTAAAACTATATTTTGTATTTTTCGTCATTATTAAAATAAATTCTGTAAATACAGTGTATTGAAGTCTTTTATATGAATATATAGAAAATATTTATATATTATACCTTGGTTCTAGGTGGTTGATTTAACCTTATATGTAGTTATACTACATATGGTTTATGAGAAGTCTATGGTCTGCTGTCTTTATGCTTTTGAGGATGGCCTATACTTCTCGAAGATCTCCCCAACGATGGTTAATGTATTAAAGGGTATTACTCATGGATAAAGATATAGATCCTGTCGAAACCCAGGAATGGCTTGAGTCGCTGGATTCTGTATTAAAGTATCAAGGAGAAGAGCGCACCGCATACTTGTTGCAACAGTTGCTGGATCGAGCAACCGCTACTGGAGTTGGCATGCCAAATGCCATCACCACACCCTACCGAAACACTATTTCTACCACCCGTGAAAAACGCATGCCCGGCGACCTATTTATGGATCGGCGCATTCGTTCGCTGATTCGCTGGAATGCTCTGGCCATGGTGATGAGGGCCAACAAAAATCCAGAGGAAGGTTTGGGTGGGCATATCGCCTCATTCGCCTCCTCGGCCACACTCTACGATATTGGTTTTAACTATTTCTTTCGTGGAGGCGAGGGTGAAAATCTCGGTGACCTTATTTATTTTCAAGGGCACAGCGCCCCAGGAATATACGCTCGCTCCTTTCTAGAACGCCGGTTTGATGAAGAGGACTTGGACAGCTACCGACGCGAAGTAGATGGCAAGGGGCTCTCATCTTATCCGCACCCCTGGTTAATGCCGGATTACTGGCAGTTTCCTACAGTCTCCATGGGGTTAGGGCCATTACAGGCCATTTATCAAGCACATGTTATGCGCTACCTCTCTGCACGTGAGTTGGTTCCTCGTGGTGATCGGAAGGTGTGGGCCTTTCTGGGTGATGGTGAGTGTGATGAACCAGAAACCCTGGGTGCTATTTCTTTAGCCGGTCGTGAAAATCTTGAGAATTTGGTCTTTGTTGTTAACTGTAATCTACAGCGTCTCGACGGCCCTGTGCGCGGCAATGGAAAAATTATTCAGGAGCTTGAGGGTGCGTTTCGTGGTGCTGGTTGGAATGTGCTCAAGGTTGTGTGGGGGCGGTTGTGGGATCCTCTACTTGAAAAGGACAAGAGTGGACTGTTGCAGAAGCGGATGGATGAGGCCTGTGACGGCGATTATCAAAACTATAAACACAATGGTGGTGCCTATACTCGCGATCACTTCTTTGGCACCAGTCCCGAATTAAAAGAGTTGGTTGAAGACCTGACTGACAAGGACATCATGTACCTTAATCGTGGCGGACATGATCCCTACAAACTCTACGCGGCCTATGCTGAAGCGATGGCACATAAAGGACAGCCAACCGTCATTCTGGCGAAAACGGTCAAAGGTTATGGTATGGGTGTGGGGGCAGGTGAAGCGGCGAATGATACTCATTCTATTAAGAAGCTGGATATGGAAAGCCTTAAGCATTTCCGTGACCGGTTTGGTATCCCGATTCCTGACGATGAGCTACCAAATGTACCCTATTACAGGCCAGCTGAAGATAGTCCCGAAATGGTCTATATGAAAAAGCGTCGGGATTCACTGGGCGGTCAGTTGCCGGCACGCTGTGCTGACTTTGATAAGATGGATATTCCGTCACTAGGTGATTTTAGTAAGTTGCTGGAAAGTAGCGGTGATCGAAAAATTTCCACGACCATGGCATTTGTTCGTCAGTTGGGGATATTGCTTAAAGATAAAAATATTGGCAAGCGCGTGGTGCCTATCGTTCCCGATGAAGCCCGTACCTTTGGTATGGAAGGCATGTTTCGCCAGCTGGGGATTTATTCCTCTGCGGGGCAGAAATACGTACCCCAAGACCACGATCAGATTATGTACTACAAGGAAGATAAAAAAGGGCAGATTCTGGAAGAGGGTATCAGTGAGGCTGGTGCTATGTCGGCTTGGATGGCTTTAGCCACCTCCTACAGCAACAATAAATTCCCCATGATTCCGGTGTACATCTATTACTCTATGTTTGGTTTTCAGCGGATCGGTGATTTAGCCTGGGCTGCAGGTGATATGCAGGCGCGTGGCTTTTTGATCGGTGCGACTTCTGGGCGTACTACGTTGAATGGTGAAGGATTGCAGCACCAGGATGGACACAGTCATCTACTGGCTAATACGATCCCAAATTGTCGAACCTATGATCCAGCCTATGCCTGCGAGCTGGCGGTGATTGTTCAGGATGGTTTGAAAGTGATGTTTGAGGAGCAGCAAAACTGCTTCTATTACATAACGACGATGAATGAAAATTACCATCAGCCCGCCATCCCAGAGGGTGTGGAGGAAGGCATTATTAAAGGTATGTACCTCTTTGAAGAGGGGGGCGAGGCCGAATTGAAAGTTCAGCTGATGGGTGCGGGTAGTATTCTCAATGAAGTGCGCGCTGCCGCAGAAATCCTCAAAGAAAAATATAACGTGACCGCAGATATTTGGAGCCTCACCAGTGTTAACCAACTGGCGAGAGATGGCCAAGCGGTGGATCGTTGGAATATGTTGCATCCGGAAGCCGAGCCACAGGTACCCTATATTACTCAATTGCTCAATGGTCGTTGTGGCCCTGTCGTTGTGGCCACCGACTATATTAAAAGCTATACCGAACAGTTAAGAGCCTATATTCCTGGGCAGTACCATGTGTTGGGAACGGATGGCTTTGGTCGAAGTGATAGCCGGGAAAAACTACGCCACTTTTTTGAAGTGAATCGTTACTTTGTAACCATTGCGGCACTGAAGTCTTTGGCGGAAGAGGGCAAGATTGAAAAATCTGTGGTCTCTGATGCTATTTCTGATTTCGGATTGGACCCTGATAAAGCTAACCCCCTGTATTGTTAATACGTGGGTTTTGATCAACCAATAAAAAGTATGACTAGGAATGGTATTGCTAACCATTAAGCGACTAATAATGAGAATTAACAGTCATGAGAATAAACAGTGACCACTGACATTATCCATGTCCCCGACCTCGGCGGAGCCGAGACGGTGGAAGTGATTGAGCTCTGTGTTGCTCCCGGTGATACCGTGGAGCTGGAGCAGTCCTTAATTGTGCTTGAATCAGATAAAGCGACCATGGACGTTCCCAGTCCAAAAGCTGGAATAGTGAAAGCCCTCATTGTGAAGGAGGGTGATACTGTCAGTGAGGGTTCAGCCATTGTTGAATTAGAGGCGGAATTGGGGTCGGAATTAGAGTCGGTTGTTGAGGCTGCGTCTGTATCAGAGGTCTCAACAGAGGCAGTTGAGTCTGAAGAAGAGAATAAAACCTCTGGATCTGAAATGACGCAAGTGCCTACGGGTACCCATGTTTACTCAGAGGCGAGTGAGCATATTGTAGATGTACCCGATATTGGTACGACCGACCCAGTGGAGGTAATTGAAATTTCGGTGTCCGCTGGTGACACGCTTGCTGAAGGTGACAGCCTTATCGTGGTGGAAGGTGATAAAGCAACGATGGACATCCCTGTCCCCTTTGGTGGCGAGGTACTTGAAGTGCTGGTCAAGGAGGGGGATAAGGTCACCATTGGTGACAACCTTGCTCGGATGATAGGAGCTGCAGTGCCCGTGGACGTACCGGGAGAAGAGGTAGCTGTAACTTCAGTAGAAAGTGTCCCGGATTCTGTAGCGTCACCTGATCTCGATGTGTCACCCCAAGAGCCAGAGAGGTCTCGCGTAGAACGTTCAGGTGAGGCCGATGTTTATGCCGGGCCGGTCTCCCGTGCATTAGCGAGGGAGCTGGGTGTAGATCTTCACAAGGTGACTGGTACGGGTCCACGTGGTCGTATTCTCAAGGAGGATTTGCAGGGCTATGTGAAAAATGCGGTGGCTGCTGCTGAATCTGGTCAAGGTACGGGTTCTGGTCTGAGTGTTGGAATTCCCGCCGTGCCCGATGTAGATTTTAAAAAGTTTGGTGAGGTCGAGATGATCCCACTGAAAAAAATTCATAAGCTCACTGCGGCCAATATGCAGCGTAGTTGGCTCAACGTACCCCACGTGACCCAGTTTGACGAAGCAGACATCACAGACCTTGAAGATTTTAGAACATCATTAAAACCTGAGGCAGAGAAGCGTGGCACTCGCCTTACGCCACTTCCTTTCCTGTTAAAAGCCTGTGCCCATGCGTTGCTCGTTAACCCTGAATTCAATCGTTCCATCACCAGTGACGGTGAAAACTTCGTACAAAAAAAATACATACACATTGGTGTGGCAGTCGATACCCCTCGAGGGCTGGTCGTGCCAGTGATCCGTGATGTCGATACGAAGGGGTTGTGGCAGTTGGCTATAGAGGTCAGTGACATGGCATCCAAAGCCCGCGATGGGAAACTGTCACCGGCTGAAATGCAGGGTGGTTGTTTCACTATCTCCAGTTTGGGCGCCATAGGTGGCAATGGCTTTACGCCTATCGTCAACACACCTGAGGTAGGTATTCTTGGGGTGTCCAAGTCCCAAATTAAACCAGTCTGGAATGGTTCTGAATTCATTCCCAGGATGATGTTGCCGCTGAGTGTCTCCTATGATCATCGGGTAGTTAATGGGGCTGATTGCGGTCGTTTCTTTACTTATCTGGTGAAAGAGCTCGGCGACACAAGACGGTTGGCGCTGTAATTGTAAGGTGACAGAAAAAACGTCTTATAGCTAAAACTCTACAAGAACAGGGGTTTTTCGTAGAAATTACTGTGTTTATTGAGGACTTTTGGGGGGATTTTGTTGTCTGAGTCTGCGTTCTAAATTTTAGGCATGGTGCAAATTGCTATTTATTGTGTCTAACTGACTGTAACCGATAGTTTTCGGTGTATGTAGGAGCGGAGCTTTCAGCGGAGTGTTGCTATGACACATTTAAGACCCTTCCGAGTGTTTTTGGCTGGCGTGATGGCTATGTCAATGATGCTTTTTTCAGCCATTTTGGTGTTTGCTGCCGAAGAGGTTGATGAGGTTGATGTCAGAGCTGTTCGGTTTGTGATTGATAGTCAAATTTCCGCCTTCAAATCAGGTGATCACCAGTCAGCCTACACCTTTGCTGCACCGAATGTTCAGCAAGCATTCCCCTCGGTAGACATTTTTATTGATATGGTGCGGCGTGGTTATATGCCCCTCTATCAACCAGCATCCTATTTCTTTGGGCGGAATATGCTGTCCGAGGGTGAAGTTTACCAAGAGTTGATTGTGACTGATGCCAACCGTCAGTTATGGCAAATTATCTATACATTGGTCCAGCAGGTAGACAAGAGTTGGAAAATTACCAATGTGTTGATGTACCCCTATAAGGGCACCGCTGCCTAGAGCTGCCTTATACGTTCTATTTTGAAAAGTATGGAAATACTCGCTGGACTGCATCATGCTTTTTCTTGATGTGGCCCAGCACATATTTTTTATTTATCGTTATTTATTCAGGCTGTTTTTTAGTCGTGTCTTTTTGAGGTGAGCGTTTTTGAGATGGCTTTTGGGAGTCTTTAGACTTCTTGTCTTTTGGTTTGTCGCTCGCAGGATGGTTTTTCTGCAAGCTAGAACTGGGAAGACTCAACCTCATAGGCTGTTGGCAAACACGCACCTTATTTTTTAGGTGGTTAAATATATCTTTGGGCATACCTTCGGGAAGGTCGACAGTACTGTGGTCATCCTCCAGCCTTATACGGCCTATGTGCTGGCTTTCAATACCCGCTTCATTGGCGATGGCGCCAACAATATCCTTGGGCATAACACCATGGTCTTTCCCTACTTCCATGCGGTAGGTCACCATCTCAATGTCATCGTTCCGTGGGCGCTCTTTCCGAGAGCGTTCTTGGCGAGGGCGATCACTTCGCTCATTTCGGTCGGGTCTATTCTTGCGGTCAGACCTGTCCTTGCGATCAGGTCTATTACGGTCAGGCCTATCTCGTCGTTCACTTCTACCTTGGTTGCTAGTATCCAGTGGTACAAGTTTGGGGAACAGCGGGCGTTCTAGCTGAAGTTGCCAAGTCATCGCTGCGGCAATGTCCGTCATTGAGATATCATTTTCTTCGGCGAGCTTCTCCAGCAGTGGTCTGAATTGATCCAGTTTACCTGTCTCAATATCTTGCAGAATACGATCCTGGAATTGCTGTACTCGCTGACCGCTCACTTGCTCACCGGTGGGTAGCTGCATAATGGCGAGCTTCTGGCGGGTAGATTGTTCAATAGAGCGAAGCAGGCGGTGCTCTTTAGGTGCCACAAACAGAATGGCCTGACCCTCACGACCTGCACGGCCAGTTCGACCAATACGGTGCACATAAGCTTCGTTGTCGTAGGGGATATCGTAATTCACCACATGGCTGATGCGTTCCACATCAAGACCGCGAGCGGCAACGTCGGTAGCAACTACAATATCTACCTGGCCTTTTTTCAGACGATTAACCGTGCGCTCACGCAGGGTTTGGCTAAGGTCGCCATTGAGTGCCGCAGCAGAGAAGCCTCGAGCTTCCAGCTTTTCGGCGACTTCTGCAGTCGCAGACTTTGTGCGCACAAAGATGAGCATACCATCGAATTCTTCGACTTCCAGAATGCGGGTCAGGGCATCCATCTTCTGATGACCTTTTACCATTAGGTAGCGTTGGGTAATACGCTCAACAGTTTTGGTTTTGGCGGCAATGCTGACTTCTTTTGCATCACCCAAGTATTTTTTGACTACTCGGCGGATTGTTGGCGGCATGGTGGCCGAGAACAGTGCCCGCTGACAGGTATCTGGCGTTTCCGCCAAAATGGTTTCTACATCATCGATAAAACCCATGCGCAGCATTTCATCAGCTTCATCGAGTACCAGCGCATTGAGCTCGTTGAGCTTCAGACTGCGTCGACGGATGTGGTCGAGAATTCGTCCAGGGGTGCCGACAATAACCTGAGCACCCCGTTCTAAGCCACGCAATTGTCCGCGCATATCCGTTCCGCCATAGATCGGCAGCACATGAAACCCTTTCATGTTTCTGGCATAGGTTTGGAAGGCTTCTGCCACCTGAATAGCCAGCTCGCGAGTTGGGGTAAGCACCAAAATTTGTGGTTTTTTCTGGCCGCTGTTTACGCGGCTCAATAGCGGTAGTGCGAATGCAGCGGTTTTACCGGTACCCGTTTGAGCAACACCGAGCAGGTTCTCTCCTTCCAGAAGTATGGGAATACTTTGTGCCTGAATGGGTGAGGGCTGTTCATACCCCAGTTGTTGAACGGCTTTAAGCACCGGACTGGCGATGCCTAGTGATTCAAAATTGGGGGATGACATAAAGTAACCTGTGTTGCTTGGAGTGGTGTCGAAAGACGGGGGCGAAGTATACGCGTATCACTCTGAATGATAAAGAATTATTAGTTCTATATAGCCTGGGGTTGCTAGGGGTTTACTAGAGAATTACTGCGGTTTTTGGGTAAGGTTTTAGAGGGGCTGCATGGTATTTAGTGTGGTGTTTGGTATGAGGTGAGAGACGCTCTTTTGAGCCTGTACCCTTTCAAATTATTTAGCCAGCAGTCGGTCGAGCGAATTGGCAAATTGCTGACGTTCTGTGTTGGTCATGCTGGGTGGGCCACCTCGAACCTCGCCTATGGTGCGAAGCTCTTCCATCAAGTTGCGCATGGCCAGCCGTTGCCGGATATTAGCCTTGGTATAGTGCTCACCTCTGGGGTTGATCACCTCAGCGCCTTTGTCGACGGCTTCAGCAGCCAGTGGAATATCGGCGGTAATGAGAATATCACCAGGGTTAATGCGTTGGACAATGTAGTTATCCGCCACATCAAACCCGCTTTCAACCTGTATGGTCTTGATCAGTGGTGAGGGGGGCACGCGAATAGCATGGTTGGCAACTAGCGTCAGTGGCATGTTGCAGCGTTGGGCGGCCCGAAACAGAATCTCTTTTATCGGGTTGGGGCAGGCATCGGCATCGACCCAGATATGCATGTATTTCTCTCTCTGTTTGGTTTTACAGAAGGTAGCTTAAGGTTAATTGAGTCAGCAGGCTAATAAGTAGAATGCCGGTCAGGTTGAGCCAGAAACCAGCCTTGGCCATTTCAGGAATACGGATCAGGTTGGCACTAAAAACAATCGCATTGGGTGGCGTGGCCACCGGCAACATAAAGGCACAGCTTGCCGCTATCGTTGCTGGTAAAATAATCGCCAAGGGATTAATGCCCAACCCTTCCGCCATCACCGCAAAAATAGGTATCAGTGCCGTGGTTGTCGCCGTGTTACTGGTCAGTTCGGTGAGAAAAATAATGAAAGCAACTACCATCAGGGTCATGACCAGCGGGGGGAATCCCTGTAAGCCCACCAACTGACTGGCCAACAATTCACCCACGCCACTGGAGCGAATCGCTCCTGCTAATGCCAGCCCACCACCAAACAACAAGAGTACGCCCCAGGGAATTTTAATGGCGGTGGCCCAGTCCATCAGAAACTCCCGCTGCTTAAAACTGACGGGAATGGTAAACAACAACAGGGCGGCAATAATCGCGATACCTGTATCCGTCAAATTGGCGAGGGGTGGCCACTTCATCATCAGTGGTCGGCAAATCCAGCAGGCAGCGGTGAGAATGAAAATCACTAAAGTGAGTTTTGCCCCTGTTGTCCACGGCTCAGAGGGTTTGTCGAGAAAAGCTCTGTCGATAGCCTCTTCACCGGGGGGATAGATAAAGCGGGTTAACAGCCACCAGGCCAGGGGCACGAATACCAGCACTATAGGCAAACCAATGGTCATCCATTGGGCAAAACCAATTTCCATTCCCAGCTCATTTTGGATAAACGAGACGGTAAACATATTGGGCACGGTACCAACAATGGTGCCTATGCCACCAATGGAGGCTGAATAGGCAACGCCCAGTAACAGGCAAAGGCTGAAGTTTTTCCGGTTGGGTGCGTCTTTATCCAATAGGCTAATAATACTGAGCAGAATCGGTAGCATCACCAGCGTGGTCGCCGTATTGGTGATCCACATACTAAGGGTGGCAGACACAAACATAAAACCACCCACCAGCGTTGCGGGTTTGGTACCCACCAACCGTAATACCATCAGGGCAAACCGGTGGTGCAAGTGCCATTTTTCCAATGCCAGGGCCAGAATAAAACCACCTAGGAACAAAAAGATTAAGGGGTGAGCGTAGGCGCTGGCAGTTTCGCTGATGGTGCTCACATCCAATAGCGGCATAAGGGCCAAGGGTAAGAGTGCCGTGGCGTAAATCGACGTGGCTTCCGTCAGCCACCAGAGCGCCATCCAGACAGCAAGGCCCGCCGTGGCTCGGCCTGCAGTACCAAGTACGATTTCAGTACCGTTAAGTCCAGCGGCTCGTTCCGGCAATAGCCAGTAAGCCATGATGGCTAACAGCGGCCCGGCCACGAGAGCGATTTTACGGAACTGATGGATAATCTGGTGGAGTCGGTTTGTGTGCATATTCTTATTTAGTAGATAGCTCTTATTATTGCGTGCAGTGATGAATTAACGCTGTTAGGTGAAAACAGAGCATAGCAATCGTAGCTTCAGATAATAAGGGCCATAGGCGACTGGTCCAAGTAAGAGCACTATTAAGTATTTGATTTTAAGGGGGGCTGATTTATGATCAGTGGCTAGGGATTGGAAAACAAAAACAGGAATTAGACTTCTGTTGTCAAAGTATAGAGTTATTCTCTTTGCTCCAACTCATCGTAAATCAACAAAAATAGTCTTGGCTGAATATTTTTTGACTCTGGATAAGGAGCCAAGGTGATATAAAGCCTTAGGCTTTTGAATAAGCTGTTAACTATCAAGGCAAATTATGTGTAACTGTAAAGAACAGTCAGAATTAATTGATATCTGTGATGATCATGTGGATTTTAAAGCCAAGTTAAATGAAGTGGATGCGGCTGACCGGCTGTTGCTTATGTCGTGTCCAGACTGCAACCAGCTTTGGAAGGTCGATAATTGGGATGATTACCAGCCTTGCTATGCTGTAAAAATATCAACTCAGGAAAATTGGGTGGATTTTGACAGCGACGAACTTATAAAAGAGAAAATAATAGAAAACCGGGGCGGCCTTTCTGGAAAGTATTGTATGTGGTCAAAATGTGAGGGCAAGCAGATTAAAGGCGAAACCTTATGTATTGAACATTTTTGGCGAACTGGATCGCGCCATTAAAAAATTAAGCAAGAGCCATCATCTGGATAACGTTCTACTATATGCTTCCCTGGCCTGTTGTGGCGCGTGTTACGGCGCTTTGAGCAGAAGGTGTTTTAGTCGTTACTTGCCATAAGAAACCAAAAAGAGGGTCGAAATCTCTCTGCTAAGGAATATAAATGAGAATATGTGGTGTTGAGCTGAGCGGCAGCGATGCGGTTATTTGTTTGCTTCATCTGGATCAGGGGCAGTTTGATATGCCGGATTGCAGGGTGCGTAAGCTCACCTTGAAGAAAGAACACACCCGTGAAGACCTTCAGCAGTTTCAATTTGCATTTACCAAACTGATGGGCGATTACAGCGTGAATAAAGTGGCTATCAGAGAGCGTATGACTAAGGGGAAATTTGCGGGTGGGGCCATCAGCTTCAAGCTGGAGGCCGCCATTCAGCTCATTGCGGATATAGATGTCGCGGTGCTTTCGCCAACACAAATTAAATCCGCACTGTCGGAAAAACCATTACCTATCCCGTTCTCCGATACTGGGTTAAAAGTGTTCCAGGAAGCTGCCTTTAAAGTAGCCTATGCCGCGCATATATTGAAGTAGAGGCTTCCATGTTCGTGCTAGACGTTAGAATCTAATAAAGGAATCCAGAAAAGAAATCCAAGAACGGGGTTTAAAAAAGGGGTATAAAGAGGGCTCGGTGACCGTCGATCATCAGCCCTATTCCCATTTGTCACTGATTTTTACCTTAGCACTCTTGACTCCACGGCTTTTTTTCCCACCGCACCCTCTCATCCATAAAAATATCTTTGAACACCGTTTGAAAATAACCTCTATAGCCGCAGAACCAACGCTTTTACCCTGTATTTTCCCATTTGACGTGCATATAGCGGATATAGGGCCGTAATCACCGGGTTTGGGCTAGTATTCAGACTACGCTTTGATAAGATGCGCCACTTTTCACCGGGAAACCTCCATGTTTAGCCTGATCGTCAGCAAAGAATCCAATGTAAAGAATGACTTATTGTCAGGATTGACCGTTGCTTTGGCGTTAGTCCCCGAGGCGGTGGCCTTTGCTTTTGTGGCCGGAGTGGCTCCTATGGTGGGTTTGTATGCGGCCTTTATGATGGGGTTGGCTGCCGCCGTATTTGGTGGTCGTCCCGGTATGATTTCTGGTGCCACGGGTGCAATGGCCGTAGTAGTGGTCGCGTTGGTCGCAAGTCATGGAGTGCAATACCTGTTTGCAGCCGTACTGTTGGCGGGACTGTTTCAAATGATGTTTGGGGTGTTTCGCCTGGGTAAATTTATCCGCCTAGTTCCTTACCCGGTGATGTTGGGTTTTGTTAACGGCTTGGCCATTGTGATTTTGTTGGCTCAGCTCGGTCAGTTTAAGGTTCCAGATGCTCTCGGTGCGATGGGCTGGATGCAGGGCAGTCAGCTCTATTTGATGTTGGGCCTTGTGGCATTGACCATGGCCATTATTCACTTTTTACCTAAATTGACCACGGCTGTACCCGCATCGTTAGTCGCTATTATTGTGGTGACATTGCTGGTTCATGGTTTGGATTTAGATGCCCGCACTGTCATTGATTTTGTTCGAGGTATGCTGCCTGCTGAAGAGCAGGCAACAGCAAGTTTGGAGGGTAGCTTGCCGAGCTTTGCTATTCCCATGGTGCCTTTTACTCTGGAGACCCTAAAAATTGTTGGCCCTTATGCGGTGATTTTGGCGCTGGTAGGACTGATTGAATCGTTGCTGACCCTGTCTCTGATCGATGACCTGACCAATACCCGTGGTAGCGGTAACCGTGAGTGTATCGGCCAGGGGTTAGGTAATACGGTTAATGG
>CAJXWQ010000013.1 GCA_913062605.1 uncultured Cellvibrionales bacterium
TACGAAGATAAATGGTTTAGTGATTCGAAGAACAGGATGTGGGCATGTATTTTTCTGGTGTACCACTACATTGCCATTCGACGCCACCATTACTGGTGAACACAGGCTTCAAAACAAGCGATACGTTCGTACCTTTTATTTCTTCTTCTAAATATATTTCACCGTCTGAGGAAACTTTTACCGGTGAACTGGAGCCAATAAAGACACCGTTATTGGAAGCACAGCTGGATAGACGACTGTAACTACCATCCATGATAGATTGATAAATACATTGCTGTGCAGTTTGTACTCGTGGTGATGTAGCCATTAACTGGACTTTATAGGTGTTAATAGTGCCCACTATCGAATCAAAGATGGTGTTGGCTAAGAGGACTAGCAAAGCCCCAGAGCCAAATTTTAACAAGTAGCCGAGGCTGATTTCACCCTTGTTGTACTTTCGTAACTTGATGTCCATATCCACCTGCCATTGATTTGAAACAGCATATAAATGATATTTTTTCCACTAGCCCCCATCATTATTGATAACCAGTTCACAATCAATAAAAAATGTTTATAAGTGATATGGCTCACACATTATTCATTGTGACCCTCACCTGCTGTATTGCAGATTTCCCCTCCATATGATTGTAGTTGAATCGCATCGATTGTGTTAACAACCGTATCCCATGGTTGGAGAGTGTTATCAGATGCTCGCTGTTGCATTGGGTACTAAAAACTCAAACAGGGATGTTGATCGTTGGGCGAGAGAGGGGGATTTTGACTGGACATTGATACCAAAGCTCAAGTATGAACTAGTAGAAATGCCCTTGACGGAAAAGATCGGAGAATCATTTGCTAGCTATGTTGTGGCGCAGTTGGAAATGGCGAGTGATCTACACCGGTCGATGGTCAAAAAGTGTGCATCATGTGTCGTCCTATAAGTGCTTCAACATGAATGCCCAGAAATTTGAGAGTCTGTTGCATACCTTTTTCGGTAAGGCCTGTTTGGATATTGAGGTGGCTGATTCTGATGGGAAAATGTGCAAGCCAAGAGAATGGTTTATAGCACCGCTGAGCGTCATAGAAATGGCTATACAGATCCTGATTAACGGAGAAATAGTTCATTACCGATATGACCCTATATCTGAACAGATAGTCGAGAAATCTTAACTTACACAACTTTATCAACTCAGTTAAGTCTTGAGGTCTCAACACTTATAAGTATTGAGACCCTAGTTTCGGCCCCTTATATTGGTCTCATAAATCGATAATGGATAAATATGAGACTAGATGGTATCATATTCGATATATGAGACTAGGTGGGGTGATATGGCATTACTAGGTTACGCACGTGTAAGTACCAATCAACAAAAATTAGATATTCAAATTTCTGATCTCATAAGTAATGGGGTCCGTAAAGACCGTATTTATACAGATAAAGCCAGTGGGAAAAACGATCAACGTGAGGGCCTTGCTAGGCTAATAGCACGAGCAGAGGCTGGGGACTGCATCTTAGTTAAGAAGCTAGATCGCTTAGGCCGTAATACCTTAGATATGGTAAGGATTATTCAAGGATTGGATGATAGCGGTATCACCATTCGGTTCTTAGATGATGGACTCGCAACCGATGGACCCATGGGTAAGATGATTATCACAATTCTTTCTGCAGTTGCTCAAGCCGAACGTGAAAGAATACTTGAGCGAACTAATGAAGGTAGATTAGCTGCCAAGGAAGCAGGTATACAATTCGGTCGGAAACCTCATAAAGGTAAAGATCGAGCGATACAGATGATCAAGGACGGGATCGTTATGAGTGAAGTATTAGTGAAATCAGGTATATCTCGCGCAACATACTTTAGGGTTAAAAAAGAACTCAAGGCCTCAGTTGTTACTGGCTACATTGATTAGACTAGAAAACTCTAGATTCAGCCTGACAATAGCTGTAAGGCTGAATCATATTAAGAATACTTACATTTGATAAAAAGCGATTACTATCAATCAGAGCCATTATGTCAACTTCCAGCCAATCAAGTAGGAGTAACAGGATAAACCCTGTATCGATAGAAGTTTGAACTCTTTAAAAAATCGACGCACTCAATTTTGAACATACCTGTTCGGTTGGCTCGTCGATATGACAAAGTAGTGCTTGTGGCACTGAGTTCATTCTGGGTTCAGGCTTATCGCATATACCAAAGGGATAAGACGTAGTTTTGGTAGATGCCAAGCCTATGGCTCGGTTGGTGTTGTTATATTCACTTTTTTGTCAATCCACTGGTGTTTAAAAAAACGTCTTTTCTAAATATATGTGTACAGACTAATTTTTATGGAAATAAAGAAGATTCTGTTCGGCTTTACATGAGCTGCTGCGTATATATTGCGGGTTGTATTGTATGTAAAATCACAATGTTTATCAACCACTTACCCGAGTTGTTCAATGCTCAGCGGTGCAGTTAGAGTACCTAATATAAAAATAATAATAAAAAAGGTAAACATAAGATGTTATTAGAAACAAAAATTAGTAGAAAATCAAAAGATAAAGATTTACTTGATAAATACATAAAAGACAATAATGTTGTAATGATTGAAAGAATGAAAGCCAAACAAGTACTTTCTGAATGGATGTCTAAATCAAATACAAAATATCAATTGACTATAACCTTTCCTAAATTTACAGATGAAGTGTGGACAAGAAGATTACTAAACACTCTCATTAAGAATCTGAATAGAAGTATTTATAAGAAAAGGTTTAGTGAATCTAAGAGCTGTATTAAAGGATTTGCTATTAGAGAGAGAAAAAATGAAATGATGACTGATCACTATCATATTTTATTAGTTGATGATGATGGTTGGTTTCCCTGTGAAGAAAGAATGAAACACTTGATTGATAAGCATGTGAATTTGTTAAAAATTGATCCAAAAACAGGAAAAAGAAGAAAAAACTATATTGCAGATGCTTTTCTACAGAATTACTACAATTTGGGTGATGATGACTTAGAAATATATCTATCAAAGCAGTTTGAGTTTTTATCAGTAGATATCCAGCAGGCAAAAGATTCCATTGGGCTTCTAGATTTTGGTGATGTGGTATTTGGTCGAGATACATTTACTACTTATCATTAGATAAACTTTTAGTAACTACTTGAGCTACTCCACTTTAGATGCGATCGAAGTTATGTCTTTACCCCCTACAGTTAATGACGCTTTTTCGATTGGGAGTGGGGTGGATTCACCTAGGACATCTCCATCTGGTGAGATCTCTAATTGAAAGCCATCGGCATATACAAACTGGTATCTCTTGATATCACCCCATATGCCTAGATGGCCTTTATTCTCTATATAGTGGCTTCTAACGAGGTTTCGTACATCTTCAACCTGTTCATTGATGGGTTTGATTCTAATTTCATAATCAAGTTGAATATACCTTTCTCCTTCACAGCAAGCTAAGGCAAATATTGGTTGAGACGTACGTACAAACCCAGTATCTACAAATACATAAGATTTAAACCTGTCTCGTCTATCATCATGATCGGCTTGAATGGCATCTATCTCTATCTGGTACTTTTTGATATCAATACCTAATACGGAACACAAGGTTGATAAAAATTCAGAATCACTGAATTTCAGATCATATCCACCCAAAAATAAACCAAGGTGTGGATCATTCATGACATCCTTTATTCGTATTACAGGACTGTCATCTTTATAACCCATCAATTGGGATATATCCTTTAGGCTGCAAGAAGATAATCGTAGTTGAATTTCTTGTTGGAGCTTCATATTTCCTCGATGCTGAGCTTAGCTGATACCCATTTTTTATTGATCATTTGGTATACTTGTAGCGGTTACTTTATATGTTTGATAGTAGGTCTTGCATTAACATTTTGAGGTAATGGTTATGACGTCACAGCTAGTCACTGTTCCTGTCGTTTTGAAGAAAGACTGTTCAGATAGACAATCTCTTGAAGTACTTGGGACGGTCACTGAAACAGAAAAATTTTGGGTCATCGATTGCACTGCGCAGGTGGGGTATTTTTTAGATGACGAAACTTTCATGTATGATTTTTGGTCAACAGCGGTTAGTTATCTGCCAAATTTAACTTCGTCTGACCTGATTCGGTTTGATTGGGACAATGTTCAGAAGGTTAAACGAGCATTACCCTAAAGCAGTTCAGCAAAGCCGTTATAAGGCATCTAGAATCGATTTTCGTCATCAATGAGTATATCTGTGTCATCGATGATAGAACCCGTAATAGGTGCCTTAATATCGCTACAAGTTCAGACAAGATAGTGTAGACACACCGAACAGCTCTCTCACTTGTTTATCTGGATATAACGTCTCAAAACGAAAGGCTGCGGATAATAGACTCATCTCTATTGGTGTGATCTTATACCCTGCTAACTGAAATCCTTCATCAGCTTTTGTCTTAATACATTCACAGTATTGTTGGAACATCACTTCCACGTCTTCAATACCAGATTCGACTTCTATTGCATCTGTTGGTGACAATTCACCACTCTTCAATATTTGTTTCATCTTCACCAGTTCTGGCATAGATCCTGTCTTTTTCATACAGGCCTGATACATGTGGTTCCATTGATATGCAGTCTCAGATTCCATGAGGTGGCCGTTATCTGCATACAGAGGTGATGACAGTATGAATAGGATAAAAGCCCATAGAGTGATATCTATGGGCTTTTGTATGGGGTTGTTGATGAATCCTTTCATCGAGTCTTAGTGAATCAATACAGCAGGCTCAATATCAACATTACGCATCGTTGTACCCGTGATACGTCCTTTGAACGTAATCATTTTACCGGTTTTTAATGATTCAACCGTTTTCACTTCATCATCTGATTGGGTGTAGAGCGTGATAAAAGTACCTACATGACCCCACTTTGAATCTGTTTGGATGCGATAAATACCTTCTTCTTTTTTACTCACTTCATAGACAGGTAGCTTCCACTGGACCACCTGGTCTGTGATTTCCTTTTCTAAATTATCCCGCTGTAGATCGGTGTATTTAGACATCAGTGAAAAAGCCTCGTTGAGCTTTCCTGATGCAGAAAGGGTGGTGGGAGCTTGATCAGCAATGGTAGCAATGACTTCTCCAGGTTTGGGTGCAACGATTGCACCTAAGACAGCAAAGCCAATGATGACGATAACGGCTTTGGAAAACATCCCCATTTTTAACTTCTGACCACAGTGTGGACACTTTTTGGATGACTTGGCGACATCCTTTGCACAGGACTTGCAGGGTTTAAGATTGCTGTTAGTGGTGGAATCCGTCATTCATTAACTCCTTGTTTTTCGTATATCTCGATAAGTAACAAAAACTATTGGGTTTAGTGTAATTGTATATACCATAATAGTATATACCGATATGGTATATATCGAATTGGCATGTGCAATAGGCATATGCGAATACATAGATATGACAAATACCACGAAGTACTTAGGGCAGAGCTACGCTCTATACGTCTAGCGGCCAAATTAACCCAGGTTCAGTTGGCTGATCGATTGAATACAACCCAGGTTTTCATTTCGAAATACGAGCGAGGTGAAAGGAACCTAGATTTTATCGAGGTTCTACAAATCTGTAGTACTTGTGGTTATGATCCAATGAAGTTGATAAAAAAGATGAAGGTTGATCATAAGTAGGCATTACTGAATAGGGCCAGCTATGTTTAATTACTCAGAATTAGTTTGGCGGTTATGATGGCCTCTTTCGACCCTTAACGGGTGGTTGTTTAGGCACTGACCTCACATATCCAAAATATCATAAGGTGGAAGTACCGCTCAAATATCACACAAACTGTATATTCAGAAGCATTGATGTTTAAGTTTATGACCTCATATTTCTACAAATAACAAGGCAAGGGGATAGTTTTAATGCCTGCTACAAGGCTAAAAGGAAAAATGCTTGACGGCGGATGGACTGTAAAAGAGCTGGTTGCTGCCAAACCTAGCGGTACAGGCGGTAATTTTTCTGTTAGATATACAGTTGAACATGAGGATGGGCGAGAAGCCTTTCTCAAAGCTATGGATTTCTCTCATGCACTACAAGCACCAGATATAACAGTTGCCCTTCAGGAAGCCTTGGAGGAATACAATTTCGAAAAGGGTGTCTATGAAATGTGTAAAGAGCATAAAATGAGCCGTGTGGTCACTCCACTCGATAGCGGTTCATACCAGACCGATATCCCTGGAATGGAAGGCAAGGTTTTCTATATTATTTTTGAACAAGCTCAAGGTGACTTGCGATGTGATGAAAGTAGAGCTAACTTTAGTGACCTAGAGTGGATTTTGCGTGTTCTCCACCAAACTGCCGTCGGTATAAGACAGCTCCATTCAAAAGAAATTGCTCATCAAGATCTTAAGCCATCCAATATACTGTTGTTTCCAGATAAAGGCTCAAAAGTATCTGACCTCGGTCGATCTTCAGTCAAGTCAAATCCATTTAAATGGGATGGAGCTATATATCCCGGAGATTACACATATGCACCGGTAGAAAAGTTTTGGAAAGTTCGTTATGGCGAGTTTTCTGATCGATTCTCTACTGACTTATACTTGCTCGGAAGCCTGTTTTACTACTACTTCTTAGATGTATCGGCATCAGCGGCAATTCAGAATAAAATGCAATTTATAAGTTTCAATTTTTCTACATCAACATTTGACGAGGCGCTTCCCTATTTGAGGCAAGCCTTTGAAGAATCTTTAGGCGATATTGAAGCACATATCAAAGGCATGGGTTCGACATTGTCAGCGGCAATCATTCAAATTATTAAAGAACTTTGCGAACCTGACCCTAGGCTAAGAGGAAAAAGAAGCGCAAATAATATGTTTGACCAATATGGCCTTCAGCGATATATCAGTAAGCTGGATTTATTAGCTAAGAAAGCAAAATTGGAAGCCAATGACAAACGCCGCTGAGTATAAAACCAGGTTACTAATACCTCGATGGTTAACATTTGATGTTGCTTCAAGTCTTGGCGAATTACGGGATATCAGTACTCAGAAAGAACCCTCAATTTACAATCCTAGAACTTATGCATCCAACCAAATTCAATGGCAAAATAATAAGTCTATTCCCTTTGCAGTTGAATTAGTTAGTGCTGGCTTATTAATCAATGACTTTGCTAACCCTTTGGTAATTGAAGCTGCAAATTTCATATTAAAAAATAGGAATAAAACGTCCCATGTGGCTGCTGAAATGGCAGCTAGGGCAATAGGTGCATCAGAAAACAATTTAGAGTTTAGCGAGCCATTTCAGTACATTGTAGATAATGAAGCGATTCGTGGGAAAATCGCAGCATTAAAGCACAAGTGCCGTGAATATTCGGCTAATGCAATTTCATGGTCTGATCTTTCTTTCTATTACTCGATGCTAGGCCAGAAAGAACAAGCCAAAAAAGCTATGACAGTTGCATTATCTATAGGGCCTGACAATAGATTTATACTTCGATCAGCTGCAAGGCTGTTCAATCACTATGGTCAGCCTGATTTCGCATTAAAGCTACTCAGATCTACCAATATATCGAAGAGCGACCCATGGATTATTGCATCCGAAATCTCCATTTCTGAATCA
The DNA here is from genome assembly GCA_913062605.1 of uncultured Cellvibrionales bacterium. Classification (GTDB taxonomy): domain Bacteria; phylum Pseudomonadota; class Gammaproteobacteria; order Pseudomonadales; family Porticoccaceae; genus Porticoccus. The sequence goes on from CAJXWQ010000013.1 coordinate 7,566, forward strand.
ATCAAAAAAACATCAAAGAGAACGAATGAAGCAAAAAAACTTATCGACAGCCTAGAAAAATTTGACTTTAATTCATCCGAGCTATTGTCTTCTTTGGGTACACTTGAATTTTCTCATGGTGCAATCAAAAAATGCAAAAAATTAATTAGAAGTTCACTTATTTCACCTACAGAGAATTCAATAGCACAAGCCGAATGGCTATCCGGTAAAGTTGGAACAAAATTTCAGACAGCAGAATTGGCTTCTGGCTCATTTGAAGCGCAAACACTGAACTTGTTCAACAATAAACAATACTTTGAAGCAGTTAAGGCATGTAATAAATGGTTGCGTTTTCAGCCGTTCTCTTCAATGCCTGCGATAAATGGATCATATTTAGCTTCAGTTGCACTAGAAGATTACAAAAGTGCAATAAACTTTTGTGAAGTTGGATTACAGTCTTCACCAAATGAGTTTATGCTTTTAAACAATTATGCCTTTGCTCTTTTGAATGACAACAGGCTTGAGGATGCTGAAGTAGTACTAAATCGTACAGACGTATCTGATCTAGATGATAGGAGCTTCAATACGCACACAGCAACTATGGGGCTTTTGAAGTATAAGCATGGCCAAATCGAGGAAGCTCGCGATCTTTACGCTCAGTCGACAGAAGGCTTTATAGATAGCAAAAATAAAAAAGCACTAGCTATTGCTTTAGCATTCTGGGCCGAGGCGGAAAAAGGCTCTGACGATGAGTTTAGTCAAGCCCTCTTTTCGAAAGCACGTGAGCTGGCCACCAAAGAAAAGATGTATGAACTTCTATACAGGCTGGATAAAAGTAAGCCAGAGTTTTTGGGGTTAAAGTAACAATTAAATGCTGCTTATGGTTGATAGAACATTTCGACTTAAATGGTGTCTTCTTGGGTTTGAAGGGTAATGGACTCTTGGGTTTTTCTGCTTAGTACTAACATCCGTGTTTCCTTATGCTTGGGCCTTCATTGGCTGTAGTAGACGATGTTCATTTAGGAGTATGCCGTTTCTGGTTTGTAAGAACCTTCAAAGTATCCCCGTCAGTTATACCAATAACTTTTGCAGTGTAAGGTTCTGCTGTTAAAGATAACAGTGGGAATAGAGTCAGGGTTATAAGGTGAATCAGTTGAAATTTTATTCTTATATCCACAAGAATAACCCTAACCCACTGAAAAACATAAGAAAGTATAAAGGGGTTAATAGGACCCACTATTGATAGACTGAGTAATCCGTTGGAAAGGTGAACTTCAACCGTGACGGGTGGTGCGTCGATGCCAGATTTGGCGCGTGTGTGAATAATGGCAAGTGCCATTGATTACCCTCCGTGGTATTTAAGGTTGGCAGCCATGAGATAAAAAGCGGACATTAGAAATTTAAACTACCCTGCCCGCTGAAAAACACTAGTGCTTTTTAGTGTCACCCGCGATTTTGTCCATTATGGCAAATAATACGCCCGACACCACGAATGCCATGTGAATGATTACTTTCCATTTCAGGCTATTGACGTCGGCATCGCTCATTTCTCCAGGTATATCCATAAACGACTTTAAAAGATCAATCGCTGAAATTGCAACTATGGCACCAATGACTTTCAGTTTGAGGCCAGAAAAATCGACTTTCCCCATCCAATCAGGACGATCTTTATGATCACCAATGTCAATTTTTGAAATGAAAATTTCGTAGCCGCTAAATATGATCATTAGCAATAAGCTGCCAACCAGTGACATATCGACCAGTGCTAGTATGCCTACGATAACATCTGCTTCAGAGGCGCTAAAAACATGGGTCGTCATATGCCATAGTTCTTGGGCAAATTTGATGAATAATAAAATGATGCTCAGAACTAAACCTAAATAGAAAGGGGCTAGTATCCAGCGGCTCTTAAAAATGGTTGATTCCATTGAGTGTTCAATTTTTTCTAGCATGTCGATTTCTTGAGGTTTTTAGGGGCGCAAATTATAGGCTATAACGCATTGCTTAAGGTAGAGGTAAGGTAAAGTACGGATTTCCAATATGTTGCTTCGCAGGTAAACAGTAATTGTAAAGTTAGCTGGTCAGTTAAACTCACAATCATTAGCAGATGAAACTTAGATTGAGGTCCATCAATGCCAAACTAAATTGTCGGCAATTAATAGCTTTGATCAATATTGTAATGGTGCCTTCTTGGGTGTGAAGGGTGATGGATTCTTGGGTCTTTCTACTTAGTACTAACATCCGTGTTTCCTTATGCTTAGGCCCTCATTGACTGTAGTAGGAGATGATTATTTAGGAGTATTCTGTCTCTTTCTGCTCTTACGAAGAGATTCTCTATGAAATTCACATTTACTCCATTTAATGATGCTTTCAAAGTCTATTGATGGGTAATGTAAGCGATCTAGAGCCTTTTTCTTTGCAGCAATATACTGTGAATGATTGTATGTAGTTTGCCCAATGCTCCTGCCTTTTGATGCGTGGCCAAGTATGCTGTCAATAGTACCTTCATCAAACTGTTGAGATGCTCTTCCTGTAGTCCGTATGTCTGATAGCCGGGTTCGTACTGTGTGCCGAAATGAATGGAAATCCTTTAGTTCCATTTGATGCGCGGGTACTACGCTCACTTGTTTTCGGTAAGTGGTGTGCCTTTTCTGAAATGCGTCAAATTTCCCTTTGTCGTTACGAGGTTCATCGGGAAACAATTTGCCCTTTACTATTGTTTTTACATAGTCGATAAACCCTAGGTCAAGTAGCTGCTTGTGTATTGGGACTAGACGCCTAGAATCATCGTTCTTTATATGTTTCTTGCTATCTGATGAGTGAAAATCCACATCATCAAAGTTAAAGACCCATATATCGCTTTCGTTCTTAATATCATGTCGTTCGAGTTGAAGGATTTCACTCATACGAGCACCAGTATAGAGAGAAATAAGGGCAGCCCAGTACATTGCTGACGTCTTAAATTTTCCAGTTTTCGTATATTTCTCTGAGTTGAATAGCTTTTTCAGCTCATCATCAGAAAGTGGGTTACGTTGCTTTTCCTTATTTTTGTCAGGCCGAATATCATTACCTTTGGTTAAAACCCCCTGTAAGCTAGGGTTGATAGGGTGACCTTGACGAGTAATCCAGTTCAGGAAGGTGCCTATATACGAGTAGTTATCCTGGATGGTTTTTGGTGACTTCTCTGTACCCTTTAGTTGAATAAGCTCAGAAATGCTGTATTTGGTTGTTTGGACGCCTTTAGGGATCTTGGCGTAGTACTTGTGGTAATGCCTTATGTGACCAGGCGTTAACGCATTGATACGGACTACAGGGCTTTTGTCGTATTCAGTTACAAACCTGATAAATAGCGATATGGCAGATTTATAGTTATTCTTAAAACTGGTTTTAACAAGATGAGTGCTATTACCTTCTTGCCATAAGGTAAACAGTTCTTCAAGAGTGGGATTCTCACCATCTGGTAGAGAAGGGTGTAGCAACTCTTTGAGGTCTTCAGCTGTGGTGTTTGAAGTGCTATTTAGAAGTGCTTTCTTAAGAAAAGTCACTTCATCTTGTAGTTTAGAGAATTCGGATTGTATCTGGTGGTTAAAGCGTGTTGCCTTGGATAGGAGCCATTCATCAAGGTCATCCAGGTCCATTAAAAAGTTTTCTTCATAATCCTCAAATGACTGAGCTTGGGTAAGAGCAGCAACAGATTCATAGAGGAGCTTCATTCCCCGCGAAAAATCATCGGGATCATCGAAGTGCTCCAGTGCTAGCTTGTCTATTTTCACAGATATTACTCGTGACAGCCTTGAGGCTCGTTTCTTGTTCTTTGTACGTAACGACAACCTGAAAACAGGTCGTAAATCGAGATTGAATGACCGGAAGTGTTTCGTCATCCAGCGTTGATAGTACCAGATACCTTCAGCGGATAGAGTGATGTAAAGAGAGCTTTGTTTTACCATATTCTAATGACCAATCTAATGGGTCATGAATAAATGGCTATATTTGATATTTTAAGTGTATGAAAATAAAGAGTTTATTTTCAAAAATGGTGCCCAGAAGAGGACTTGAACCTCCACGCCCTTGCGAGCACTAGCACCTGAAGCTAGCGTGTCTACCAATTTCACCATCTGGGCTCTGCGCGAAACATAGTGTCTGCTTCGGCGAAGGTGGCGAACTATAGTAATGGCGCCGTCGATTGTCAATTCCACAAGACAAAAAACAGTAAAACTTGCTTCGAATCTGAGGTAACAAAGACCTGAGGCCACCCCTTCATAGAGATGAAGCGATGTTGAGTTTTCTGTCAGTAAGTTGAAATGGTTTTGTTGAATTTAGACGATACAGTTACGACCGTTATTTTTTGCATCATAGAGTGCAATATCTACTCTATGGATCAGTTCTTCGTGGCTCTCACCGTGCTGGTAGGAGGCAACCCCAATGCTCAGCTTAGGTGAGATTGTCTGGTCGGATGCCACCGAGATAGCCTTGTTGAGAGAGACCATTATCTGATTGGCGGCTTGGTGAGCGCCCTCCAGATGGGTATTGGGCAGAATGAGTAGAAATTCATCACCCCCATACCGAAAGGGTAGGTCAGAGTTTCGTAGTTGGCTTTTAATTGCCTGTGATACCTGTTGCAGGATTACGTCCCCCCCCATATGTCCAATGCAGTCATTGATCGATTTAAAGTGATCGATATCGATCATCAATACAGACAGGTTATAGCCGTAACGCTGTGCTCTTTTTGTTTCTTTGGGTAGCAGCTCATCCAGAGCGGTGCGGTTCATTACACCGGTAAGCGAGTCGTGGAAAGCAACCTTTTCCAGTGCTTGATGAGCAATGGCATTTTTAAGGTAGTGAACCAGAACGCCTATGCTTTGTTCTTGGGTAAATAAATCTTGTTCTATGAAGCGCTTTTGACTGGTGATAGTGATTTCACCGAGATAGTGTTGTTCCAGGCGCAGCACGTAGTGGGCTTTGTGATGCTTTTTGGTGCCGGCGGACAGTGCAAGATTTTCATCCGGATGGATGTATTCAATCCCATCTACCAGTTGTTGTTCACTTAGCCAGCCGAAGAAGCGATTGATGAGGGTGCCAGTATCCAGCATTCCTTGCAGCCGTTGGTGCAATTGTAGAAGGCTTCCTTCGGTCAATCGTAATAAATTGTCTTGGCCGGTGTTTGGCCCGATGGCCGGATTCTTAGCAGCTATATTGGCAGATTTGATCGATGCAACTTTTTTCATAATGAATTTTCTTGTATTTCCTACACTTATCAAGAGTTCCGCAAGTACTATGCCAGTGCGTTGGTAGACGATTTTGGGAGTATTTGTCGAATTTTAGAGACATTATTAACGAAATTTTCTTTCAATGACAAATTAATGGCCGTTGGAAGGTTTTAGTCACGTCTTTTTTCCATAAGTTATTGGTTTATCTACAGACAATATGTTCTTATGACGGTGTGCGCATTGTTTTCTGGCTCCCAGCCAACATTAGCCGTACCTAGGCCTTTTCATGAAAAAACATATCCATAAAGACCCTTTTGCCGATCGCGAAGCTGGCAAGTACGACAATCCTATTCCCAGCAGGGAATATATTCTCGACTTCCTCAAGCAGAGCGTCGGCCCACTGACTTACGAAGAACTTTGTAAAGCGTTTGATCTGCAGAATGATGATGCTCGTGAGGCACTACGTCGTCGAGTTGCTGCTATGGAGCGCGATGGGCAAGCCGTTCGCAATCGCCGCAATGCCTATGGCCCTCTGGATAAAATGAACCTTATCAAAGGCCGAGTGATCGGTCATCCGGAAGGGTTTGGGTTTGTCGTTCCGGCTCAGGGTGGTGATGATTTATTCCTGTCCAGTCGTCAGATGCGGCGAGTCATGGACGGGGATGAAGTATTGGTGCGGGTTGCGGGTATAGACCGCCGTGGCCGTTCAGAGGCATCCATTGTTGAGGTAGTGGAACATCGTACCCGGACACTGGTAGGTCGATTTTTTGTTGAAAGTGGAATCCATTTTGTTCGCCCGGACAATCCTCGGATTATCCAGGATATTTTGATCCCATCAGATCAGCGTGGCGAGGTCGAGCCCGGGCAAATTGTAGTTGTCGAAATGACTAGTCAGCCCAGTCGTCACAATCTCCCTGCGGGACGTATTGTTCAAGTGATGGGTGATCATCTTGCACCTGGAATGGAAATCGGTATTGCCATTCACAACTATGGCATCCCCAGTGATTGGCCTGATGCAGTGCTCTCAGAAGCGGAGGCTATTCCCAGTGATGTGTCGGAGGGGGATGCTCAACACCGAGTTGATTTGCGCCATTTACCCTTTGTCACTATTGATGGTGAAGATGCGCGTGATTTTGATGATGCAGTTTACTGTGAACCCCGTAGTCGGGGTGGTTGGAAGCTCTATGTCGCTATCGCCGATGTTTCTCACTACGTGGCGGTTGGTAGCCCCTTGGATACGGAGGCTTACCAGCGAGGTAACTCCGTCTATTTTCCCCAGCATGTAGTACCGATGCTGCCAGAAAAACTGTCCAATGGCCTTTGTTCACTGAACCCTCATGTGGATCGCCTGACGATGGTCTGTGAAATGTCGCTGGATAGTGATGCTCAGGTGACAAAATTTCAGTTTTATGAGGGAGTTATCCACTCCCATGCTCGGCTGACCTACACACAGGTTGCCGGAATGATCGCTCAGCGAGGAGACAGAAATAGCGGTGTGCGCAAGCAATTTCATGCGGTGGTTAGTCATATTGACCACCTCTATGAACTCTACCTGAAGTTACATCAGTCCAGAGATATCAGAGGGGCCATCGATTTTGAAACTCAAGAAACGCGTATCCTGTTTGATGCTGAACGCAAGATACAACAAATTATTCCCACTGACCGCACTGAGGCACACAAGCTGATCGAGGAGTGCATGCTTTGTGCTAATGTTTGCGCGGCCTCCTTATTAGATAAAAACAAAATACCCGGCCTCTATCGTGTTCATGAAAGCCCGCGACAGGAGAAGTTGACTAACTTAAGAGAGTTTCTCGGCGAGCTGGGGTTGGGGTTGCCGGGGGGAGATGATCCCACACCGAAAGATTTTCAGCGGGTGCTCTCTCAAATAGCAGGGCGCCCCGACGCAAGTGTTATCCAAACCGTCATTCTTCGTTCCATGAATCGGGCTGTCTACGAGCCGGAAAATAACGGGCACTTTGGATTGAACTATCCAGCCTATACCCATTTTACCTCTCCGATCAGGCGATATCCGGACCTGCTGGTACACCGGGCTATTCGATACCTCGTCCGCAGGAAAGCGCGGGCAACCTCTGTGAAAAAGGTTGTGGGTGCGCCGGTGTTACGTCCCAGCCAGATTTACCCCTATGATGAAGCGTGGCTGGCCGCTGGTGGTGAGCAATGCTCAATGACAGAGCGTCGGGCCGATGAGGCAACTCGAGATGTGGTGAATTGGCTCAAGTGTGAATACCTGCTGTCACGGGTTGGAGAAGAATATGAGGGTGTGGTCGCTTCGGTAACAGGTTTTGGTCTGTTTGTTCAGTTGGTGGACATGTATATCGAAGGGTTGGTGCATATCACCGGCTTGCCTAAGGATTACTACTATCATGAAGCGGCACATCATCGTTTAATTGGTGAGCGGACCCACCGGGTATTCCGGCTTGGCGACAAATTAAAAGTGCGGGTTAGCAGGGTTAATCTGGATGAACGAAAAATAGATTTTGATCTGGCTGAGGAGGGAAAGAGAAAGGGAAAGGGAAAGAAAGATATCCATGTAAGCCCTAAAGCACTTGAATTAGCGGCAGAGCATGAAAAATCCAAGCCTAAGTCCAAGATAAAAAAGAGATCATCGAAAAAAACAGGTAAAAAGCCCAGTCGTAGCAGGAAAGCCGCTTCGGGAAAAGCTTCTTCAGGAAAAACTTCTTCAGAAAAGTCGGCTAAAAAAACGAAGGCGAAGACATCCAGAAAAAAACCCCGACAAAGGAAACCCTTCTCCCCCAAAAGTTGATTTGGCGGGGTATCTCGTTAGTGGAATTTGATTGATGACAAAGAAAGAAACACATAAGACCAATAATAATGATTGTGAATGGCTATTTGGTTTGCATGCGGTGCAGGCCATTCTTAAAACCTCAGCGAGCAAGGTTCAGGAGATACGGGTACAAAAAGGCAGAGATGACCAGCGGCTGAAAAAAATTCTAAACTTGGCTGAGCAGCAGGAAATTCCCGTAACCTGGGTGCTTCGCTCTGATCTGGATTCACTGGCCAGTGGTCGACATCAGGGAGTGGCCGCACTTTGTCAGGGTGCAGACGTTCAGGATGAGAATTACCTTTTTGAATTACTTGATCATATGGATCAGCCACCTCTCTTACTTGTCCTGGATGGCGTCACCGACCCCCATAACCTCGGGGCCTGTTTGCGTTCAGCGGATGCAGCTGGTGTTCATGCTGTGATTGCACCTAAAGATAATTCTGTAGGTATTACGCCTACGGTACAAAAGGTCGCCTGTGGTGCAGCGGAGACAGTACCACTGGTGGTGGTCACCAATCTTTCTCGAACCCTAAAACAACTGCAACAACAAGGGTTGTGGATTGTGGGCACCGCTGGTGAGACCGAGCAGCTGGTCTATGATGTTGACCTCAAAGGCCCATTGGCGCTGGTGATGGGGGCAGAAGAGAAAGGTTTGCGGCGCCTCACGCGAGAATACTGTGATCTATTGGTCAAGCTGCCTATGGCGGGGTCGGTGAGTAGTCTCAATGTGTCTGTTGCCACTGGCATCTGTTTGTTTGAAGCAGTACGCCAAAGACAGTAGTAAAAACGATAACGTACAGCACAAGCCACGATAGGGATAAGAGAAATCAAACACGGCAAAGTAATTAAAGACAGGGTTATCCAGAACAACCAGGTGGCAACCCAGAACCTTGTAGTAAATTTGCCTAATGTGATCAGTGCCATCAGGGTGGCATTAGTCCCTGTTCTGGTTCTCTTAGCCATTGAGAAAAAAGCGGATATCTTTTTGTGGGTGCTGGCGTTCTCACTATTTACTGATGCAATTGATGGCTATTTGGCGCGTCGCTTGGGGCAGGTCACCGAATTCGGTACCCGACTCGACAGCTGGGCAGATTTAATTACCTATGCCGTTATGTTGTTGGGCTTGAAACTGATTTGGCCGGAGACGTTTGAGCGAGAGTCGAGCTACTTAGTCTTTGCCTTTAGTTCATGGATTGTACCGTTGCTAGTGTGCTTGATGAGGTTTCATTGTTTTCCCAGTTACCACACGCTAGCGGCTAAAATTGCCGCTATCAGTATCGCTCCTGCTTATTTTGTTGCTGCCGTTTGGGACCACTCTCTCATGTTCCGTGCGGTATTATTATTCTATCTCTGGGTGGCGCTGGAGCAGGTAATTATCACGTCGATTCTGCCTCGTTGGCAGGGAGATATCATTGGTTTCTGGCAGGCAGCAGCCATTGCACGTGGAGCGCATAGTGATGGGCAGACTGAGTATCAATCCAGCCTGCCCGATAACGCTCAACAATAAAGGTTACTTAAGTGACTACTTAAATACGCAGTGTTTGGCGAAGTCGCCAGCTTCGTTTGCGGACCAATCGCCTTTTGGCTTTTCTTTCATATCTGTACACCAGGCATCGCTGCCCACTTTAGTGCAACCTGCCAAAGATAGAACAAATATTGTGGCGAGTAATAACGAAAGTTTTTTCATTTTCTTCTCCTTGAAAGTAAGTACCATTTTTAGTGGGCTCATCATAGCTTGTTCTTAGTGGGGCATATACTGAAAAACCCTGTGTTTTCGACTTGAAATACCCCCCTTATCCCCGTAAAATGCGCGCCCTTGATCCCTATTGGGTCAATAACTCCTTGTTGCATCGCATAGGGCGAGCAACTACTAACCCGTGAGGAGGCACAATGCGTCACTACGAAATCGTATTTATGGTTCACCCGGACCAAAGCGAACAGGTCCCGGGCATGATTGAGCGTTACACCACTACCATTGCTGGTGGTGAGGGTAAGGTTCATCGTCTAGAAGATTGGGGCCGCCGTCATTTGGCATACCCTATCAACAAAATTCACAAAGCCCACTATGTGCTGATGAACGTTGAATGTGGTCAGGATGTATTGGATGAGCTGAATTCCAATTTCCGTTACAACGATGCAGTTATTCGCAGCGCTGTATTTAGCGAATCAGAAGCAATCACTACTGAGTCTTATATCATGAAGGCTGAGAAGGCTGAAAAGTCTGAAAGGTCTGGGCGTCGTGATCATCGTACCGAGGAAAAGCCTAGGCGCGAAGAGCGTGCTGAAGCCAAGCCCGAAAGTGCTGCGAGCGAAGCTCAGGAAGCACCTGTAGCCTCAGAAGAAGCAGTCGCTGAAGCCCCAGTAGAAGAAGTTGCTGCACCGGTAGAAAAAACTACCGATGAAACCGCGGAAAAAGGGGAATAATTCATGGCTCGTTTTAATCGTCGTCGTAAGTTTTGCCGTTTTAGTCAGGAAGGTGCTGCCGAGATCGATTACAAAGATCTGGATATGCTGAAGCAGTATGTTTCTGAAACTGGAAAAATCGTACCGAGTCGTATTACCGGTACTAAAGCCAAATACCAACGCCAGCTGGCAACCGCTGTTAAACGCGCTCGCTTCCTGGCTCTGCTGCCCTACACGGACAGCCACAAGTAATTTATAGATAGGCCTCGTGATGCGCGCCCTAGCTGAATTTATTATGCGTGGGCGTCTACAGGCTGCCCTAGTAGCACTTTTTGGTAGTTTAGTGCCACTGGTTAGTCCGGCTGCTATCAGTCTGGTGACTCTGAGTAAGGGGTTGTCAGAGGGAGCGTTAGTCATGCTTTGGGCGCTGTTGCCGTTGCTGATGACATTTTACTATGTCAGCGACCTCAGCCCGATGATTACACTCTCTTCCATTGCTGGATTGATAGTAGTATTGGCTGCGTCGGAACTCTTGAGGTTGAGTGCTTCGTGGTCTCGCACACTGATTTTTATTTTGGTTGTCAGTGGGCTTGCAGCAACGGTGCTCAATGTCCTGTTTACTGAGCAGGCAAATGCACTTGAGCTGGTTGTTGCCAATCTGTTTAGTCAGGTGCAACAGGAACAAGAGAGTGCGTTTGTACCAGGTCGAACCTTTTTGTTGGGTGTCATTGGTTATGTGATTGCGCTAACCTCGGTTGTTTGTCTGGTGTTAGGTCGCTGGTGGCAGGCAATGCTTTGTAACCCTGGTGGGTTTCAGTTGGAATTCCACCAGTTACGCTTTGAGCCGGTGTCGGCAGCCGCTCTGTTTGTTGGTGTAGCTGCTTGTTACTTTGCCCCTCATGAGTATTCGAGTTGGGCCGGGTTATTGGGATTGCCGCTATTGTTGGGCGGCATCGCATTAGTGCACTACGCAGTGGCATTTTATCAACTTGGTGGCCATTGGTTAGCAATTTTTTATGTGGGGCTGTTTATGGTTGGCCCCCTGAGTTTGATACTGGTTGGGTTAGGTTTGCTCGACAGTGTTATGAATATACGTTCACGACTGGCAAGGCGTCCAAAAGGACCCTGAATTCAGCGGGGCAAATTGGTTTAACTATTGATTAGCTAAACTATTTATTGATTTAACAAGAGAGGAAATCCGAGATGGAAGTTATTCTTCTGGAAAAAGTCGGCAAGCTCGGCACTATCGGTGACAAGGTTAATGTTAAAGCTGGTTACGGTCGTAACTATCTGGTCCCAACGAACAAAGCAGTTTTTGCTACTGCTGCGAATTTGGCTGCATTTGAAGCCCGTCGTGCGGAACTGGAAGCAGCTGCAGCAGAACAGCGTACAGCGGCTGAAGCTCGTGGAGCACAGTTGGCTGGTCTGGATACAATTACTATCGCGGCTAACGCGGGTGATGAAGGCAAGCTGTTTGGCTCTATTGGTACTCAGGATATTGCAGATGCACTGACTGCTGCTGGTGCTGAAGTTGTTAAGAGTGAAGTGAAGCTGCCAGAAGGTGCGTTGCGTGAAATCGGTGAATATGACATTGATATTCAGCTGCACTCTGATGTGACACAAGCTATCAAGTTAGCCGTTGTTGCTGAATAAGTCGCTGAGTAATCTGGTAGTTTTTTGCCACGTCAAAATCGGTACAATACGGCACTGCACTTAATGTGACAGTGCCGTTTTTACAGGCGGCCGTTTTTTATAGGTGACAATGTGATGGTTGAAGAGCGAGGTAGCGAGGAGCAGCAACTCCCTCATTCCGTTGAGGCTGAACAAGCCGTGCTTGGCGGGTTGATGCTGACTAATGACTCCTTCGATACAGTGGCCTCGGTCATTAGTGAAATCGATTTCTTCACACAAGATCACCAGCTGATCTTTCAGACCATGCGGTCTCTTTCTGACAACAGCAAACCACTGGATGTCATTACCCTTTCTGAAATTCTCCAAAATAATCAAGAGTTAGAGCAAGTAGGTGGGGCTGCCTATCTAGTCGAGCTGGCAAACAATACGCCCAGTTCGGCAAATATTGGTGCTTATGCCCAGATTGTTCTGGAGCGCTCAGTTATTCGGCAGCTCATTACAGCAGCCAGTGATATTGTTAAAAAAGGTTTTAACCCCCTTGGTTCCGACAGTAGTGCATTGCTGGCAGAAGCCGAACGAAAATTGTCCGATATTATTGAGAATCGCCCAAAGCTGGGTGGTTTTCAAAATGTTAATAAATTGCTGTCAGATGCGATTAACCGTATCGATGAGCTGTTTAATAATGATGCCGATATCACGGGTCTTAGTACGGGTTTTGCCGAGCTTGATGAGATGACATCTGGCTGGCAAAAATCCGATTTGGTGATTGTGGCTGGCCGTCCCTCTATGGGTAAAACCTCATTTGCCATGAACATGGTGGAGCATGCGGTATTACATCAGGATAAACCGGTTCTGGTGTTTAGTCTGGAGATGCCAGCAAACCAACTGATGATACGGATGATGTCATCATTGGGAAAAATAGATCAGACCAGAATGCGCAGCGGAAAGCTTAATGAAGATGATTGGCCCCGGTTGTCCAGTGCTGCCTCCCGCCTTAAGGATCGCCCTCTGTACATTGATGATACGGCGGGTATTACTCCTATGGGATTGAAGAATCAGGTAAGGCAGTTATCCCGTGAGCATGGTGAGCCTGGCTTGATCATGGTGGACTACTTGCAGTTAATGAGCAGTAGTATACCTACAGAAAACCGCACCACTGAAATCACCCTGATTTCCCGGGAGTTAAAAACCATTGCTCGTGAGTTTAATTGTCCCGTCGTCGCATTATCCCAGCTCAGTCGTAATTTAGAGCAGCGCCCCAACAAGCGGCCCATTAACTCTGATTTGAGAGAATCTGGTGCTATTGAGCAGGATGCGGACGTGATTGCCTTTATCTATCGTGATGAAGTGTATAACGAGGGCAGTGAGGACAAAGGGGTGGCAGAGATTATCCTCGGCAAGCAACGGAATGGCCCCATTGGCACCTGTAAGCTCGCCTTTCTGGGTAAATATACTCGTTTCGAAAATCTCGCCCGAGATTACTTCGCTGACCAGTAGTTATTCGGGATTCACTATGCAGATTTTTCATACTATCCAGGGCCTACGAGATTCGTTGATGACAGCACGTCAACAGGGCAAGCGTATTGGCTTTGTGCCCACTTTGGGCAACTTACACGAAGCACATACCGAGTTGATAAAACGAGCGCAACAAACTAATGATGTGGTTGTGTGCTCTATTTTTGTCAACAGGCTTCAATTTGGTCTCAATGAAGACTGGGACAAGTATCCTCGTACTTTTGAGGCTGATTGTGCCAAATTACGTGAGGTGGGTTGTGACTATTTATTTCATCCGGATGACAGTGAAATGTACCCCAATGGTCTGGATACCCAAACTCGAGTAATCTGCTCAACCATGACAGATATGCTCTGTGGTGCCAGTCGCCCGGGTCACTTTGAAGGTGTGACAACCATTGTGTCGAAACTCTTCAATATTGTGCAGCCGGATGAGTCGGTATTCGGTATTAAGGACTACCAGCAACTGGCGGTTATTCGTCGAATGTCTGAAGACCTCTGTATACCGGTGGACATTATCGCAGCACCCATTCATCGGGAGCCCGATGGTTTGGCTATGAGCTCTCGTAATGGTTACCTGACGGCAGAAGAACGGCCCAAGGCGAATCAATTGAACAAGAGCCTTAACTGGGTTGTCGAACAGATTAGGTTAGGTGGCAGAGACTTTGTTGCCTTGGAGCAGGAAGCCAACCGACAAATTGAATCGGTGGGCTTCAAACCGGATTACATCACTGTCTGTAACAGTAAAACACTGGAAATGGCCGCAGTGGATGATGAACATATTACCGTCCTGGGTGCGATGTACGCCACCGCAGCGCGGTTGATTGACAATATTTCCTTGGATTAAGTGTTCCCTTGGATAAGCGTTTCCCTGAATTAGAGGAAGAACTATGTTGAGCACCCTGCTTAAAGGCAAGTTGCATATGGGCACAGTGACTCATGCAGAACTCTGGTATGACGGCTCTTGTGCCATTGATGCTGATTTGATTGATCTGGCCGGACTGAAAGAGTTTGAGCAAATTGATATCTATAACGTCAACAATGGTGAAAGGATTACTACCTATATCATTCGTGGGGAACCTGGTTCTGGCATTATTTCGATGAATGGTGCCGCTGCACGTAAATGCCAAGTTGGTGACCAGGTCATTATTGCCACCTATGCACAATATACTGAAGAAGAAATGGCTACTCACAAGCCAAAGTTGGTCTACCTTAACCCTGACAATACGGTTGAACGGGCCTCGAATACCATACCCGTACAGGCAGCCTGAGGGCCATTTGAAGCATAAGTGAAAGTTCTGATCTTGTGTTTTACGAAGATATTATTGAGTCATCCATTTTGTTCATGGGCCACTGTAATTTTAGGATAAAAAAAAGCCGGTAGTGTCTATCTACCGGCAAAGTTACTGGGGTATAAACTTGCTATTAATACTTCAGGCAGTGGATGCTTGCAGGGTTTTAATGGCACCCTCTATCTCGACGAGACTCTCTGGGTCATCAATTGTTGAGGGTACCGAGTAAGGTTTTCCATCTGCAATTTGGCGCATGGTACGGCGCAGAATTTTGCCAGACCGTGTTTTTGGAAGACGCTGTACTACCACCGACTTTTCGCAACAACCAATAGCACCAATTTTCTCTCGAACCATTTGCTTGAGCTCTTGTACCAAGACCTCTTCATCAATATTTATGCCATCCTTGAGTACAACTAACCCCATTGGCAACTGGCCTTTCAATTGATCTTCAACACCAATAACGGCGCATTCAGCTACGGCCGGATGAGAACCTACGATTTCTTCCATTCGTCCCGTAGACAGCCTGTGTCCAGCCACATTTATAACATCATCACAACGGCCCATGACAAAGAGGTAGTTATCCTCATCGAGAAAACCTTCATCGCCAGTGAGGTAATAACCGGCGTAGGTGCTGAGATAACCTTTTTCAAATCTCGCATGATTGCCCCATATGGTTGTTAGCGTACCAGGAGGTAGAGGCAGCTTAATCGCTATATTGCCATGTGTACCTTGAGATACTGATTCACCTTCTTCATTTAGAATACTGACCTGATAACCGGGCATAGGCACTGTAGCCGAACCGGCTTTGCTCGGTAGTGCTCCAATGCCTACGGGATTTCCGGCAATAGCCCAGGCTGTTTCTGTTTGCCACCAGTGGTCAATAATAGGTAAACCAGTTTTATTGTGCAGCCATTCATAGGTTGTTGGATCCAACCGTTCCCCGGCAAGATAGATACGTTCGAGTTTAGACAGGTCATAGTTACCTAGGCCTTCAGCTTCAGGATCTTCTTTGCGTACAGCCCTGAATGCTGTAGGAGCAGTGAACATGGTTTTGACACCATATTCAGCGCAAACTCGCCAAAAGGCGCTGGCATCTGGTGTTCTTACGGGTTTCCCTTCATAGAGTATCGTTGTGCAACCGGTCAGTAGTGGTGCATAAACGATGTAGGAGTGTCCCACCACCCAGCCCACATCTGAGGCGGCCCAGTACACATCACCTGGGCTGACATCGTAGACAGTTTCCATGCTATAGCGCATCGCGACAGCATGGCCTCCATTATCACGGACTACGCCTTTGGGCTTCCCCGTAGTACCCGAGGTGTAAAGGATATACAGCGGGTCTGAGCCCTTTACCGATACGGGTTCAGCGGGCGTGGCTGTGGCGTTCAGCGATACCCAGTCGAGATCACGTTCGTGTAGCATTTCAGCCTGACATTCGGGTCGCTGCAATAGCACGACATTTTGGGGTTTGTAGGTGGCGATTTTTATGGCTTCGTCAACTAGAGGCTTGTAAGGGATCACCTTACTCACTTCGATTCCACAGGATGCTGTGACAATAACCTTGGGTTGGGCGTCGTCAATACGGACAGCCAGCTCATCTGCGGCAAAACCGCCGAAGACTACTGAGTGAATTGCTCCAAGTCGTGCACAGGCAAGCATGGCAATCACAGCTTCTGGCACCATTGGCATATAGATTACCACCCGATTACCTTTGCTAACGCCAAGGTTTTGCAGTACACCAGCAAAAAGGGCGACTCGTTCTCTAAGTTCCAGATAGCTAAATGACATCTTGCTGTCGGTGACTGGCGAATCATAAATTAGGGCTGTTTGCTCTCCACGCCCTTGTTCAATGTGGTAATCAAGGCACAAGTAGCTGGTATTCAATTCACCGTCGGCATACCAAGAAAAATAATTATTCTCATCCCTACTAAGTATTATTTCTGGTTTTTTGTACCAGGCAATTAGTGAAGATTGTTTTTCCCAGAAGGTTTCAGGGGCATCCAGAAACGCTTGGTACTCAGTGGCGTAGGGATCTTTAACATTCATTGTGGTTGCCGTTATGTAGGTCAATTTATGGTTTAGTTTGGGTGAGTTTGGGTTAGTTGGGTGAGGGGGACAATTCGACCTAGGTGCAACATCATTCGCCTAGAGATAACTTGCAACCGGCTTGTAAATCGACCAATCTTGCTGATGTAGCGAGGGGAAATACCTTATAAGCACAATAATTTCACAACCTGTTCTGTTACTTTTGGCCCTGAGCTATGTCTTTGTTTTGGTCCTCGTTGCCCTGTGGGCAGAGCGCCACCCAGATTGGCACCGCCGATTACATCCCTTTATTTACAGCCTCACCCTTGCGGTATATTGCAGTTCATGGACATATTTTGGTGCTGTAGGTACTGCGGCCAGAGGTGCCTGGGCTTATCTGCCAATCTATCTTGGCCCAATCCTGTTATTTGTTGTTGGGTTGCCCCTACTGCAGAAACTGGTGCGTGTAGGCGTTCGCCAAAAAACCACCTCCATTGCAGATTTTATTGGCTCACGTTATGGCAAGCGCCAGACATTGGCAGCACTTGTGGCCGTGGTGGCTGTGGTGGGGTCAATACCCTATATAGCGCTCCAATTAAAAGCCGTTTCTTTGGCCTGGGATACAGTGGCGGGAATGCAAAGTGCTGACCCAATAGGCGGTTATCAACCGGATAGTGCATTAATTACTGCGATTTTAATGGCTGTGTTTTCTATGGTCTTTGGTACGCGGCATCTTAAGGGGCGTGAACGTAACCGTGGAATGATGACGGCTCTCGCTGTTGAATCGCTAGTCAAATTACTGGCTTTGATTGTTATTGCGGTATTTGCCCTTGTAATCGCCACAAGGATAGATAGCTCAGAGTTTATTAGAAGTGAGATATTGCTAGGCCCTTGGATGGAAAACCCGATAGATGCAAGATTCATCACTACGGGTTTACTCGCTATGCTGGCAATTATTTGTTTGCCCAGACAGTTTCATGTGACGGTGGTCGAATTTCAGGATGACCGTGATTTGCGTATGGCACCCTGGTTGTTTCCTCTGTACTTGCTGATTGTTAGCGCAGTTGTTCTACCTATTACATTAGTAGGACAGCAATTATTCAGTGGTTCAGGTGTTGCACCAGACACCTATGTGCTTAATTTATCTATGTTAGGTGACTCCCAATTTTTAACCGCACTGGCATTTATCGGTGGTTTTTCAGCAGCTACCGGCATGGTCATTGTGGCAGCGGTGACACTATCCATCATGGTATCAAATGAAATTGTCCTGCCTTTGTTATTAAGGTGGAGAAAAGAGAAATTTAGGCAGGTTGATTTTCTTGGTAAATATCTTCGCTGGATTCGTCGTGGCAGTATTTTGGTTCTGTTGATAGCTTCTTGGGTGATGAACAGAATGTTGGTAAAAGATGAAGGCCTGGCATCCATAGGGTTGGTTTCTTTTGCCTGTTTTGCCCAGCTATCTCCCGCTTTAATTGGTGGCGTGTACTGGCGAAAAGCTCATGCTTTTGGCGTCTACGCAGGGCTCGCTGTGGGCTTTTTATTCTGGTGGTATTGTCTGTTGTTGCCAACCATGTTGACTGCGGGTGATTTGTTACTGGTGAATGGTCTCTGGGGGATTGATTGGTTACGTCCTCAGGCTTTGTTTGGCATGGACTTTCTTGATCCACTGAGTCACGGCGTATGGTGGAGCTTAACGAGTAACCTGATTTTGTATGTTGGTGTTTCTTTACTTGTTCGGGCTAGGGAGACAGATGAATTCCAGGCAAATGTGTTTGTTACCGCGCCCCAATTTAAAGCCTATGGAGAGGATGATTTTGAACTCTCTTCTATTCAGGTGGTTCAATTGCGTCAATTGCTTGAGCCCTTTATTAGTCATGTACAACACGAAGACCTTTGGCGTGATTGTGAAGCACGTTATCACCAGCGTTTATTAGATAACGACAGAGCGCCAGTATTTGTCGTGCGGCGGGTAGAGCAGTCTTTGGCTGCAATTGTAGGGGCTGCTTCAGCGCAGAGTACTATTGAACTTCTGGAGCGAACAGAGCCTCTTCAGTTTCGAGACATTGCTGCTATTGTTGGGGATACCTCAGAGCAACTTCAGTTTAGCCGAGACCTATTGCAAAGTACGGTGGAAACCATTTCACAGGGAATCTGTGTAGTGGATGCTGAATTAAAAATAGTGGCATGGAACCGTAGCTATGAGCAGATGTTTGATTACCCACCACGGCTGCTCTATGTGGGTTGTCCTATTGATGCAATTTATCGTTTCAATGCTGAGCGTGGTCTGTATCGGGACTCTGATAATCTGGAGAACCAGGTAGAGCGCCGGCTGAAATTATTGCGTAGTGGTGGTTCTCACCGATTTGAACGTGTTCTTCCCAAAGGCACAACCATTCAGGTTGTGGGAAACCCCATGCCCAATGGAGGGTTTGTATCCACCTTCACGGATATCAGTGACTACAAGTCAGTGGTCAAAGCGTTGGAAGAAGCAAAATCTACGTTGGAGGAACGGGTAGAGCAACGCACCGCTGACTTGTCTGAGGTAAATCAGGCACTGGAGGAGGAAAACAGATTACGGGCTTCTGCTGAATCAGAAGTCCGGGAAATGCACACTAGTAAAAGCCGCTTTATGCAATCGGCTAGTCATGATCTACTCCAACCCATTAGTGCTGCCAGACTTTTTGTGTCAGCAATGCAGCAAAAGTTACAGGGTGGTGAACATACTGATCTGAGTGGCCAGGTAGGCCATGTGGAAAAAGCTCTCGAAACAGCAGAGCAGTTGATATCAGCTCTACGTGAAATTTCTCGTCTCGATAGTGGCAAGATGCAACCAAACTACCAGTATTTAAATATTGGTAGTTTGTTACAGGATCTGGCCACAGAGTTCGAAGTGCTGGCGATTGATAAGGGGATAGAGTTACATTTTGTACCTTGTGATGTGTGGGTTGAAAGTGATCCGCAGCTATTGCGCCGCATCCTGCAAAACTTTCTCAGTAATGCTATTCACTATACCAAGCGTGGCCGAGTTCTCCTTGGTTGTCGCCGAGAGAAAGCCGGACTTCGGATTGAGGTATGGGATACCGGCCCGGGTATTGCTCCCAGAGCTATGAATCTTATCTTTAGGGAGTTTGAACGTCTTAGCCCCGGTGTTACCAGTACCGACAAAGGGTTAGGTTTGGGGCTGACCATTGCTAAACGCATGGCAGATCTACTAGGTCATGACATCGGTGTGAAATCAGAGCCAGGAGAAGGCTCGGTATTTAGTGTTTTGGTCCCCTATGGTGAGCCTGTTGTGCTGGCTTCTATGCAAAATGGTGGGTTGCCACTACGCCCTGAGTTAACGGGTATCAAAGTTCTTTGTATCGATAATGAAGAAGAAATTCTCCAAGGCATGAAGAGCCTCTTAAGCCAATGGGGCTGTCAGGTTTTATTGGCAAAAGGTCAGGAGGAGGTTTTTGCGTTACTCAAGGATCGACTGCCAGATATCTTGTTGGTCGATTTTCATTTAGATGAATGCTTGACGGGTCTTGAGCTGGTAAATAATTTGCCTGAAAAATGGCGAAATCTTCCCTGTATATTGATAAGTGCTGATAATTCGGATGAAGTGAGACGGCTAGCCGAAAAGACCGGATATTCATTTTTGTCCAAGCCAGTAACGCCCGATGTGTTAGCACGGAAAATGAAAATTTTACTCAATAGAAAAGGTGAAACTGATCTTTAGGCATACAGTTCTTAAGCTATATATGGACAGACTGAGAGTAACCACCACCTTTTAGAAATTGTTAGTGCTTCTTTTACTATAGAGTTTGGGGCGCTAGACTAGCGCCTCTACGTGTTTGGTAACCAGGATTTTTTAGATGCCCTCATTTGATATTGTTTCTGAAGTTGAAGTAGAAGAAATTCGTAATGCTGCGGAAAATACTCAGCGTGAACTTGCTACTCGCTTTGATTTTAGAGGCGTAGATGCCAATGTTGAGTTCAAAGATGGTGAAGTGACGCTGTCTACTGAGGCAGATTTTCAGTGCCAGCAGTTGCTGGATATGTTTCGGGGGAATTTGGTGAAGCGCAAGGTAGACCCTTATGTGATTGATGTAGATGAGGGAGCCTTACACAGTGGTAAGACTTTTTCTCTGCAGGTTCGCTTTAAACAGGGGATTGATCAGCCTATGGCGAAGAAAATCGTCAAACTAGTGAAAGAGTCCAAGATGAAAGTTCAGGCGGCGATTCAGGGCGAAAAAATTCGAATTACCGGTAAAAAACGAGATGACCTGCAAGCCGTTATGGCCCTCGTTCGAGGCGCAGAGTTGGGACAACCCTTTCAGTTTGAAAACTTCAGGGATTGATAGACTATTATTAGTTTTGTGCCATGATTAAATCATAAAAAATATTGATCGAGGCAGGATGGCCCTTCAAGTAGTTTTTATCATGCATTTGTTATCTCGCAAATTCCAATGTGTTCTTCTCACGTTGGGGATAGTTCTTGTAATAGCGATGACGGGTTGTTCAGCACTAGGGCCAGATTTCAAAAAGCCGAAAGCTAAAACCAATTCAGAATGGCTAGCAGACAATTCAGTACTCTCTACAGATGCCATTGTTCAAACCGAATGGTGGAAAACGTTTAATGACCCGATTCTCGATACCCTGATTCACACCGCTGTCCACCAGAATTTGCCCCTGCAAATTGCAGGTCTAAGAATTATGGAGGCGCGGGCACAGTTGGGCATTTCCAAAGGAAATCGCTACCCCCAGTCACAGCAAATCGGAGGTACTGTTAACGATGTTGGATTAAGTGAGAATAGACCTAACTTTAATTCGGCTACTGACGACAGCTATACAGACTATCAGGTAGGGTTTGATGCAGCATGGGAATTGGATTTTTGGGGGCGATTTCGAAGAGCGATAGAGGCATCGGATGCCAGCCTTGCAGTTACTGAGGCTGATTATGATGACGCTCTGGTTATCTTGACGGCAGAGGTTGCTCGAGCCTATGTGGTGATTCGCACGCTGGAAGAAAGGCTTTCATTGGTTCGATCCAATATCACCTTGCAGCAAGAAAGCCTGAGGATTGCAAAAATTCGCTATGAGAATGGCGCCACTACTGAACTTGATGTTCAGCAGGCAACCTCCAATTTAGCGGATACTCAGGCACAGGAACCAAGCTTGGTGAGATCCCTCCGTCAATCGGCTAATGGGCTCAGTGTGTTGCTGGGAATGCCTCCTTCTGACCTTTCGGCGATGCTGGGTGGTCTAGGTGCCATCCCTTTGGCTCCAGCTGCGGTAACAACGGGAGTTCCCGCCGACCTCTTACGCCGCCGCCCGGATGTTCGCTTGGCTGAGCATTTTGCAGCTAGTCAGAGTGCCTTGATTGGTGTTGCCAGGGCAGATTTGTTTCCCAGTTTTTCACTCACAGGCTCTATTGGTTACCAGGCTAGTAATACAGGTAACAGTGAGAGTAATGACCTTTTTAATAGTGAAAGCCTGTTTTTCTCGGGAGGTCCTTCATTTCGTTGGAATATTTTCAATTACGGGCAGATAAAAAATAACGTTCGTATTCAGGATGCTCGCTTTCAACAAAGCCTGGTGAGCTATCAAAACACGGTCCTAACGGCTTATCAGGAAGTAGAGGATGCCATGGTGGCATTTGGACAAGCGCAGCGGGAGACGGCTTTTCGTGCCATAAGTGCTGGTGCAGCGCTACGCGCTGTTGAAATTGCCAAAATTCAGTACCGCGAGGGTTCAGTAGATTTTCAGCGGGTGATCGATTCGGAGCGTTTCCTAGTGTCACAGCAGGATCAGTGGACACTTGCCCGTGGTGATATCGTACTTAATTTAATCGCCATGTATAAGGCGTTGGGTGGTGGTTGGGAAATTAGGGACGGACGCAGTGTTATTCCCGATGATATGAGACGTGAAATGGAAGAGCGTACCCATTGGGGCGATTTACTGGCACCCGAAAACTAAGATGGGCGTAGTTCTTGGTTGGCGTTGCGAAGAGCGTGCTTAACTCTGTTGATATTGGCCCTGTGGAGGGGTGATATGAAATCAAGAAATATTTGTTTCCTTCAATTTAGGACACTGGTTGTCGTTGTGCCGGCCCTTATGGTTTTGGCGTGCAGTGAGCCACCGGAGTCCGAGGTTAATGACATCATTCGACCTGTAAAAATGATCACAGTAGGAACTGACGATAACACCACAACATTAGAATATCCGGGGGTTATTGCCGCAACGCAGAGTGTTGAGCTCGGGTTTGAAGTACAGGGTAAGATTATTGAACTGCCTGTAATAGAAGGCCAACAAATCAATGAAGGTGAGATATTAGCAAGACTGGACCCGGTGGATTACATAGCAGCACGAGACGCAGCCAAGTCAAATCACCATGCATTGAATTCAGCCTACCAGCGGGCAAAGAGAATATTTGACCTGGGTGCGGGATCCCAGGCTGAGATTGACCTTACCTTACGAGATGTTCGGGTTGCCCTTGAGGAATTGAAAACAGCTCAGAAAGCGCTTGCTGACACTGCGCTCTCAAGTCCATTTAGTGGGGAGGTTGCGAAAAAGATTGCGGACAACTTTCAAAATGTACAGGCCAAAGAGCCGATTGTATTACTGCAGGATTTATCGAGCCTTGAAATGGATGTCACGGTTCCGGAGAAAGATATTGTTCAGTCAGATACCGACCTCAGTCCAGAAGAGCGCACTTCACGGGTTAGACCAGAAATTGTTCTTAGTACTATTCCGGATAAACGTTTTTCAGCACGTTTTAAGTCCTTTTCGAGCGCAGCTGATCCAGTAACTCGCACCTACACAGTCACCCTCGCGTTTGATAACCCTGAAGACGTCACTATTTTGCCGGGCATGACCGCTAAAGCAGTCGTGAATATACAAGGGGAGAAAGCAGAACAATCAGGGATGGGTGGTTTGATGGTGCCGGTCTCTGCGGTGGCATCAGATGATCAGGGTAATGCCTATGCCTGGCTTATCGACACAGACACCATGCGAGTATCACAAGTGTTAGTGGATATGGGGACAATGGCGGATTCCAGTGTGCGAATTCTCAGCGGTCTCAAGTCGGGTGATCGAATCGCCATCTCCGGTATGCACTACTTACGCGAAGGAATGAAAGTTCGCCCATTGGATGAGAAACAATGAGGGCAGTGCTACTAGTCATGGGGACAGAATGAATATTGCCCAGTTTTTCATTGAACGTCGCGTAGTGACACTGGTTCTTACGGTTGTCATGCTCGGTGCTGGCATGGTGAGTTACCAGGGGCTGAGCCGCTTGGAAGATCCTGAATTTACCATTAAGGATGCCCTGATCATTACCGCCTATCCGGGTGCTTCGGCAGCGGAAGTGGAGGCTGAAGTCTCTGACCGGCTAGAAAAAGCCGTTCAGAAGATGGGGCAACTCAAACGCGTGGTCTCGAAGTCTGACCGTGGGCTTTCTACCCTCACGGTTACCATTAAAGATAAGTATGACAAGTATTTACTTCCTCAGGTTTGGGACGAGTTACGGCGAAAGGTTACTGACGCCCAGAGTGACTTGCCGCCTGGCGCTGGCCCCTCTCTGGTGGTCGACGATTATGGCGATGTTTACGGTATTTTTATTGCAGTTACTGGGGACGGATACAGTTATGCAGAAATAAAGGATGTGGTTGACCTACTGCGTCGAGAACTGTTGTTAGTTGAGGATGTTGGCAAGATTGATACCTTTGGTGAACGAACTGAAGCTATTTATGTTGAGCTGAGTCGCGATCGTATGTCCCAGCTTGGTATTCCTCCCGATGCGGTGATCAATGAATTGCGCCAGAAGAACTTGGTCACTGACTCGGGTCGGGTTGAGGTCGGTGGTGAATTTATTACGCTTAATCCAACGGGTGAAATTAAGACGGTTGAGCAGTTTAGCGAAGTGTTGATCAGTAATCTTGGCTCTGACCAAATTTACTTGCGTGATATTGCCAGGGTTTGGCGTGGTTATGTGGAGCCCCAGAATAATTTGATTCTGCATGATATGCGGCCAGCCATTGGGCTGGGGATCTCAACCGTGGCAGGTGGCAATGTCATCAAGATGGGCGAGGCCCTTAAACAACGCATGTTAGAGCTCAAGCCACAGGTGCCTGTAGGCATTGAAGCCGGATTGGTTTCCGTTCAATCCGATGCGGTGAACATTGCTATAAAGAGCTTTGTTATCAGCCTGCTGGAAGCTGTGGCTATTGTGATTGTGGTGCTGCTTGTTTTCATGGGTGTACGCAGCGGTCTACTGATTGGCTTTGTACTGATTCTGACCATTAGCGGAACTTTTATTTTTCTCGCCCCCATGATGGTGGCATTGGAGCGAATCTCTCTTGGTGCACTCATTATTGCCCTCGGCATGCTGGTTGATAATGCCATTGTCGTGGTGGATGGTGTCCTGGTTCGATTGGAGAAAGGTGAGAATGCTAAATTCGCCGCTATCGAGGTGGTGAAACAAACGGCTGTACCGTTATTAGGTGCGACCATCATTGCCATTCTGGCATTTGCGGCCATTGGTACCTCTGATGATAATACGGGAGAATTTTGTCGTTCCCTGTATCAGGTTGTCTTGGTGTCATTACTGTTGAGCTGGGTCACTGCCGTAACGATCACACCCTTGTTGTGCATCATGTTTTTAAAGCAGCCAGAAGAGGGCCATGTCTCCGAAGATCCCTATGGCGGTAAATTTTATGCCATCTATAAGGGCTTGCTGCGCACCTGTATTCGTTTAAAGAGTCTGACCATCATGGTGGTGGTTGGATTATTTGTTGCCGCCCTTTGGGGCTTTCAACTTGTTGAGCAGAGCTTTTTTCCGCCATCCACACGTCCACAAGTGATGGTTGATCTCTGGTTGCCGCAGGGGACACACATCAAGGAGACAGAAGCATTAGCCGGAGACGTGGGGCGTTATATCAAAGAGCAGGAGGGTGTCACCCATATCACTTCCTTGGTTGGCAAAGGTGGGCTCCGGTTTTTGTTGACCTACACGCCGGAAAAAATAAACAGCTCCTACGCACAATTATTGGTTGATGTGGATGACCCCACAAAGATGGATGGCCTGTTGGTTAATATAGAGGCACATCTGCAACAGCATTATCCCAATGTGCTGGGTTATGCCTCTAAATTTCAGTTAGGGCCAGGGAGTACCGGTAAGATTCAGGCGAGGTTAAGTGGCCCTGATCGCAGTGTGCTACGGGAATTGTCGGGTCAGGTAAAAGCTATTCTAAGTGCTGATCCAAATGCCAAGGCTATTCGTACTGACTGGCGCCAGCGAGTAAAAATGGTTCGTCCAATTGTGGCCGAGAAACAAGCGAATTTGAATGGTATTAATCGGCCAGATATTGCCCGGACGTTACTTGAAGGGTTTCAGGGTGAGCGGGTAGGTGTGTACCGAGAAGGTGATTTATTACTGCCGATTATTCTGCGAGCGGAGGAGGTGAATCGGTCGGATATCAACAGCCTTAACAACCTGCAAATTTGGAGCCCGGCTGCAGGATCTATGATTCCATTGCGCCAGGTGATCACGGGGTTTGAATCCGGGTTCGAAGACGAAATTATTATGCGGCGAAACCGTAAGCCAACGATCACTATCTATGCCGACCCCATTTCTGGCCCAGCCACCGTACTGTTTGCCAAAGTCCGCCCCCAGATTGAAGCGATTGACCTACCTCCTGGGTATGAGATGGAGTGGGGTGGTGAGTATGAGGACTCGGGTAATGCGCAGGCTGGTTTGGCGGCGAGCATACCCATGTTCGTTATGATTATGATTCTGATTACTATCATGCTGTTCAATTCGTTGCGCCAGCCATTAATTATTTGGCTGGTGGTACCGTTGGCATTGATTGGTGTAACGATAGGTTTGCTATCAGCCAATCAACCTTTTGGCTTTATGTCACTACTGGGCTTTCTCAGTTTGATGGGCATGCTGATTAAAAATGCGATTGTTTTGATTGAAGAGATTGTCCTGCAGGGTAATAGTGACAAAGATTTGATGACTGCCATTGTGGACTCAGGTGTCAGTCGGCTCCGACCTGTGGCCATGGCGGCATTAACCACAGCATTGGGTATGATCCCATTGTTATTTGATGCATTCTTTGTGGCTATGGCTACCACCATTATTGCTGGACTGATGTTTGCGACGTTACTGACTATGATTGTGGTACCGGTGTTGTATGCAACTTTTTACAAGGCCAGTATTTAGAAGATTTACAGCAGAAAACGCTTCCGGTTAGAGAACCTCTTTGGACTACATATTAGCTTTCTATATTTTGGGGAGATTCCAAGTTGAGTTTGCTTATGGCCAGGACTGCTTGAGTTCGCGATCTTACACTCAGTTTTCTGAAAATGGCTGTCATATGGGCTTTGATGGTGGCTTCGGTGACGTCTAACTCGTAGGCAATTTGCTTATTAAGTAACCCTTCCGCCAGCATCGTGAGCACCAGGTATTGTTGTGGTGTTAAAGAGGCGATACCTTTCATGAGTTTACACTCATCTTTACTCGCAGGGGTTTGCTCCCCAGCACTATCTGGTAACCATACTTCACCCTGAAGTGCTGACTTAATTGCAGTTTGAATGTCTTCAATACCTGATGATTTTGGTAAAAAACCTTTGGAGCCAAACTCAACGGCTCTTTGCATAATTTCCGGTTTTTCATTGGCCGATACCACGAGAACAGGTAATTCAGGAGATTGCCCTTTCACGTAGGCCAAGGCACTAAAACCATGTGCCCCGGGCATATGTAAATCCAGCAAAACTAAATCAGCAT
This sequence comes from uncultured Cellvibrionales bacterium, assembly GCA_913062605.1. GTDB lineage: Bacteria > Pseudomonadota > Gammaproteobacteria > Pseudomonadales > Porticoccaceae > Porticoccus. The sequence continues at coordinate 35,196 of CAJXWQ010000013.1, forward strand.
CAGGGTGGTCGGTTAACTTGGTTTGCAGGCTTGCCATGTCTTGAGCCTCCACAATATCAGGAGTTTCTTCTATGGTTTTCAATACCTGGCAGATGGCATTTCTGAATAGTGGGTGATCGTCAGCAACAATATATTTGGACATATTATTATTTTTCTCCCTTCGAGCTGATGTTAGCTGTCTCATTAGGTGGTGGCAAGAAAGGTTGGCACGGTTTTTAAGTTTCAGGGCACGGTTTTCAATTTTCAGGGTAAGTTTCACCCATTTTCATTAGACATTAGTCGTACAGGCCCACCCAAATCGACCTTGGTCGCATACCCAGATAAAGGGTATTGGCGTAAATCTGTCAGTGTTGCAGATTTACTTAATGGGAGAGGAGTTATGTTGAACAAGAAAAGAATGGCTTTAGCCGCGGGGATTATGTTGCCGACACTGGCATTTTCGGGTCAGCTTTTGGCAACGACCAACGATGAGCTTTCAGCCAAAATTAAAATGCTGGAGTCTCAGCTTTCACAGTTGCAGACGTTGGTGACGGAGCAAGGGCAAAAGCAGCAGGAGATGGCCACAGTGGTGACTAAAAAGGCTGATTCCCCGGTCTCTGGTACCAAGTTTACCTATGGTGGTTTTGTAAAGTTTGACGCTATGCAGAGCGACTATTCAGATGGTGAGCGCGCCACTTCTTCGTTAGGTGATGAAATTCTGACGCCATCAACCATTCCTGTCGGTGGCAATGACGGCGCAACTCGGTTTGATACCCACGTAAAAACCTCACGCTTTTGGTTTAAAACAGTCACACCCACAGATATGGGTAATGTACGTACCCACTTTGAGATGGATATGTTGACGGGCGATGGTGATGAACGTGTTTCTAACTCTTCTCATTCGCGTATTCGCCATGCCTATGTAGCGTGGGATTACGAAGAAGATTCTTCACTATTATTGGGGCAGACCTGGAGTACTTTTATGAGTACAGCGGTGTTGCCAGAGGCCGTTGACTTTATTGGCCCTACCTCCGGAATTGTCTTTAACCGTCAGGCACAAGTGCGTTGGAGCCACCAGTTTGATGATGGCGGAAAACTTCACTTGGCACTGGAAAACCCTTCTACCAGTATTTTTGATGAAGACTTTGTCGATGAGGATGATGACGATAGTAACAATAACTATGATGATAATAGCATCCCGGATGTAGTCATTCGTTACGACGGAAAGGTAGGAAACTTTATCTACAATGTTGCCGCAATTGGACGGCAAATTACCTATGACACGGGCACGGAAGATGAAGATAAATTTGGTTTTGGCACCAGCTTGTCAGGTAAATATATGTTCGGTAATGGCGATGATGTCAGGCTTCAGTTCAACCATGGTCACTTGGGACGTTATGTCGGACTTCAGGCATTCCGCGATTCTTCTCTTGAGGCGGATGGCGACCTGGACCTAGTTGAGATCACCGGTGGTTTTGTTGCCTATAAGCACCTGTGGTCACCCAAATTTCGTAGCACCTTCTCCTATGCCATGACTAGTGCAGACAACTCCAGTGATATCGATGATACCAATACTGAAGAAGTCAGCAATTATTCGGCCAACTTGTTTTATTCACCCACCAAAAAACTTTCGTTCGGTGTGGAGTTTATGAAGGCAGAGCGTGAGCTGGAGAACGGTGATGACGGTGATTTGAGAAGAATCCAGTTCACCGGTAAGTACGTATTCTAAAAAATAATTTTTAAAATATGGTTATCGGGATACTGACCCATTTAGACCAAGGTTGCAGAGACAGAAAGTTTCAAACTGCTATGTTGGTTAGGGTAACGAACTTAAAGCATAACAATTGGAGTAAATATTATGACCTTCAAAACTGATGAGCATGCGAAGGATTACTGGAGGGAAAACCTGCGCTTGCTGCTGACTCTGTTGGTAGTCTGGTTCACCGTTTCATTCGGGTTTGGCATTCTATTGGTTGAGCCGCTAAACAGTATTCCTCTGTTTGGTTTTAAGCTCGGCTTCTGGTTTGCCCAGCAAGGTTCCATTTATGTATTTGTGGTGTTGATTTTTGTCTACGTGGCGAAAATGAAAGCACTTGACCGCAAGTACGACGTTCACGAAGACGACTGAGGAGTATCATAATGGATGTTCAAACTTGGACTTTTTTACTTGTTGGCCTGTCGTTTGCGCTGTACATCGGCATTGCCATCTGGGCCCGTGCAGGGACCACAAAAGAATTTTATGTGGCCGGTGGCGGCATACCCCCAGTAGCCAATGGTATGGCTACAGCAGCAGACTGGATGTCGGCAGCATCGTTTATCTCCATGGCCGGGTTGATCTCGTTTATGGGCTATGACGGTGGTGTATACCTGATGGGTTGGACCGGTGGTTATGTGCTGCTGGCACTATGCCTTGCACCCTATCTGCGAAAATTTGGCAAGTTTACGGTGCCGGATTTTATCGGTGATCGTTACTACTCTCAGACAGCCCGAACCGTGGCGGTGATCTGTGCCATCTTTGTGTCGTTCACTTATGTGGCAGGTCAAATGCGTGGTGTTGGTGTGGTGTTCTCGCGCTTTCTGGAAGTGGATATTGTCACTGGTGTGTTACTGGGTATGTGCGTGGTGTTCTTCTACGCGGTACTCGGGGGTATGAAAGGAATTACCTACACTCAAGTGGCCCAGTACTGTGTGCTGATTTTCGCCTACCTGGTCCCCGCTGTATTTATCTCCATTTTGGTGACGGGTAATCCGATACCTCAATTGGGTTTTGGTGACACGTTAGCCGATGGTTCGGGAACTTATTTACTCGATAAGTTGGATGGGCTCGCGGAGGAGCTCGGATTTACGGAGTACACCTCGGGGACCAAGAGCATGGTTGATGTGTTCTTTATCACCTTTGCTCTGATGGTTGGTACCGCTGGACTGCCCCATGTGATTGTTCGTTTCTTTACGGTACCAAAAGTGTCTGATGCGCGTCGTTCTGCAGGTTGGGCTTTGGTGTTTATCGCTATTCTCTACACCACAGCACCTGCTGTTGCATCTTTTGCCCGGGTTAACATGATCGAGACCATTAACGGCTCTGATGGTGCTGGTGTTGCACATGCGAGCGCCCCGAGCTGGATCAGCAACTGGGAGAAAACCGGACTGATTACATGGGATGACAAAAATGAAGATGGGCGCATGTTCTTCTCAGGTGATGATCGCAATGAGATGAAAATTGATCGCGACATTATTGTATTGGCTAACCCCGAAATTGCTAACCTCCCTGCCTGGGTGATTGCTCTTGTAGCGGCTGGTGGTGTTGCTGCGGCGTTATCCACTTCGGCAGGGTTATTGTTGGTGATCTCTACCTCAATCTCCCATGATCTGTTGAAACGGAATTTGATGCCAGATATTACCGATAAACAGGAGCTCATGTATGCGCGTATTGCTGCAGCATGTGGTATTGCGGTGGCTGCTTACCTGGGCATTAATCCGCCGGGCTTTGTGGCCCAGGTGGTGGCGTTTGCCTTTGGCCTGGCAGCGTCAAGTTTCTTCCCGGCCATTATTATGGGAATCTTCTATAAAAGGATGAATAAAGAGGGCGCTATTGCCGGCATGTTGTCCGGTATTGGATTCACGGCCTCCTATATCATCTACTTCAAGTTCATCAATCCAGGTGCAAATATGCCTGAGAACTGGTGGTTTGGAATTTCACCAGAAGGTATTGGTACTCTGGGTATGATGGTTAACTTTGTTGTTGCCCTTGTAGTACAGAAAATGACTGGTGAAGCACCTGAACACATTAAGGATTTGGTAGAAAGTTTACGCTACCCCAAAGGTTCGGGTCAGGCTCAGGAGCACTAATTAGTAAGTTTTCATCCCCCTAGCAGTTGGCCGCCCCTTGGGGCGGCCTTTTTTTTAACTGCTTTATTCTTAACAATATTATTAACAAGGTTTTATTCGCTATATAGAGAAAGCCTTCTACCTTCGCCTAATTGCGGCAAGTCATGGTGAGGCGCTACCTTTAGGGTAATGTTAAGCATCGTTGCTCTAACGTATCTTTTTGTCGGGGTCGGGTAAGTATGACTATCAGTGTGGAAGTTTCTGCAGTTAAGAATTTTCTTTCCCAATGCACGCCATTTAATCAGTTGACCGAGGCGCAGCTAATAGCTGCGTCAACGGACGTGCAAATTGCCTATTACCGGGCAGGGGACACGACAGATATTCTTGATTATTCCAGCCCTAGACTCTATGTGGTGCGAAGCGGTGCCTTTGAGGTTAGAGACAATGAGGGCCAGTTGCTGGATCGGGTAGAACCCGGTGGTTATTTTGGTTACCCATCGCTGTTAACCGGGCATGCCATTACTAATAGGTTGGTGGTGATTGAGGATGGGTTGTTGTATCAACTCGATGAGGACAGCTTCCGACAGTTACGTTCTGCCAGCCGGCCTTTCGACCGATTTTTTAATCAGGCCCATGCCAAACGGCTGCACCATGCCGTTCGGTTTCGTGAGCAGAATTATCTGTTGACTCTGCGGGTGAGTGACCTGTCTTCTCGCAAGGCAGTTACTGCCCAGAGCGTTGAAACAGTGGCAGCGGTGGCCCGACGTATGACCGATGAGCGGGTTTCTTCGGTCATGGTGGTAGACGATAACAATAAACTCTGTGGTTTGGTTACAGATCGTGATTTACGTGTGCGTGTCGTGTCTGAGGGAAGAAATGCTGATACCCCCTTGTCTGAAGTGATGACCGAGGATGCCATCAGTGTCTCGCAGGAAAGCCTGGTATTTGAATCTATGCTGCTGATGACAGAGCATAACATTCATCACCTTCCCGTGCTCAATGAAGGGCGACCGGTGGCAATGCTAACAGCCACAGATTTAATTAAGTCACAAAAGTCTGACCCAGTGTTCCTGATTGGTGAAATTGGCCGTCAGCAGACAGTGGAGGGATTGCAAAATATTTCCCGGGATATCCCCGAGTTATTGCGAAGCTTGATTCGGGCAGAGGCGAGCGCAGACCAAATTGGTCGGCTATTAACAACGGTAACTGACGCGCTTACTCGCCAGTTATTGCAGCAAGCCATAGAGAAGTTGGGTAAACCCCCGGTGCCATTTGCCTGGCTGGCATTTGGATCGCAGGGCAGGCAGGATCAGACGGCAATATCTGATCAGGATAATGGCCTGTTGGTTAGCGATGCCATGACACAGGATGATGATGCCTATTTCAAAGCGCTGGCGACCTACGTCAACGATGGTCTGGATGCCTGTGGTTATTGCTATTGCCCTGGTGGGGTGATGGCCACGACAGATACATGGCGGCAGCCGTTAGTAAGTTGGAAAAAACAGTTCCTTAGCTGGATTAACCAGCCCTCATCTAAGGCCTTAATGCACGCCAGTATTTTCTTTGATATGCGTTGTACTTACGGTAATCAAAAATTATTTCATGACTTGCAAAAAACAGTGTGTGAGGCGGCCAGTGGTAATGAGATCTTTCTTGCAAACCTGACGGCCAATGCTCTCAAACTGACCCCCCCCATGGGGTTTTTCAAGAATTTTGTGATTGATCGAGGTGGCGAGCACAAAAACACATTTGATATGAAACTTCGGGGCATTATGCCGATAAATGATATTGCCCGAATTTACGCGCTGTCAGTGGGAACAGAGCAAATTCATACGCTGGAACGATTGAAGGAGGCTGTTTCAAGAAAATTGCTGACACTTAAGGATGCCCGCAACTTGATCGACGCCCATGAATTCATTTCCCGGTTGCGTTTGGAGCATCAGGGTGAGCGGTTAAAAGAGGGGCAGAAGCCAGATAATCACCTCGACCCATCAACATTGTCCTCATTGTCCCGGCACCAGTTGAAGGACGCTTTTGCTGTTGTTACCGATGCTCAGTCAGCACTTCGGGTTAGGTTTACCCGTGGGCTTATGTAATGTGGGGGGCTGACTGGCAATTTAGATTCACACAACGGCGTTATCTTCGCCGTTGTAATAACTCAGTGATGCGTAGTTACTTACAGTCAGATTTTCCCTCCCGCGGTACAGATTACCGGCAGGTCGAATACCTGGCTGTTGATCTGGAAATGACGGGCCTGAATTCATCTTCGGACCATATTCTCAGTATTGGTTTTGTACCAATAGTGGAGCAGAAAGTGGTGGTCAGTGGGGCTAAACATATCTATATCAATAGTGACCAGGGCGTGGGGCAGAGTGCAGTTATTCACGGCATTCATGATCGGGATATCGAAGAAGCGACGCCACTGTCAGAGGCAATGGCGCTACTGCTGGAGGCACTACAGGGCAAAGTCCTATTATTGCATTGTGCCCAGTTGGATTTGGCCTTTCTTCAACAGGCATGCAAGGGGATTTATCATTCTTCACTGCTTGTGCCTGTGGTGGATACTATGGCGTTGGAAGATCAACGGCTTCACCGAATGGGGCTAGAGAGGGGTAGTGAGAGCGTGCGTCTTGGTGATTGTCGAAAACGATACAATTTACCGAATTATTTGGCCCATAACGCCCTCATAGATGCCGTAGCAACCGCTGAATTGTTTCTGGCTCAAATGCGCTACCGGTTTGGAACCCACCCCTCAGCTTTGAGACAAATCCTTTCAGTGAGGTAAATAACCAGAGCGGTGTTCAGCGGGCATATTATGCAAAGGTCGAATAGATGCTAGTCTTAATTTAAATTAGTCTGAACCTAATAAACGCTGAACCTCATAAATAATGCTAAACAAGGGAGGCTTCCATGTCTCAAGTACACGTTCACCCTGTTCCTGAAAGTTTTGCCAAGGAAGCACACATAGATGCTGACACCTATCAGGAAATGTACCGTCGCTCGATAGAAGACTCAGATAATTTTTGGGCAGAAGAGGCGAAAAAATTTATCGACTGGGAACAACCCTGGAGTAACGTTAATAGCTTCGATTTTAGTACGGGTGAGGCTAGTTGGTTCACCGGAGGCAAGCTGAATGTCACGGTTAATTGTATTGACCGCCACCTTGCAACATGTGGTGAGCAAACGGCCATTATCTGGGAGGGAGATGATCCCGACAACAGCAGTAATATTACCTACAACCAGTTGAGCCAACAGGTCAATAAACTGGCGAATGTGCTGAAGTCCCGCGGTGTTAAGAAGGGAGATAGAGTCTGTATTTATATGCCGATGATTCCTGAGGCTGCTTATGCCATGTTAGCCTGTGCGCGTCTTGGTGCGATTCACTCCGTGGTGTTCGGTGGCTTTTCCCCAGAGGCCCTAAAAGACCGAATTCTTGACTCCGATTGCCAGGCTTTGATCACCGCTGACGAAGGGCTTAGGGGCGGTAAGGCGGTTCCACTAAAAGCCAATACTGACAAGGCGATGGAAAGTTGTCCTAATGTTCATACCTGCCTGGTAGTTAAACGTACAGGGGGGAGTATCAGCTGGCAGGAAGGCCGTGATATTTGGTATCACGAGGCTTTGGCCGATGCCAGTGAATACTGTGAACCAGAGATGATGGATGCGGAAGATCCATTGTTTATTCTCTATACCTCCGGGTCTACCGGCATGCCAAAGGGTGTACTGCATACCACAGCGGGGTACCTATTACAGACAGCCATGACCCACAAGTATGTATTTGACTATAAAGAGGGCGATGTCTACTGGTGTACTGCCGATGTGGGCTGGGTAACCGGGCACAGTTATATTGTTTACGGGCCTCTTTGCAATGGTGCAATTACCTTAATGTTTGAAGGTGTGCCCACCTATCCTGACGCCTCTCGTTTTTGGCAGGTAATCGACAAACACAAAGTGAATATTTTCTATACCGCTCCCACAGCGATTCGTGCATTGATGGGGGCCGGTGATGATTTTGTGACAAAAACCAGCCGTAGTTCACTGCGTTTACTCGGCACGGTGGGAGAACCGATCAACCCCGAAGCATGGGAGTGGTACTACCGGGTTGTCGGCAATTCAAACTGCCCCATAGTGGATACTTGGTGGCAGACAGAAACTGGTGCTCATATGCTGACACCATTACCTGGTGCCACCGATATGAAACCCGGCTGTGCCACAGTGCCATTCTTTGGTGTACAGCCAGTATTGCTTGATGGTGATGGTAATATTATAGAGGGGCCAGGAGAGGGTAACCTGGCAATAAAATCTTCATGGCCATCTCAAATTCGTGGTGTGTATGGCGATGCCGCTCGTTTTAAAGAAACCTATTTTTCTCCTTACCCCGGATACTATTTTACCGGTGATGGTGCCCGCCGTGATGAAGATGGACACTACTGGATTACGGGGCGGGTAGATGATGTGTTGAATGTCTCTGGCCATCGCATGGGTACGGCTGAAGTAGAAAGTGCTCTGGTACTTCACCCAAGCGTGGCTGAGGCTGCTGTGGTGGGGTGCCCTCATGATATTAAAGGGCAGGGTATCTATGCCTACGTGACGCTAATGGCGGGTCAAGAGCCTTCGGAGGAGCTGCGTAAGGAATTGATTGGCCTTTGTGTCAAAGAGATTGGCCCTATAGCTAAACCAGATTTAATTCATTGGACTGAGGGAGTCCCGAAAACTCGTTCAGGTAAAATCATGCGACGTATTCTGCGCAAAATAGCCGCCAATGAACTGGAAAATCTGGGTGATACTTCGACGTTGGCCGATCCGTCAGTGGTTGATCAATTAATTGAAACCCGGTTAAATCGATAATGGCTCGATAAGCCAGACATGATTGGCTGATATATTTCATCGTAAATTTACCCACTTGAAAAAGCCCACTTAGCGGGCTTTTTTATGCGGTCAACTTTATGCGGTCAAGAGTTCAGTGATATTAAAAGTGTTGTCACCCTGGGTGTTTTTCTTTACCAAGCAGTATCACATGGTTGCGGGGCGAGTCTTTCTTAAGCAATAGGTCAATATGTTCTGTTGTCAGCAACCCCGTTTGGGTGTCGACATGTTCAACAACGCTACCGGCATTTAGTGTGGCTGCGAAAAGGGCCTGTTCAGGCCCGTAGCCATTGATC
>CAJXWQ010000014.1 GCA_913062605.1 uncultured Cellvibrionales bacterium
GCTCTCCAGCTTGGGAGTAATGATCAGCATAAGTGTGTCGATACTGGGATTAGCGACGTATTCCTGTAGTATTTTTGAGCCTTTGTCTCCGGGCTTTCCTGTGGGGATACGGATTTCCAGAATTTTCTTTTCTGAAAATAGAGAGAGGCTGTTAGCCTCAGTTAATACCACATTCCAGTCAAAGCCGGTTTCGGCGTGTAGTAGTTCTCGCTCGGTATAGCCTTGGCTTCGGGCGGCACCTCTAATAGCGTCTGTAGCCTCTTGTACTAGTAAGGGCTCTTCGCCACTGATGAGATAAACAGGGGCCAAGGGCCCCTGTGAAAGGTGTGAGGTGAGTTGCTCAGTCTTCAGGCGCATCTTCAGGTGCGGTGGTTTCCGGCGATGAAGCAGAGCGATTGTTGACAGCATTGAGGCGACGGGTAATCTGTTGAACCAGATCACGGTGCATTTCTTTTTTCAGTAACTCGACTTCCACTTCTTTTGACTGTACCTCATTTTCATCGAAGTCGAAGTATCTTGTGGTGCTTAATGTGGTGCGAGGTATAAGTTGTGTGCCATCAGCTGCCAAAATCAGGATGTCTACAGATTCTGTGAGTTGATATTCGGAGACCCTTGCTCCACCACTTACAGTGGAAGTGCGCCGAGTGCTTTTATTATTGAGAGTGACAATGCTGTACTGTGCTTCTGTAGCATTTTCAGCCACTGTAATGCCATTGGTTTTTATGGTTCTTTCCAGCGAGCGGTAAAACTCACTGTGCCTATCCTGTGCACTGATATGGACGCTGGAGATACCGTCGGCAACTTGGCCAGTGCCACGAAGGTGCCAGCCGCAACCAGTGACTATCGTTGCCATAAGAAGACTGGCGATAGCAATGCGGATCAGTTTTTTCATTGTCATTCCTTTTCTGTCGACGATAGGTGTGTCGCGTTTAATTGGCAACAATATTAACCAGTTTGTTGGGAACTACGATTACTTTACGGATGGTTTGGCCTTCCGTAAAGCGCTGAACATTTTTATGGTCTCGTGCCATCTGTTCGATGTCTTCTTTTTTTGCCTCAGCGGGCACATCAATTTGAGCTCGCAGTTTACCGTTCACCTGTATGACCATTTGAATGGTACTTTTGATCAAGGCTGAGTCATCGACTTGTGGCCAGTTAGCATCCAGCAGGTTATCTCCACAGCCTAGTTCTTGCCATAGGGTGGAACAAATATGCGGTACGATGGGGGATAATACCAGTACAGCAGTTTCCAAAGCCTCTCGTTCTACCGCTAGGCCATTGGGTGTTTGTCTATCAGCGGATTTCCCCACTTCGTTAAGCAGTTCCATCACAGCGGCAATGGCCGTGTTAAAGGTTTGTCGGCGGCCAAAGTCATCACTGACTTTGGCGATGGTTTCATGGGTTTTGCGGCGCAAATTTTTCTGTGATTGATTCAGCTCTGTTGGTTCAACCGTTGTTGGAATCCCTGCCTGGAGGTGTGCGTGTACCGTTTTCCAGAGTTTTCGTAGAAAACGATGAGCACCTTCAACCGCACTGTCATTCCATTCCAGTGACTGCTCGGGGGGCGCGGCAAACATGGTAAATAGTCGTACGGTATCTGCACCGTATTGTTCTATCAAAGCCTGTGGGTCGACGGTGTTGCCCTTAGACTTGGACATTTTGGTGCCGTCTTTTAATACCATGCCTTGGCAGAGAAGCTTGTTGAAAGGTTCATCAGAATCCAGCAGGCCTTCATCACGCATTAGTTTATGGAAGAAGCGCGCGTAGAGTAGATGCAATATGGCATGTTCAATGCCGCCTACATATTGATCGACGGGCAGCCAGTAATTGGCGGCATCACTGTCGAGCATGCCTTCACTATAGTTGGGGCAGGTGTAGCGGGCGTAGTACCAGCTCGATTCCATAAAGGTATCAAAGGTGTCTGTTTCGTGTTCAACAGCTTGACCGTTGAGGTCGGCCTTGCACCATTCGGCATCAGCCTTGATGGGTGATTGAACGCCGTCCATCTCCACATCTTCAGGTAACAATACCGGCAACCGGTCAGCAGGAACCGGGATTTCACCACCGTCTCCATTAAACATTGGGATGGGTGAGCCCCAGTAGCGCTGGCGGGAAACACCCCAGTCCCGGAGGCGATAGTTGATTTTTATCTCACCACACCTAAGTTCAGTTAATTTGGCGGCGATAGCATCAAAGCCAGCTTCAGGGCTGAGGCCATCAAACCCCTGAGAATTTACCATGACGACTTCATTGGCGTCTTTGGATGCGTACCAGTCCTGCCATACATTATTATCGAAGCTGGAATTTTCAGATGAATTGATTTTCTCAAAGACCGGTTTGATCAGTAGGCCATGTTTATTGGCAAATTCGAAATCCCGCTCATCGTGGGCGGGTACTGCCATAATTGCGCCGGTACCATATTCCATCAACACATAATTGGCGATCCAGACAGGAATTTTTTCACCCGTGATAGGGTGTATGGCTTCAAGGCCTGTGGCTATACCCTTTTTCTCCATGGTGGCCATATCGGCTTCTGCCACTGACTGAGTTTTACAGTCTTGGGCAAAACGGGCGAGTTCCGGGTTGTTTTTTGACAATGCTAGAGCGATAGGGTGTTCCGCTGCAATACTGGCGTAGGTGACGCCCATGAGCGTATCGGGGCGAGTGGTATAGACTGAGAAGCTGTCTATACCATCAATTGCTTCAGCTAACTTAAAGCTAAATTCGACACCGCGGCTTTTCCCAATCCAGTTGCGCTGCATGGTTCGAACCTGTTCAGGCCAGCCATCGAGTTTGTCGAGGCCGTTGAGCAGTTCTTCAGCGTAGTCCGTAATTTTGATAAACCACTGAGGAATTTCTTTTTTCTCCACCGTGGTATCGCAGCGCCAGCAACAGCCATCAATCACTTGTTCATTAGCTAATACTGTCTGGTCCTTGGGGCACCAATTGACGGCAGCAGTTTTCTTGTAGACCAAACCTTTTTCGAAAAGGCGTGTAAAAAACCATTGCTCCCAGCGATAGTATTCCGGTTTGCAGGTGGCCAGTTCTCTCGACCAGTCATAACCAAAGCCCAACTGCTTGAGCTGATCTTTCATGTATTCAATATTTTCGTACGTCCACTTGGCTGGTGCCGTCTTGTGTTTTATTGCAGCATTTTCCGCGGGCAGGCCAAAGGCATCCCAGCCCATGGGTTGTAAAACATTTTTACCCAGCATCCGCTGGTAACGAGAGATGACATCAGCAATGGTGTAGTTCCGTACATGGCCCATATGCAACTTGCCACTGGGGTAGGGGAACATGGCCAAGCAGTAGTATTTTTCTCTGCTGGAATCTTCTGTTACCACAAAAGCTTCGGTGTCTGCCCAAAATTTTTGGGCGGCAGTTTCAATTTCTGCGGGATGATATTGGTCTTTCATTAGCAATCTTGATCAGGTTGAGGCGCTAGGCCCGAAAAGCGGCCAATTATAGGCTAAAGCCTGCTATAGACCCAGTCCCGAAATACGGTATGAGCTCGTCTTACGGTGGATGTCCTGCCAAAAGTATTTATGGGGATAATTTAGGGGTTAGTTTTTAGGGTCGATTTGGGAGAGAAGGGCGACGAAGGTTGTGCCAGGCGGCGAGCAATAACATGGCTGCCGAGATCATCAGGATAGGCATTGAGCCTCTTTTTCCAAATGGCGTTGTGCCACGAAAAGGGGTGAGATAACCCTCTAAAGTGCCACGATTGTAGGATGGAATTGTTGAGACCACTTTGCCCTTGGCGTTGACTAAGGCGGTAATACCATCATTGGTTGCTCGGATTAGGGGCTTACCATTTTCAAGGGCGCGCATTCTGGCCATTTGGAAATGTTGCTGGGGGCCAATAGACCGGCCAAACCAGGTGTCATTACTGACAGTGAGCAATAGGTTTACATTACCTGCGGATTTGGCAACTAGGTCAGGAAAAGCGATCTCGTAACAAATGGCTGTGGCGATGGTAATGCCGTTGGCAACAATGGGTTCCTGAATATCAGGGCCTGGACTAAAGGACGACATAGGCAAGTCAAAAAATGCGATAGCCCCACGTAGCCATTGCTCAAAAGGGACATACTCCCCAAAGGGAACCAAGTGCTCTTTGTGATAACTGCCGCTGGCATTACCGAGTCCAATCACTGAATTGTAATAGAGTCCACTGCGTTGGTTCTGAGTGGGGATTCCGGTAATCAGTGAGGTATGGGTCTCTTTAGCTTCTGTGGCAAGCGTTGACAAGTAGTCACTCATTTCATGCTTGAGTCTTGGAATAGCGGACTCTGGCCAGACAACAATGTCATGCTTGAGAAGCTTGTTAGTATCCTCGCGATATTGGTTCAGAATTTGTAATAGTTTGTTTTGATCCCATTTTATGCCAAGTGGTACTGCTGGCTGTACCAGCCCGATGCTGAGTGGCCCGCTGGCAGCCTTTGTCCATTGGATCGTTTGTAAGTACCAACCGGAAAGCCATAGTAGTGATGCACAAAACAGCGCTGGGGCTAGAGAGCAATGTTTTTTTGGTTTGCTCGCTAGACCGAGAATGGAACCACAAAATACAGCGACCCAACTGAGCCCAAGGACCCCGGTGAGCGGTGCCCAACCGGATAGCCAGGAATCAATATGTCCATAGCCGAGGTAGAGCCAGGGGAAGCCACTAAAGACCCAACCACGAAACCATTCGCCCAACACCCAAAGGCTGGGAAATGCCAGCAGGGTCATGCCTGTGCGGCGATTTAGGCCAGATCCATAGAGTATAAAGGGGAGGGCAAACAACAATGCAAGAAGGAGAACAAACAGAGAGATGAGTAGAAGCGACAGAAGAATGGAGGCTTGGCCATAATCGTGAATACTGACATATATCCATGAAGCACCGGAGGCAAACATGCCTAAGCCAAAACAGAAACTCCGCCAGAAGCAGCCTGACCGCCCTAAGTTTTGGAGTAGCACAACCAACCCGGCAATGGACAAAATCCCGACGGGCCATATGTCAAAAGGTGCAAGGGACAGTGGCAGCATCAAGCCGAACACAATGGCCAGAAGATGACCCTTCATGTCAGGTTTTTTGACCTGGAGTTCCATGAGTGATCATTATCCTTGCAGGCTAGCGGAGGTGTTTGTAATGGTCAGCTTGTGACACGCATTTCTAGCAGTTTGACCTGCCTGTTGTCACCTTCGGCAATACGGAAAGTAAAGCCGTTCACCTCGACAGTTTCATCGATTTTAGGCATACGGCCAAAAGCTTGAACGATAATACCGCCGATAGTGTCAAATTCGTCATCGCTGATACCAACGTCGAAATGCTCATTAAAATCATCAATGGGCGTCAGTGCATCTATCAGATAATGGCCATCTTGTTGCGGGCGAATCATAGCGCTTTCTTCTTCGTCGGTTTCATCTTCAATTTCACCAACAATTTCTTCAAGAATATCTTCAATGGTGACGAGGCCAGCGATGCCACCATATTCATCCACTACAATCGCCATGTGATAGCGCTGCTCACGAAACTCTCGAAGGAGTACATTCAGCCGTTTGCTTTCGGGGATGATGGTCGCTGGGCGAACCACTTTGTTGAGATCAAAGCTTTCTCGTCCATCGAGAATCAGGGGTAGTAATTCCTTTGCCAGCAAGATGCCTATGATGTCATCTGCTGATTCGCCTATGACGGGGAATCGTGAATGACCGGATTCAATAACCAGCTTTAGAAGGTCTTCCAGACTGGTATCCTTGTGTATGACGACCATCTGGGAGCGAGGCATCATGATTTCTCGTACCTGCTGGTCAGATACGTTAAGAGCGCCCTCAATAATCTCCAATGCATCATGGTCGATAACCTTACTTTCGTAAGCGGCATGCAATATCAGGGCGAGTTCATCCCTGGATTTGGGTTCTGAGGAAAAAACGTTGGTTAGTTTGTCCAGCCAGGATTTATCCTGTGGACTACTCGGGTCATCATCTGTCATTGAGTGTTGGCCGCTCCGGGCGATTGTTCGTAGGGTGGTGGAAAATTGAGTCCGGTAATAATTTTGGTTTCCAACTGTTCCATTTCTTCAGCATCTTGGCCGTCAATATGGTCGAAACCCATCAAGTGTAGACTACCGTGAATTAACATATGTGCCCAGTGAGCATCGAGTGTCTTTTTCTGTTGCTGGGCTTCCCATTCAACTACTGGGGCGCAGATAACCAAATCACCCAGTAGTGGCAGCTGCAATGAGTCTGGCAAATCTGCGGGAAAAGAGAGCACATTTGTCGGGCCTTGTTTGTTGCGATAGCGCTGGTTTAGTTCGGCACTTTCTTGCTCATCAACAATACGGACACTCAGTTCTACGTCTTCTTGCCCTGCTGTTTGCTCCTCTAAGGCAGCGCATATCCACTGGTAGACCAACTTTTCATTGGGCACTCTGGGGCAGGAGGAGGCGTTGTCTATATCGAGGGCGAGGTTCATGGCGGTGCTTATTTGTTATCATCCTGTGTGTGCGCATCGTAGGCATCTACAATCTGCGCGACCAGTGGGTGACGTACGACATCTTTGGAGCTGAAGAATAAAAAGCTGATATCTTCAATATCCTTCAGTACCTCACAAACATGTAATAGACCGGATTGATTGCGATGTGGAAGGTCGATTTGAGTTGTGTCACCGGTAATCACCGCTGTTGAATTAAAACCGATTCGAGTGAGAAACATCTTCATTTGTTCTCGGGTGGTATTTTGGCTTTCATCTAGAATAATGAAAGAGTTGTTAAGTGTCCGGCCACGCATGTAGGCTAGCGGGGCAACCTCAATGACATTGCGGTCAATTAACTTGGCGACTGTTTCTACGCCGAGCATTTCATACAAGGCATCGTAGAGTGGACGTAAGTAAGGGTCTACCTTTTGGCTTAAATCACCCGGTAGAAAGCCTAATTTTTCACCAGCCTCCACCGCTGGGCGCACCAGTAATATCCGCTCCACCTCATCTCGGAGTAACGACTCAACAGCACAGGCGACGGCCAGATAGGTTTTGCCAGTGCCTGCGGGGCCCACACCGAAATTGATGTCGTGAGTTTGAATGGAGCGAACATAGCGTTGTTGGCTTACGCCCCGGGGCTTAATGTTGCCTTTTTTGGTGCGGATAACCGTAAAGCTTTCCACATTTTCGGTGCCGGTTGCTGCAGTGGTACTGACGGCAGATTTTTCCATAGGGGTCTCTGTATGAGTGCTTTTAATGTTAGGGGGGGGAATGTTTGATTGTTGAATAGCCAAGTGGACCTGATCCGGTGTGAGGTCACCGTTGATGGTGTTTTCCTGATAAAGCTGATGAAGTAAGTGGCCGGCAACTTGGGCAGTATGATTGTCGCCATAAAGCGCAAATACATTCCCTCGGTTTCGAATCTCAATGTTTAACCGATGTTCGATTTGTCTGAGGTGTTCGTCGAATTGGCCACAAAGAGTCGCTAGGCGTTTGGCATCACTAGGTTCCAGAGTAATGGTGTGAGCTGCTAGCTGTGTATTCAAATTTTCCAATAGGCCGCCCCCTGCGGCAGTGCTGATACGGTTAGCATATAGCCTTTGACTGCGACTGAAAATACTTTTGCAGACAGTTTATATATCAAAATATGGCAATTCACTTTTATTTTTATGATGCTGTGTTATTAGCGGAGGTTACAAGAGGCTCTATCAGTTCGCCTCGCAGAGAGTTGGGCAGGGCTTCGGTAATTGTTACTTGGGTGAAGTCACCCACCAAGTTGTGGTTGGTAGAGGAAAAATTCACCACGCGATTATTCTCGGTACGACCCTGTAATTGCCCAGGATCTTTTTTGGAAATCCCTGTCACCAGTACAGTTTCTGTCGTACCGACCATCCGGCGGCTGATCACCTGGGCCTGTTGACTGATGCGGTCTTGCAAAATCTGTAGGCGTTGTTTTTTTAATGTTTCGGGGGCGTCGTCGGGTAAATCGGCCGCTGGCGTACCAGGCCGGGCGCTATAGATAAAGCTGAAGCTGTGATCAAAACCAATATCGTGAATCAGCTTCATGGTGTCTTCAAAGTCTTTTTCCGTTTCACCAGGGAAGCCTACGATAAAATCAGAAGAGATACTGATGTCCGGGCGAATTTGCCTTAGCTTACGAATTTTTGATTTGTACTCAAGAACCGTGTGACCACGTTTCATTGCTGCCAGCACCCGATCTGAGCCGCTTTGCACCGGCAAGTGTAAATGGCTGACCAGTTCGGGGACTTCAGCGTAGACCGCGATCAGGCTGTCCGAAAACTCCATAGGGTGTGAGGTGGTGTAGCGAATACGATCAATACCGTCGATCTTAGCCACATAGGTAATCAGTTCCGCTAGGTCGCAAATACTGCCATTAGGCATATCACCACGGTAGGCATTGACATTTTGCCCCAGCAGGTTGATTTCTCGCACATTCTGGCTGGCCAAGTGGGCTACTTCTGCCAGTATATCTGTGGCCGGGCGGCTAACTTCTTCACCCCGTGTGTAGGGTACAACACAGAACGTACAGTATTTGGAGCACCCCTCCATGATCGAGACAAACGCAGTGGCACCTTCGGCCTCTGGCTGTGGCAGGCGATCAAATTTTTCTATTTCTGGAAAGCTAATATCCACGATAGTGGTGCCGTCATGCTGCTTTCTTTCCTCCATCATTTCGGGAAGGCGGTGCAGTGTCTGCGGGCCAAATATTAAATCCACGAAAGGTGCACGTTTGGCAATGGCGTCCCCTTCCTGGCTGGCGACGCACCCTCCCACGCCTATCATCAGATCGGGGTTTTTTTCTTTCAGATTTTTCCATCGACCCAGTTGGTGAAACACTTTGTCCTGTGCTTTTTCTCGAATAGAGCAGGTGTTCAATAGCAGCACATCGGCTTCTTCGGGGTTTTCAGTAGTGACCATTTGGTGACTGTCACCAAGGAGATCACGCATCCGAGCTGAGTCATATTCGTTCATCTGACAACCGTGAGTAACGATATGCAGCTTTTTTACCGGCTTGTCTGACATAAATTGATTAAATTCTGAGCATCTTTAGGGCCGCGCATTATAGCGGTAGCGGGGCACAAATCCCATATAGGACTGTCTGAATGGATGAAATTTGTGCAGATTATGCTATCCTTGCGCGCTTTTTTTAAATTTTTGACTGGGTTGTCCCTATGGCGTCCGACGCAATTTATAAAATTATATTCTTCAATCAAGGTGAGGTGTACGAGATGTACGCCCGCCACGTTTATCAGAGTGACCTTTGGGGGTTTCTCGAGGTTGAAGAGTTTGTCTTTGGTGAGCGCAGTCAAATGATTGTAGATCCAGCTGAAGAGAAGCTGAAGACTGAGTTTTCTTCAATTAAGCGCAGCTTTATTCCACTGCAGTCTGTTGTTCGTATTGATGAAGTGGAAAAAGAGGGTGCATGCAAGATTATTGAAGTGAAAGGGGGGGGCAATGTTACCCCGTTTCCTTATCCCGGCGTTGTCCCGAAGCCTAAGGGCGGTTGATCAGTTTTTTTGGCCCGAGCGCAAGCTTGTAGGGCTACCAACAATCCACCAATAAAAAGGGCTGCAAGTTGCAGCCCTTTTTATTGGTGGATTGTTATTGGTAGATTGAGTGCTAATTTATACAGCCAGTTTTTGTCTCACAGAGGCCAGTTTGACTGAGTTACAAAATATTGCCATAGCCTTGTCAATTTCTTCCACGGTGGGAAATGAGGGCGCTAAGCGAATATTTCTGTCCTCTGGGTCTTTACCATAGGGGAAAGTTGCACCCGCGGGGGTGAGCTTCACGCCTGCTTCTGCTGATAATCTGATGACCTCACCCGCAAGATCTGGGCGGGTATCGAAGGAAATAAAGTAGCCTCCTTCAGGGTTGCTCCAATTGCCTAGGTCAGACTCACTAAAGTGTTCATTCAGATGTCGCATCACGCAGGCAAATCTTGGGCGAAGTAGTTCTGCATGCTTTTTCATATGAGATTGCAGGTCGGCCAAATTTTTAATGACCCTCAAATGACGCAATTGATTGACCTTATCTGGCCCAATACACGCAATACCAAGGTGTTTCGAGATAACCTTTAGATTGTCTTTTGAACTGGCAAGAAAGGCCACTCCGGCACCGGCAAAAGTGACCTTAGACGTGGAGGCAAACTGCAGGACACTATTTTCTGTGCCGTATTGGCGACAGTAAACCATGATGTTGGGTAGCTCAGGGGCTTCATCTGACAGGTCGTGTACGACGTAGGCATTATCGTAAAACACCCGGAAGTTATCGGCGGCAATGGTGCCTAATTTAGCCAGCCGTTCCACTGTATCCTGGTTGTAAACACAACCGGTGGGGTTGGAATATTTAGGAACACACCAAATGCCTTTGATGGATGCGTCACCTGCAACCATGGATTCTACCAAGTCCATATCAGGACCATTCTCATCCATTGGGATATTGATCATTTCAATGCCAAATTCTTCACAGATGGCAAAGTGGCGGTCATAGCCAGGCACCGGGCAGAGAAACTTAACGGTACTCTCATCTTTCCATGCGGAACCTTCACCATTAGGTCCAAACTCCCAGGCAAACAAAATACTGAGGTACATTAATGTCAGGCTGCTATTTCCGCCCACCAACACTTCATTGTCGGTAACACCGAGAATCTCAGCTGCCAGTGCTCTCATTCCTGGCAGCCCTACAAGGCCGCCATAGTTTCGGGTGTCAGTACCGTCATCGGAAATGTAGTTGCCATCCAAAGCGCCATCTAGTGCATTGGCCAAAGTGAGCTGGCTGGTAGAGGGCTTGCCTCGGGTCAAATTCAGGTTTAGTCCGCTGGACTTGAACGATTCGTGTTTGGCAGCAAGCTCTTCTTGCCACTGTTGCAACTGTTCTCGGGTTGCCTGATCGAGGTACACGTTGTATTCCTTCTAGACGAGTTTGTGAAAGGATTTTACGCGTTCGATAGGTGGGCACAATACCTAAAAGGACTTAACTGGATGAAAAAACCCCGGCGCCCAATTAAGGGCGCCGGGGTTTTATGTATGGTAGCTACGGGTGGACTTGAACCACCGACCCCAGCATTATGAATGCTGTGCTCTAACCAGCTGAGCTACGTAGCCATTAGTCCTGAGACAGGGGCGCGAATTTTCCCGAGTTTGGCCTGTTTTGTCAAGGTGCTTATGGCCTTTGGCTCTCAGCTCTTCTGGGCTATTTCATTATCTCTGTAGTGTGGGTTTAGCCAGCATTGTGGCAGCGCTTCACCGGAGAGAAATACCAGATTATCCTTGGCAAAGGTTTCTGGGTCCTGGGCTTCCTCACCGTAGTGATATCGTGCTGAGATATCGCGATGAAAGGGGTCAAATAGCTCTTGCATTGACAGTATTTCGACCAGATGACAGGTGGTTGTTTCTTTCAGGTACATGATGACTTTCCTCTGATACCCTATTTATATAGCACACGATGGCCGACCTTTTATCTATATAGCACTCGATAGATAGTCCCGGTGTAATCATCTGAAATATAGATGCTGCCATCGGGGCCTTCTTCTATATCCACCGGACGGCCTATGATCCGGCCATCTGCTTGTAGAAAGTTGGAGACGAAATCTTCACTGGTGATGTTGTCTTGCTTATCCCAGTGTAGAGCGATGACTTTATAACCGTCGGGTTCGCTACGATTCCATGACCCATGCAGGGCGACCAATGCGGTACGTTGATACCCGTCCGGACGGGAAGGATGGTGGAGAAAGTGAATGCCCAGTGGCGCATTGTGGGCGCGAAAGCCAAAGCTGGGTGAAATGCTCTGCTTCAGCAGTGCTTCCTTGCCCTCACCATAATGGGGGTCCAGGTCACCAAAGCCATTGATGTAGGGCCAGCCATAGAACCCATGCTGTTCTATTTGGTTGAGTTCACATGGGGGGTAGTTATCACCCAGTAAATCTCGACCATTGTCGGTGGCGTAGAGGTTATTGTTCCACGGCGCCCAGTCAAAGCCCACGCTGTTTCTAAGCCCTGTGGCGTAAATTTGTCCATTGGTGCCGCTAGGACGAAAGCGCATCATGGAAGCACGACGGTCGTCTGTTTCCTCGCAGACATTGCAGCTGGAGCCAGCTGTCAGATAGAGCCATCCATCAGGGCTAAATCGGATTGTTCTGGTCCAGTGGTTGCCACCCTTGGGCAGGTCGGTGGTCAGTCGTTCATAATTGCCTTGGGCTGTGTTGGTGTCCCAGTTGATATCGATTCGGCCAACGGCATGGGTTTCTGCAATATAGAGCCAGGTATTTTTGCCATCATCGTAGAGGTCGATCCCGTGGGGGCGGTTGAGTCCACTGACCAAGGGGGTGGTTATGTCAGCTTGGCCATCACCATTGCTATCACTCAATAGGAAAACGGTACCTTTGCTTGGAGAGCTAACCAGCAGTGCTCCTGATGGGGTGATTTTAAGTAATCTCGCATTCGGAATGTGGTCGGCAAAAATAGAAATGTTGAACCCTGACGGGGTGGTGAGCGTATAGACTGTTTTTGATGTGTCGGTCGGAGAGCCTACGCCTAACATGGCATTGAGCAGCACTCGATAATTGCTGATGCCAAGCCCGGTAATAAAGTGGGTCGCTAGGATCACCAGAAGAATGCTGACGAGTATCGTCAGGATGAACAGCTTTGCCAGACTTGCCAGTTTTGTCATAGCTTCATTATAGAAGCTATATTCTAGGAGCTATGCACTAGACTACTTTGAGAGAAGAGGTGTTGCTAGGTCGGTGCTATAAATTGTCGGTGCTATACATTAAAGCGGAAGTGGACCACATCGCCATCAGCGACAACATAATCTTTGCCTTCCAAGCGCCATTTTCCGGCGTCTTTAGCGCCCTGTTCGCCCTTGTGAGCAATAAAATCATCGTAAGCAATGACTTCTGCACGGATAAAGCCTTTTTCAAAATCAGTATGAATTTTACCGGCAGATTGCGGCGCAGTGGCACCGATAGGTATTGTCCATGCGCGAACTTCTTTAACACCCGCTGTGAAGTAGGTTTGAAGCCTCAATAAAGAATAACCACCACGAATGACACGGTTGAGCCCCGGTTCACCCATGCCCATTTCCTGAAGAAAGTCTAATTTCTCGTCGTCATCCAGTTCGGCAATTTCTGATTCCAGTTTATTGCAAATAGGTACAACCACTGCGTTTTCCGCCTCTGCGATAGAGAGCACGGTGTCCAGGTAAGGGTTGTTGTCAAAGCCCTCCTCATCGACATTGGCGATGTACATGGTGGGTTTTAGCGTCAGTAAATTTAAGGACTTAATCGTTTTTAGTTCATCTTGGTCGAGGTTCATTGCACGCAGTGGCTTGGCCTCATTTAGGTGTGGCAGGATTTTTTCGAGAACTACTTTTAGTGCTACGGCATCTTTGTCCTGACCTTTGACCGCCTTGGCTGCTCGTTGCAGGGCTTTTTCTACCGTTTCTAAATCTGATAGTGCCAACTCGGTATTGATAACCTCAATATCGGAGATGGGGTCAATCTTGCCTTCTACATGAACAACATTTTCGTCATCAAAGCAGCGAACGACATGGGCAATAGCATCGGTTTCGCGGATGTTAGCAAGGAATTGGTTGCCTAGTCCTTCTCCCTTAGAGGCGCCAGCCACCAGACCTGCAATGTCCACAAATTCCATGGTGGTGGGTATGACTCGTTCGGGTTTGACGATGTCGGCCAGGTTATCCTGGCGGGGGTCAGGAATGGGAACGATCCCCGTATTGGGTTCAATGGTGCAGAACGGAAAGTTTGCCGCATCAATGCCTGCTTTGGTCAGTGCATTGAAAAGGGTGGACTTGCCTACATTGGGGAGGCCGACGATACCGCAGTTAAAACCCATTGCTCATACTCTCAAATGTCAGTGGCCTAAATACCCAGCCAGCAGATTAATTGTTTTACTGTGAATGTAGCTCTTTCATGGCGCTATTCCATTGCCCGGTGGCGACGAGGGGCATGGCACGGACAGCATCATCGATACCCTGACTAATGAGTTGTTGTTCGCTTTGTGGTGCTTTTCGCAGCACAAAGTTAACCACTTCACTGGCGTGTCCCGGGTGGCCAATACCGATACGTAGTCGGGCAAAATCACGGCTGTTGCCCAGCGCTTTAATCGTATCCTTTAGACCGTTGTGTCCGCCATGCCCGCCACCAATCTTAAGCCGTACTGTTCCAGGGCTGAGATCAAGCTCATCGTGAGCGACCAGAATAGCTTCCGGGGGGATTTGATAGAACCCGGCCATTGCGGCAACCGCCTTGCCGCTGCGGTTCATATAGGTGTCGGGTAACAACAGGCGGACGTCCTGGCCATTCAGTGCAGCTCTACCTGTTGCACCAAAAAACTTGCTTTCAGGCTTTAGTGTGATGCCACAGTATTCCGATAGGGCCAAAACAAAATCGGCCCCGGCATTGTGACGGGTTTGTTCATATTGTTGGCCGGGGTTTCCCAGCCCGACAATAAGTTGAACAGGTGTGTCCAATGTCGGAGCCTCTTTGGTAGGAGGGGTGGGGGAGGGTTACTCGCCGCCTTCCTCTTCTTCGCCTTCTGGAGCTTCAGCAGTGTCTTCAACTTCTTCCACTTCTTCCACTTCTTCCTTAGGTTTGTTGATGGTGAAGATTGGCAGATCGTGGCCTTCGCCGTGGCTTAATGAAACACTCTCAACGCCTTTGGGTAGCACGATGTCAGAAATATGGAGGATTTGGCCGATTTCTACAGCAGCAACATCTACCTCAATGTACTCAGGTAGGTTGGCTGGCAGACAGGAGATGTCTAGCTCGGTCATGCTGTGAGAGATGAGGCCGCCACCCAACTTGACGCCAGCACAGATATCTTCGTTGATAAAGTGCAGGGGTGCTTTAACTTGCAGCTTCTTGGTCTTACTTACGCGGAAAAAATCCGCATGTAGAATAATCGGCTTGGCTGGATGACGCTGAAGGTCTTTCAGAATGACATCTTCAGATTTTCCTTCAACATCCAGCGTAATAATGTGCGAATAGAAAGCTTCATTGGCCAGTGCTTTTTCAAATTCATTTTGAGCAAGACTGATATTTTGTGGTGCTTTCTTACCGCCATAGATGATGGCGGGCACTTCGTTAGCCAAACGACGTAGGCGGCGGCTCGCACCTTTCCCCATGTCATTTCGGGTCTTTACATTCAATTTAAAATCATCGGACATTGCCTTGACTCCTAATTATTCCCAAATCAATCCGCGACCAGAATTGAGAAGGGTTATTTAAATAGCCCATATGTAATTGATAGGTGGGCGGTTAGTTATCCAGCTGCTGTGTCTGACGTTAGTCAAACATGGCACTGATGGATTCTTCATTGCTGACTCGACGCATGGCTTCTGCCAGCATTTGACCCAGGCTCAATACCCTTACATGCTTACTGTTACGGGCAGCTTCACTCAGTGGGATACTGTTGGTGACGACCATGGTATCGAGTGCTGAGGATTCAATATTTTCGATGGCGTTGCCTGACAACACGGGGTGGGTACAGTAGGCAACAACTTTCTCAGCACCTCGTTCTTTCAGTGCATCAGCCGCCTTACACAGTGTTCCGGCGGTATCGACGATATCATCCATCAGAATACAGGTACGGCCTTCTACGTCACCGATGAGATTCATGACTTCAATCTGGTTGGCTTCAGGGCGACGTTTGTCGATAATCGCCAGGTCAGTATTCAGTTGTTTTGCCATGGCTCGTGCACGAACTACACCACCGATATCGGGGGAAACTACCGTTGGGTTTTGGTAGTTTTGACGTTGCACATCATTGAGTAACACAGGCAAGCCGTAGACGTTATCTACAGCGCAGTCAAAAAAGCCTTGAATTTGTTCGGC
This sequence comes from uncultured Cellvibrionales bacterium, assembly GCA_913062605.1. Taxonomy (GTDB): domain Bacteria; phylum Pseudomonadota; class Gammaproteobacteria; order Pseudomonadales; family Porticoccaceae; genus Porticoccus. The sequence goes on from CAJXWQ010000014.1 coordinate 15,831, forward strand.
GTGTAAATCAACGGTCATGACGCGATCGACGCCAACATTGTTAATCATGTCCGCGACCACTTTGGCGCTGATAGGTACTCGTATGGAGCGAACTCGACGATCCTGACGGGCGTAGCCAAAGTAGGGAATCACAGCGGTGATGCGACCGGCGGATGCACGGCGTAGTGCATCGACCATCAAAATCAGTTCCATCAGGTTTTTGTGGGTAGGCGCACAGGTGGGCTGTACGACAAATACATCCCGGCCTCGCACGTTCTCACGAATCTCAATATTGATTTCGCCATCGGAGAACTGGGTTACCAGTGCATCGCCTAGCGGAAAACCGAGAAAGCGGGCGATTTCATTTGCTAGCTCCGGGTTAGCATTTCCGGAGAAAACCATCAAGTTAGCCACAACATTATCCTGATCAGAGGTGTGATTTCTCCGGATTTCCAGAGGAATATGGCTGGGGTGGGAGGACTCGAACCTCCGAATGGCGGCATCAAAAGCCGCTGCCTTAACCGCTTGGCCACACCCCAGTAATTACTTTTTAGACGGTAAACTGCTTAGCAGAGGGGACTGATTAACCCCTTTGGCGACAAAGCCTTGCCAGGGTGCCGGTATTTGCTCAAGCACTGACTTTGCATCAATCTCCGACGCAAAGCGGGCAAAGAGGCTGGCACCTGTTCCCGTCAATCGAGTTTCGGCGAATTGAGCCAGCCATTGGCGGGCTCTTTTTACCTCAGGATAAAGCGTTTCAACCACTGTTTGGCAGTCGTTTTGGCCACCCTGCTCGAGAAAGGCGCGTATTTTGATCGGATGAGTGTTTCTTGTCAAACCCTGATGGGCAAAAACTTCTGCTGTGGAGACTTGTATATCGGGCGTCAAAATCAGGTACCAGTCATCTGACATTTCTACTGGTGTGAGTTGATCTCCAATTTCCTCTGCCCATGCGGTGTGGCCAAGTACAAAAACAGGTACATCTGCACCAAGCTGAGCACCTATTTCCAGCAATACTTTCGTGGGTAATTCCAGCTGCCAAAGTGCATTGAGGCCCAGTAACGTGGTGGCTGCATCACTGCTACCCCCACCAAGTCCACCGCCCATGGGTAGATGCTTGTGCAGATAGATATCTGTACCCAGTGTGCACCCACTGTATTGTTGTAGTGCCCGGGCGGCACCGTAGACCAAATTGTTCTCTGGGGATACACCGGGTATTGATGGTGATAGGTGAATATCACCATCAGGGTTAATGGCAAAGTCGAGTTGGTCACCATAATCAAGCAACTGAAAGAGTGTCTGTAGATTGTGATAGCCATCAGCACGGCGACCCGTAATGTGCAGGAACAGATTGATTTTTGCCGGAGCGGGTAGTGACAGTGCCATTAAAGAGCCTCACCGGGCTGCCAGTGTTTGATGATTAAAGTGAAGTTGTAGTCACCACGCTGGCCTTTTATTTTCCCTGGTAAAAGCCATTGGTCGATTTGTTGGTAGCTTGAAAACTGTAACTGCCAATCGGACTGTTTCAGTTGAGCCAGGGTGCCATCCGAGTGATGGCTCTGTTTGTCCGCTGGTGATGTGGGTGAAGGAATTCCCAAGACCCAAAATTGTAGCTGCTCCACAGGCCATTGCCAGCCAAATAATTGTTCGGTAAGTGCGGCGGGTGATTTGGCAGACACTTTGTCATGTCCTGCTCGTTGCAATTCAGCATAACGGTTGTTCCCTACGATGCGAGTTGCCCCCACCCCAAAGGGGCCGTTTAGTTTTACTTCAAAGTTACCCTGTTGTTGCTGCCAGCTGAGCCAGGCGCTTCCTCCGTCATGGCTATCACGGTAACCCAGCTTTCCATCGAGGATCCAGTGGTCTAGCTGCTGTAACTGTTGGACATGTTGTTCCCAATTGGGGACCACTGTTGAGGCGTGATGGGTTTGTGTGGAGCAAGCACTTATCAGTGTTAGGAGTAGTAGCAGAAAGATCAATCGCATCGGGCTATTCCGCTTGTAAACGCTTCATGGTCTGGCGGATGATGTCATTGTCCGGGTCATTTTCCAGAATGGTTTTCCAGACTGATGTTGCTTCTTCACGCTGGCCGGTAACCCACAAAACCTCACCAAGATGAGAGGCAACCTCGGGATCAGGCAGTTTTTCTATAGCGCGGCGCAGCTGATGAATGGCATCATCATATTTGCCGAGTCGATAGAGTACCCAGCCAAGACTATCAATTGTTGCAGGATCGCCCGGGTTCAGTTCCAGTGCTCTGAGAATCAGCTCATGGGCTTCTTCGTAACGATCTGTATGTACAGTTAATGTGTAACCCAGTGCATTGAGCGCCATGGCGTTATCTGAATCTTGTGCCAGGATGGCGCGAAGGTCTTTCTCCGAACTGGTGTAGTCGTTTTTCTTCTCACTGAGCATGGATCGCATATAGAGCAGTTGGATATCGTTGGGCTCTTGGAGAATAGCCTCGCTGAGTAAGTGGTAGGCATCATCTATCAACTGCTGTTCTGCTAGTAGTTCAGACTCAATTTGGTAGAGAGCGGCAGAGAACCTTGGGTTTGTCAGCCGAAGTTTTTGAAGGTAGAGGCGGGCGTTTTTCAACTGACCATGATTGATCATAAACTTGCTGAGGCGAACTGCTGCGGGTAAAAACTTTGGCCCTGAGTGTACTTGTCGATAGTGCATCAGTACGGATTCAATATGATTGTCCTGCTCGGCCATGGTGCCGAGCTCAAAGTGAGCCGAAGAGGCGGTGCTGGGGTAGCGAGTGAGTTTGATCAACAGTTGTTGGGCCATAACACGCAGACCTAACCCCCTGCTGGCCAGAGCCAGAGGGTAGATCAGATCAGGGTCATTAGGGTATTCCTCGACTAACGAAGTCAGTTGCTGGTGGGCACCTTCCAGATCATCTTCGGCGAGGAACCGGGCATACTGAAGCCGTAGACGTTTACTATTAGGAATATTAAGTAGCGAGTGTTCAAGAAATGCGGAGGCCTCCTCTTTTTTGCCTATTTGATGAAGCAGCTGGGCTTTCAACATGATGGCAGCTTCTTCAGTAGGCGCTTTTTGTAGTAACTGTTCGACAGTATTCAGGGCATCGGGTAGTTGGTCTTGTTGGCGCAGCAACATTGCTTTGGTCAGCAGAAGGATTCTATTACCTGGCATCAGTGTTTCAAGGCGAGGGTATTGATGTAACAGCGCTTCTCGCTGTTGAGTGCTGGCCTGATTGGCTGAAATGACGAGTGTCATTAGTGGCTCACCGCTGCCTTGCATCAAAGCAAATTCAGCATGGGTTAATGCATTGATGTACTGGCCATCCCTGCTCAGGGATAATGAAGCCATGCTATGAGCATCCAGATTATCTGGTTCCACTTCAGTCCACAGTAGCGACATTTCCAGTAGAGCCGCGCGGTTTTCGAGATAGGCCGCGATACGAGTCGCTCTGCTCACCACACCGGGGTCTCGGGTTTGTCTGGCTTGTGAAAGGTATTTTTCCAGTGACAGTGGTAGATTATTTCTGATGCCGGCCAGTTCGCCCACTAATAAGTCATACAGGCCTTCTGTTGAAAACGGACGTACGGGATACACCTGCTCAGCCTCTTCAGTTTCAAGTGTATCGGCTTTAGTTATTTCAGCTTCAGGCTCTACTGCTGGGGTTGTGGCCTCCTCATGAGCGACACTATCCATGGGTTGATTGGCGCAACCATGGATCATCAGCATGGCTAGTACCAGCACAATCGGGGTAAGACAGGGTTTTTTCATAGAATTGTTTATTCGAGTAACACCATTACGGATCATCACAGTATTGTAGCTAAATACTCTGACAATAACGAAAGCAGAGGATTCCGTTTTAACCGCTGCTCAATACTGCTTGTCTTTGAACTCGGAGAATCGGACAATTGCGGGTTCATATCCAAGCTCTGAATTAATGACCATTTTTGCTTTGGGAATCAATCACCGCACAGCTTCTCTCGATATTCGGGAGAAGGTTGCCTTTGCACCTGAACAAATGGTGGAGGCCTTGCAGCAGGTGGGTGATGTTGCTGGTATTGGTGAAGTCGCCATTTTGTCTACCTGTAATCGTACAGAAATCTATGGTGCCTGTGGTAATCCGGAACACGTATTGGATTGGTTGGCGGAATACCATCAAATGTCTCGTTTGGCTTTGGATGATTGTCATTATATTTACCAGAAAGAAGATGCTGTACGCCACATAATGAAAGTGGCCAGTGGCCTCGACTCTATGATCTTGGGAGAACCCCAAATTCTTGGCCAACTGAAATCGGCCTATGCGGTGGCTAGAGATGCAGGAAAAGTATCCACGCATCTTAATCAACTTTTTCAGCAGGCATTTTCCATTGCAAAACAGGTTCGTACCGAGACGGCCATTGGTCAGAATCCCGTATCAGTGGCTTACGCCGCAGTGGGCTTATCGCAACAAATATTTTCTGATCTGAGGGATGTTCATGCACTATTAATTGGTGCAGGCGAAACGATCGAGTTGGTGGCCAGACATTTGGTGGATAAACAGGTGGGTGGCATTACCGTTGCCAACCGCACATTGAGTCGGGCACAGGATTTAGCCCAACAATTTGGTGCACAAGCCATTTTGCTGTCCGAAATACCCGAGTTCCTTCAAGGGGCTGATATGGTGATTTCGTCAACGGCAAGCCAATTACCGATTCTTGGTAAGGGTGCAGTGGAATCAGCGCTTAAGCAGCGTAAGCACAAGCCGATGTTTATGGTAGATATTGCTGTGCCTCGAGACATTGAGCCTGAAGTGGCCAAATTGCAGGACGTCTACCTTTATACGGTAGATGACCTTCAGGAAGTAATTCTGGAAAATATGCGTTCTCGTGAACACGCTGCCAGTAAAGCAGAGGAAATTATTGAGGCTGGGGTACTTGCCTGGCAGAGCCAATTACAGGCTCTGGGGGTGGTGGACACTATTCGCGCTTTCCGCAGCAGTGTGGAGGAGACTCGTGATTTGGAAGTAGAAAAAGCATTGGTTGCTTTGCGTTCGGGCCAAGAGCCCGAACAGGTGTTAAAAAGTCTGGCGAGAAATCTCACGAATAAGCTTTTGCATACCCCAACTGCGCGGCTCAAGTTGGCGGGAGAGCAGGGGCGAACAGAACATATTCACGTAGCTCACGATCTTTTCGGTTTAAAAAATCCAGGTGAAGGTGAGCCAGATAAATAATTCCGGAAAATAGCTTGGAAAAGAAAGCTAAGACACTTGGCCATAAAAAATGGCTTTAAAAAAGACCTTTAAAAAAAAGAGTTCCGGTTAATCCTTCAGCAACATTATTAAATGAAAGAGTATTGATGAAAGCATCCATTCTGGAAAAATTACAGATTTTGTCCGATCGACAAGAAGAGGTCGGTGCATTATTGAGCGACTCTGATGTCATTGGTGATCAGAACCGCTTTCGCGATCTGTCGAAGGAATATGCCGAGCTGGAGCCGGTGGTGAAAACCTATGCCGACTACACACAGGCTCAGGAGACTATTTCTGACGCCAAATTACTGCTCAAGGACTCTGATGCCGACATGAGAGACATGGCGCAGGAGGAGATGAAAGAAGGTGAGGCGCAGCTAGACATACTTGAAATCGAACTTCAAAAACTGTTGCTACCGAAAGACCCTAATGACGAAAAAAATGTCTTCCTTGAAATTCGGGCAGGAACTGGTGGTGATGAAGCAGCAATTTTCTCCGGAGATCTGTTTCGGATGTACAGTAAATATGCTGAAAGTAAACGCTGGAAGGTGGAGGTTATCAGTGAAAGCCTTGGTGACCATGGCGGTTATAAAGAGATTATTAGCCGGATTGTAGGGCAGGGGGTGTACTCCCAGCTAAAGTTTGAGTCCGGTGCCCACAGAGTGCAGCGGGTGCCAGAGACGGAATCCCAAGGACGTGTTCATACCTCCGCTTGTACCGTGGCCATCATGCCAGAAGCAGATGAGCTGGATGAGATAGAGATTAATAAAGGTGACCTTCGGGTTGATACATTCCGTGCTTCAGGTTCAGGCGGTCAGCATGTTAACAAGACTGATTCAGCTATTCGTTTGACACACTTGCCAACGGGTCTTGTGGTGGAATGCCAGGATGAGCGATCACAGCACAAGAATAAGGCTCGGGCAATGTCATTGTTGTCCGCACGGTTGAAGAATGCCCAGGAGGAAGCGGCAGCGAAAGATATTGCTGAGGAACGCCGCTCACTGGTGGGTAGTGGTGATCGTTCGGAGCGAATTCGCACCTACAACTATCCCCAAGGCCGAGTGACAGATCACCGCATCAATCTTACGTTGTACAAGCTGGGAGAAGTGATGGAGGGGCAGTTGGCTGAAGTAGTTCAGCCACTGATCAATGAGCATCAGGCGGAACAGCTGGCCGCATTGTCGGGGTGATCCCCAATGGCCGTTATCCCAGTGCCTGATACTCACGTGTCCGTTACCATATCCGAGCTATTGAAACGCAGTGATGAGCTGACGACGGTTAGCGATACCTCACGGCTGGATACAGAAGTGCTGCTCTGCCATATTTTGGGTAAGAATCGCACCTTCCTTTATACCTGGCCCGAACAATTACTCTCCACCTCCCAGCAGCATCAGTTTCAGGCGTTGTTTAGCCGCCGTTTAAAAGGTGAGCCTATTGCTCATTTAACGGGTACTAGGGAGTTCTGGTCTCTTTCTCTCAATGTGTCATCAGCAACACTTATTCCAAGACCGGATACCGAATTATTGGTAGAGATTGCCCTTGGGCTATCGCTGGCTAAGCAAGCGGCGGTGCTTGATCTTGGCACTGGCACTGGCGCGATTGCTCTGGCCTTGGCCAGTGAAAAGCCACACTGGAACATTTGTGCCGTTGATGCTGTGGCGGAAGCGGTGGCTCTGGCTGATGAAAACCGGCAGCAATTTGGGTTTGATCACGTCCGGGTTTTCCAAAGTGATTGGTTCTCTGAACTCAGTGGCCAGACATTTGATTTGATTATCAGCAACCCCCCCTATATCAGTGCAAGTGATGACCATTTACAGCAAGGTGATGTGCGATTTGAACCATGTTCAGCATTGGTTGCTGATAAATCAGGTTTTGCCGATCTCTGTACCATTGTCTCCTGTGCTGGTTTGCACTTGAACCCGGGAGGCTGGTTGATTCTGGAGCACGGCTATGAACAGGGTGACGAAGTTCGTCAAATGATGTCCCTGGCGGGCTTTAGCGGGATTGCAACCCACGCAGATCTTGCCGGCTTGGAAAGGGCGACCATTGGCCATAAAACCTGACGGCTTATTTTAGTTCCTGATATTGGCCACAGTGAAAAATCAGTGGTGCCATCGGAATTGAAGAAAAATCTAACACTCGTCCCACCAGAATCGTGTGATCGCCACCAGGGTGGCGATGCTCAATTTCACACTGGAAAACACTGGCGCAATCATTGAGTAGCGGCATGCCATTCATTCCGGGATACCATGAGACACGATCAAACTTATTTTCTTCAGGGCCTGCAAAAAGTTGAGATATGGACTGCTGGCCACTGTGTAGAATATTCACCGCAAAATGATTGGTATGCTGAAATAACTCAAATAGCCGTGATTCCCGTCCAACACACCAGGAGATTAATGCAGGCTCCAGTGATACCGAAGAAAAGCTATTGGCTGTCATACCTTGGGGTTCACCATGTTCATCAACAGCGGTAACCACTGTAATACCTGTGGCAAAGTTGCCCATCGCATTCCGTAGGGCGCGAACCTCATTGTCTGTCATTGTTTTATCTCAGGAGTTTTTCAAAGAATATTATAAGGGTTGATCAAACACCCATTAGTTATGGTGGTCTAGAGTAACCTAAATAGCTGTAGAGATAAAAACGGCTTATTCCTGAAAGCAGACGGTGTGGTAGCGCCAGGCTTTGAGTTTGTCGGACCAGAAGTTGAGAGGGAGCCCCGCTTTTAGTTTTAGTTGCTCCAAAAATTGGGTCTTATCAGGTATGGAGTCCCATACGGTGGGAAGGAATGTGGCACGGTGGCGGCCCTTCTCAATTACTAGCCCATCCTTGCCCGACACCAGTTGAGCTAGCAGGTTAGCTTCGCTTGAAAATGAGAGGGGCATTGGTTCTGTGAGAACAGATATTTCGATATGTAACTCTGCTACTTCTTCTCGGGAGATAGCCGGGAATCGGGGATCCTCAAAGGCCGAGGCCGCAGCATGTTGTACCGTACCAACCACTAAGGGTTGAGTTGCTTCTAACGCACCAATACAACCGCGTAATTTACTTTTTTTTCGAAGGGTCACGAAACTGGCGGCCTGCTGTTTTAGGGCAGGGCTGAAGATAGTTTCATCTACCTGTAAATCGCGTTCAAAGAGACGCCGTACTTGAATACTTTCTCGCGCTAATGACAGTAGTTTTTGTTGATCTTCATCCGATAATTCAATAAATGGCATAAGCTCCGTATCCCACCACACGATCCCTGTCCTCTGTATTTTTATTAACAGAGCTTCCATTGGTATAGCTACTATTTATAGAGTCCCAGGAGTTTTTCAGGTTAATCGTTTTGATGGACATCCTTTCGTTGTTGGCGAGCCTCAGCAGGCCATTGATAGCGTTGCAACCGCAGGCTTGTGAACCCGTGATCCTGCCATCTAATTGCTCGATCATGGCGGTGGTTTCTTGGTCAAGACGCTGGGCTTCTTGGTAGGGGTGATAATGGCTGAGATCAGAGCTGATCACAACCAGTGTTTCATCGCCACCCCAGGCGCAACGGAGTACTTCGGCTACTTGGTCAGGTTTTGCGTTGCCGACAACCAATGGTAATAACAGGAAATCATCAATCATTCGTTGCAGGAAAGGCAGTTGTACTTCCAGGCTATGCTCAAACTGGTGGGCTTCGTCCCTGATGTTTATCAGAGACAGTCTCAGCAGTGCAGCAATTCCGTTGCGATCTACAGAGATGTCACCCAGGGGTGTACAAAAAGTGGTTGCTGACGGTGCGGCCAAACCATTTAAGGGAACGTGATGAGAGGGGCCCAGAAGAGCTACCCGCGATAGCCGGTGGGCAATGGGTTTTAGCAATTGATAGGCACTGGCGGCAACGGCACCCGAGTAGATGTACCCAGCATGGGGGACGATCAATGCCTTGGGTATGAATGTTGGTTCCTTGGTTGTGCTTAAAAACCCATCCACCTGCGCCTGCAGGATTTTGGGATTGTCTGGGTAAAACATACCCGCAACAGCGGACTCCCGGCTTACCATATGAATAGCCACACTTTATAAATGGTCTATAACTATATAGTGCTTTTGATATTAATTTAATAGTCCGAATAATGAATTTTGGGAGACATATATGATTGTGTCGCCGCCTGTTACGCATCCCACCCGGTATTGGCACCTGCTTGATGATGGTCGCCTGCAATGTGATGTTTGCCCTCGAGAATGTAGGTTGCATGAGGGGCAGCGGGGCTTGTGTTATGTGAGAGGGCGTGAGGGTGATGAAGTTGTACTTTACAGCTATGGTCGCTCTAGTGGATTTTGCGTCGATCCCATTGAAAAAAAACCACTGAATCATTTTTTGCCGGGTAGCTCGGTGCTGTCCTTTGGTACAGCAGGCTGTAATTTGGCCTGTAAATTTTGTCAGAACTGGGATATGAGTAAATCCCGAGAGATGGATACTTTGGCGGATACGGCAATGCCAGTCCGGTTAGTAGAGACGGCGGTTGAGCTGGGCTGTCAAAACATTGCATTTACCTACAATGATCCGGTGGTTTTTTTGGAGTATGCCGTAGATGTGGCGAAAGCCTGTCGGGAACTGGGTGTTAAAAGTGTGGCTGTCAGTGCCGGTTATATTCAGGACGCACCACGCCGTGAATTTTTTCAACATATGGATGCCACCAATATTGATCTCAAAGCATTTACTGAATCGTTTTACAAAAAAATCTGCGGTGGCGAGTTGAAAAATGTGTTGGAGACGCTCCAATACATCGCGCATGAAACAGATGTGTGGTTAGAGTTAACGACGTTGATTATCCCCGGTGAAAATGATTCAGACACAGAGTTGGATGCCATGACTGCCTGGGTGGTAGAAAATTTGGGGCCAGATGTGCCGATGCATTTCTCTGCCTTTCATCCAGACTGGAAAATGCAGGATATACCTGCAACGCCATCAGAAACACTAACTAAAGCCCGGAAAATTGCCATGCAAAATGGTGTGCATTATGCCTACACCGGAAATATACATGACCGGGTAGGTGGCAGTACATTTTGTCCTTCCTGTCGGGAGCTGATTATTGAGCGTGATTGGTACCGGTTGGGTTCTTGGGGATTGAATGAGCAGGGCTGTTGTCATACTTGTGGTGAAAGTATCGCCGGTGTCTTTGAAGCAACACCGGGTGATTGGGGCTCACGGCGGGTGCCGATCAAGTTGCTACGTTAACTATTTAAACAAAACTTTTTTACAAAACAGGGTCTAAGCAATCAATACTTGACCGAATGGTTAGGTAATGACGGTTTGATTTGTTAACACCGTTGCTGCCAGCTTTTTTTTGTCAGCCACTCGTTCACGCGTTACTAAGAGAAAATAATAAGGACATCACCATGAATGGTCTTTCTGGAATCTGTCACCGACTTCATCATCGGGTTCTAAGTTACCTGAGTTGTTTTGAGGGTATCGCACCCTTGTTGTTACGAATTTTTCTTGCCCCCATTTTTATCAAGGCCGGGTACGGAAAATTACAGTTGGGCACAGAAAATGTGGGATTTCTTGAAAGACTAACGGCAGATCCAAATGTTGTTGCCTGGTTTGGTAATCCTGATTGGGGGTTGGGTTTACCCATACCGGAAGTGTTGGCACTAATGGCTGGCTGGACAGAATTTTTAGGTGGTTGGCTTTTGTTATTTGGCCTGCTGACCCGGCTTATTAGTATTCCCCTGATGTTAACGATGATAGTGGCGGCCACTACTGCACATTGGGGCAATGGCTGGCATGCATTACCTGAAGCCAAGCTAACGGTGCCTTGGGAATGGCGCACAGATCTAATTGATGACGCCCTGGAGCGTAAAAGTCGAGCAGTATCTATTCTTGAGGAACACGGAAATATTGATTATCTGACGGAGGCGGGTTCATTTACTGTGTTAAAGAATGGAATAGAGTTTGCCGCCACTTATTTTATTATGTTGCTTAGCCTGTTGTTTACAGGAGGTGGTCGCTTCACCAGCGTGGATTATTGGTTGATTCGAGCACTAAACCCGAGAGAGTAATCCCCAAAAGGCAGTTTAATCGCAGTGTCTAAATACACTATATTCTGTGTAACACACATCGTATTGTCGAGAGGGCCGCGGTTTTCTTATCCCGTGCTATAATCCCGCCCCTTTCTAGTCCATGGCCCGAAATCGGGCCATCCTGTACCGGCAATATTATGAGTGAACAGAACAACCAGACCCCTAGGCAGACCTCCAAGGACAATCAACAAAAACAATCAGGCCGCCGTGGCCGTAGGCGTCGTGGCGGGGGTGCTAAAGTTGCCGCTGCCCAATGGGATTTGTCACAATTTGCGGTAGAGCCTGAGGCCGGTAAAACACGGTTTCACGACATGGGCCTGCCTCTGCCATTAATGCACGCCATTGCTGACTTGGGTTTTAAATATTGCTCACCGATTCAAGCACGCTCATTGCCTTACACGTTGCGTGGCCACGATGTAGTGGGTAAAGCTCAGACGGGTACCGGGAAAACGGCGGCTTTTCTGGCGACGATTATTACTGAGTTACTCACTAATCCCGTGGATGATGAGCACTTTGCCGGTGAAGCTCGCGCCCTAATTATTGCTCCGACCCGTGAGTTGGTTATGCAAATTGCGGATGATGCCAAGCTCCTTTGTAAATACACCGAGCTGAAAGTACATACGTTGGTCGGTGGTATGGATTACGACAAACAAAAACGTCATTTACAAGAAAGCCTCTGCGATATTTTGGTTGCCACCCCTGGACGCTTGCTGGACTTTGCAGGTAGTCGTGATGTTTACCTCGATCGCACTGAGATTTTGGTGCTTGATGAAGCAGATCGGATGCTGGATATGGGCTTTATTCCCCAGGTACGACGTATTGTCCGCCTGACACCCCATCGGGAAAATCGGCAGACTATGTTCTTTTCTGCAACCTTTACCCCCGAAGTTATGAGTCTGGCTGAGCAGTGGACGGTTGATCCTACCAGCGTCGAAATTGAGCCGGAAAATGTGGCTACTGATACGGTTAACCAGAAAGTATTTATTACCTCTAAGAATGAGAAATTCCAACTGCTTTACAACTTGATCAGTCAAGATGAGGTGGAAAGCGTGATCGTCTTTGCTAACCGTCGTGATCAGTGTCGTCGACTGCAAGAAAAGCTAAAAGGGAAAGGTTTTAGTGTTGGGTTGCTGTCGGGTGAAGTGCCTCAAGGTAAGCGAGTTAGAACACTGGAGGATTTCAAGTCTGGCAAGTTGAAGGTGTTAGTAGCTACCGATGTAGCGGGCCGGGGTATCCATATTGATGGTATTAGTCATGTGGTGAATTACACTCTGCCAGAAGAATCAGAAGATTATGTTCACCGCATTGGTCGTACAGGTCGTGCGGGGAAAAGCGGTACTTCCATCAGTTTCGCTTGTGAAGATGATGCATTCCTATTGGAACCCATACAGGAATTGTTGGGCAGAAAATTGGACTGTGAACAACCGGATGAGTCCTTGCTAAAAAGATAAGTTGAGGGCTCGTGAAAAGCCCTCAAGGCCAAATAACAAAGGTCACTTTCTGTCTTAAGGGGCTGGTTTGTCAGGGCTGGGTTCCATACGTTCCAGCCAGAATGATGTGGCTCCGATCACGGATGCTGGCATAGTGAATAGGTTCAAAATCGGTATGGTGGTGGCAATTAATACGCTGCCACCAAAGCTGAGTGATACCAAGCGTCGATTTCTTAATTCTTCTCGTAATTGAACAAATCCAATCTGATTATTGTCTGCAGGGTAGTCCAAATACTGTAGTGCCAGAGACCAGGCTCCCCAGAAAAAAGCAATGACTGGCCCCAGCAGGTTTAAGACCGGGATAAAAGACAGTGCCAGGGTCAATAACAACACACCGATAATTCTTGGTAAAAAATACCCCAATTTGATGAACTCTCGTTTCACCGAGCGTCCTGCAAGGGCTAATAGTTGCTTGCTTGTCTTCGTTGATGAGTGGTTATTGCCTGTTAGCACTTCTTCGACTCGTTCAGACAATGGCCCGTAGAAGGGGGATGCCAGAATATTCCCAATGATGGAAAAACTGTAGCCATAGACCAATAAGAGAAAACCACCGAAGAGTATCCAAAAAAACCAGGCAACAAAGCTTAGCCACTCGGGGATCTTATCAGTAAGCCATGAGAGCAGGGTGCCAAATTGCTCCACTGCCAGTGCGGTCAGACCAATAAATAGAACAATATTGATGAGCAGTGGACCAATGACGAACCAGCGAATCTTTGGGTGGTTGAGCAGCCTTAACCCTTGAAATAAATATCCGGGGCCACTTTGAAGGGGCTGTGCCATTAGGTATCCTTAATTCGGTATGGGCTATCAGCCCTCAATATCATGCTATTGTAAGATTGTGGGCCTGGAATCATCAAATAGGGATTTATTTTTTAACGGAGAACAATAATGAAAACGTTGTTTAAGATTTTAGCGGGTTTGGCAGTAGTGCTGCTGATCGTGATAGTGGTTGGGGTGCTTAACCTAGATAAGGGTATCAAGGCGGTAGTAGAAACAGTCGGGCCAGAGCTGACCAAATCAAGTGTAACGTTGAGAGATGTCGATTTGTCGCTCACCTCAGGGGAAGGGAGCTTGTTTGGTTTGGTGGTAGGGAATCCGGCAGGATTTAAAACCAAGAATGCGTTTTCATTGGGTGAGATTTCCCTTGCGATTGACCCCGCATCAATAACCACCGATACCATCATCATCAATAGTATTCGAATTATTGCACCTGAGATCACCTACGAGTCTCTAAAGGGTGGGACCAATCTTGATCAGCTGCAGAAGAATGTTGAGCAGGCGATTGGAGCCAATAGCGGTGGTGCCGCTACCGAAACCAAGGGGAGTGATGAGGAAGCCGCAGCCAAGAAGCTTATTATTCGGGATTTGACGATCACGGGCGGAAAAATCAGCTATAGCAATGCGTTGCTGGGCAACAAGTCCATCAGCTTGCCATTGCCGCCGTTACATTTGACGGGTATTGGTGAGAAATCGGGAGGTGCCAGTACGGGCGAAGTTGTTAATCAGGTGCTTGGGGCAATCAATAAGGGTGCCGCTAGTGCTGTAACTAACTCCGGGGCACTTAAAGATGCCGGCGATCAGCTCAAGAAACAAGTCGAAGAGAAGCTGGGTGGTTTAAAAGGTCTACTAAATAGATAGAGACTGACCTTATTGTACTCTCAATATTAAAACCTTCTCGATAACATAAGGTATAGGTTGCCCTGTATTCAGCAGGGCAGCCTCATGCCTCGGCTGATTTTATCAGGCCATTCTAGAAAATTTCCCCCCTCGTTGATAACGATCTCTTCTTGCCGGTGTCCATAGTAGATAGCGGATAAAAGTAGGTGGCTAAATAGCCAAGTTGGGAAAATGAATCTTATGAAGCGGAGATGCACAGCGTGGCAATCATCACACCCTGGGGTGATTGTTACATTGTTGCTGGTATTGTTTTGCCCCCTGGTTGCCAGTTCTTCCGTAGAAAGAAACGGCTTTGTTATTAGCGAACCGCTGATTCCCATCAATGAGATATACGGGGGTGGTCCCCCACGTGACGGTATTCCTTCCCTTGATGACCCAAAATTTATCAGTGCTTCTGATGCCGAATTCCTGTCACCTGATGACAAGTTGTTGGGGATGAGTGTCAATGGGGTCAAGAAAGCATTTCCCATTGGGATTCTGGATTACCACGAATTGGTTAATGATGCATTTAATGGTCAGCCAGTTACCCTGAGCTATTGTCCACTATGTGGTACTGGTGTGGCATTTAACCCAATGGTAGAAGGGAAGCATCTGGAGTTTGGGGTATCAGGGCTTCTCTACAACAATGATTTACTCATGTATGACCGGAATACAGATTCACTTTGGTCGCAAATGGAGGGTAGGGCGATCAGTGGCCCCTTAAAGGGCAGCTACCTTGAGAGGCTTCCGTTGGAACATACTACTTGGCGGATATGGCGTGAACGCCACCCCGACACACTCGTCTTATCTGGTGAAACGGGGTTCTATCGTAACTATGGGGCAAGCCCTTATCCCGCGTATGACAAAAGCCGGAGAGTCTTGTTTCCTCTGTCCAATTACGACAAGCGTTATCACCCAAAAGAGATGGTGATCGGTATTGAACTGGGTGATAGAACCAAAGTTTACCCATTTTTTGAGTTGGCCCGAGGGAAAAGCCCACTTGCTGATACCGTCAACGGGAAAGTATTGAGTGTCGAATATAGCGTGAAAGATCGCAGTGCTCGGATTCTTGATAATAAAGGTGAAGTCCTTACTTCAGTGACAGCGTATTGGTTTGCCTGGATGGCCTTTCACCCTGGTAGTGATGTTTATACATTTGAAGAGTAATGATATGGTAAAACGGATTATCCCTCCTGTACATAGGTTGGACTTGCCTAGTGGCCCCTGTTATAGTCGCCGCCGTCTTGGTACCCATCGGTCGGTACCTTTATGTTCTAAGTAGTGTTCTTGGTAGTTTCCTCTCGATATTTCCAGACGCCCTATTTAATTATTTCCAGCCTTAGACCGTCGTTGTGCCAAAGGCATAGAGTGGGCTGGTTCCGGAGTTCTATTTTTTATGTTATTTACTGATCTCGGCCTGTCGGCCGAAATACTTCGTGCTGTGTCCGATCAGGGCTACACCGAACCTACACCAATACAAGCCAAAGCTATCCCTACTGTACTTGAGGGGCATGATGTTTTGGCTGGTGCACAAACTGGCACTGGAAAAACCGCCGGTTTTACACTACCTCTCCTACAACGTTTAAGTGAGCAAAAGCCGGCTAATGGTTACCGTCCTGTTCGGGCTTTAGTGCTTACTCCCACACGAGAGTTAGCAGCTCAAGTGGGTGAAAGTGTCGAAACCTATGGCAAATATTTGCCTATGCGGTCCGCTGTTATCTTTGGTGGTGTCAAAATTAACCCGCAAATTGCGACCCTCAGAAAGGGTGTTGATATTTTGGTGGCTACACCTGGTCGCCTTTTAGACCATGTGGGCCAGAAAACCTTGGATCTATCCCAAGTGGAAGTTCTGGTGCTGGATGAAGCAGACCGTATGCTTGATATGGGCTTTATCCATGATATTCGCAAAGTATTAGCTCTGTTGCCTAAACGGCGTCAGAACCTGCTATTTTCTGCCACCTTCTCTAATGAGATTAAACGGTTAGCCGATGGTTTGCTGGACTCTCCAACCTTGATTGAGGTGGCACGCCGTAATACCACTGCCGAGAGTGTTGCCCAGGTTGCTCATTTTGTGGATAAGAACCGGAAACGTGAATTGCTCTCTCTTCTGATTGGTTCAGGTAACTGGAAACAGGTGTTGGTATTTACCCGTACCAAACATGGCGCCAACCGTCTCGCCGAGCAATTGGGGAAAGATGGCCTTACTGCCGCAGCTATTCACGGGAATAAAAGTCAGGGTGCTCGTACCAAAGCACTGGCGGACTTTAAGCGTGGGGCCGTACGTGTACTGGTGGCTACCGATATTGCTGCACGTGGTCTTGATATCGACCAGCTGCCGCACGTGGTTAACTATGAGCTTCCCAATGTGCCAGAAGATTATGTGCATCGAATTGGTCGTACAGGTCGTGCTGGTAATGAAGGGGAGGCTGTATCGCTGGTCTGTGTGGATGAGCACAAGTTGCTACGTGATATTGAGCGCCTTCTCAAGACTGAAGTACCTAAGGTAGCCATTGATGGCTTCACACCTGATCCCTCTATCAAAGCTGAGCCGATCCAAAATGGGCGACAGAATCGTGGTGGAGGTAGATCCCGAGCTGGAGGCAATCGGGGTGGCAATAAGAGTGGTGCTCGTTCGCACAATGCCGGTGCCAGTAGAGGACGATCTGCTGGAGCAAGTAGAGGTCAGGCAGGATCTCGCTCAAGAGGATAATCAACGATTAAGAGAGGGATGGGGGAGCTGAAATACCTCCCCATCATTTTTTAGCTAGCCATGCCGTTTCGGTGTTAATCGTTCAGGCAGCAATAAAGTTCAGACAATAAAAAAGGGCAAGACGTAAGTCTTGCCCTTTTTACCTTCAACTCCTAGGGAGTGTCAGGTGGTCAGCATTACAATGAATGTCGACCCTGTAGTGGTTTCATAAAGTAATATTAAGAAACAACTACGATGTTTTCTGCTTGAGGACCTTTTTGGCCTTGAGTAACAGTGAACTCAACTTTTTGGCCTTCGATCAGGGTTTTGAAGCCTGAAGATGAAATGGCGCTGAAGTGAGCAAAAACGTCGGGACCAGATTCTTGCTCGATAAAGCCAAAACCTTTAGATTCGTTGAACCATTTAACGGTACCAGTAGTAGTAGACATAGTCATATCCTATAAATCAATAGTAATTAAAGCCTTTAAAATAAGGCCAGTTTTGCTGAAATGTGTTGCTATTACTTATGAAGAACCGGACGAGCTACTAAAGACGAGACATCGAAATGGTGTGCATAAATATAAGACGTACTTTCAAGCTGAGCCGAGTATATACGACTTAACCTGGTAGTCAACGAGTATTCGCTGCTTGTTATAGGCTTATAACCAGAAATATAAAAATAGTTTAGACGATTATCGTCTAAACTATTTTGAATAACCGCAAGCAGTAAGGTGGCAAATGAGGCGGGGTTGCATCACCGCCGATTGTGTTCTTTAACCTTCTGGATATATCACTAAAAGTACGCAGCCAGTTTCTGATTTGGGGATGTGGGCAGAACCGGCAGGGTTGTGAATAAAATCCCCGGCCTTAAAAATATCGCGCCCATCATTAAAGTCACCAGAAATAACAAATACTTGTTCTGGCCCTGGTCCGTGTACATCCAGGCCTGGAAACACCGCGCCAGGTTGAAATTCAACCACCACGACTCTTTTATCGTTGTCTCCCTGCCAAAGAATTCGTTGGGTAATCCCAGGTGCTGCTTCTTCAGTTTCTACGTCTTGCCAATTTACTGAGAGGACGCCTTCAAAATTCATTTCTTCCGTCATAGGTAAACTCCTTATTATTGTTTAATTGATGTAGAGACTGCATTTTTGTTTGTGAGTTCATTATAGGTAGAGTGGCATAGTCTGCAACTTACCCGCTGCGGGTTATCTTAGTACTTAAATTTAAGCCGTAGATTATTGGGCAGTTGGTAGCTTTTCTTGAGGCCGTCGGCGGGAGAGGTAAAGGAAAGGTAGCATGACGCCAAACAGAGGTCGGAAGTGTTTTCATCGCCTTGGCCGTATAGTCTATCGCCGACAATGGGGAAGCCTGCTTCCGATAAATGCCGTCTGATCTGATGTTTTCTGCCTGTTTCTATGACAACTTCTATTAGGGATTGATTTTCTTCAGAGTTATATGAAAGTAATTTGGCATGGCTCAGTGCCGGCTTGTTCTCTATATCAGAAGTGAGTTTTAACGCATCCGTAAATTCACCCTCAACAATGGTCTGATATTTTTTTTCAATCTCTCGGTGTTGGAATAAATTTGAAAAATAGGCCGCTATTTTCTTCTGGTGGGCAATAATAATTAATCCGGTAGCGGCGCGATCCAGGCGATGCACAATAAATGCTGGGCGCTGGGGCTCCAGGTTTTTTTCAACCCAACGGTTGATGGTGCAATGGTCTCCCCATTTAGAGCCCTGGCACAGCATTCCGTAGGGCTTGTACCAAATACTATAAAGTCTCTCGTCAGCAATCAGTGTTGCAGCCGCCGGCTGAATCTCCAAAACCTTTTTATCAAAATAAATATGTAATTCATCACCGGATTTTAAGGGCTTGCCTACTCGTCGAATACGCTGGGTGCTATTATTTCGAGTTAACCACACAGCACCTTTGGTCATCGCCAGTTTAATGGCCTGCCTGGCTAACTCTGTGGATTCTTCAAGGGCATCTACAGCCGTTTTATCCCTATTGTCTATTTCAAGGTGCTTTTCAAATTTCACAGGTCAGCCCCAGCAAAGGAGTTAGAATTAGGATCGCACAAGTGTAACTTTATATGTGCATAGCTTTCCGTCCATGGGGTCCACGGTTTCTGGTGTCGTATAAATGAGGCGGTCATTTTCAAAGGATATAAAGCGTGTTTGTAATGTGCCAGTCCACAACTCGTTCCAACTTGCATCCAAGTTGTGGGTCACTCTATCTAACTCGACAATATAGGTTCCGGCATAAGCAAACATGGAATCAAAGAGTACGATTTTTTCGCTTTCTGTGGGAGGGTTTTCTGAAGGGCAGGGCCTGTCACCCCGGAGAACCAACACCATTAAACGGCCATCTGGTGCATAGTTAATGCAACCAGTGGGATCTGGACCAAAAGCATCAGACTCTTCGCCAGATTCTACGAGCCTACGTTTCCAGGCTAGTATTTTCCAGGTACCAAGGATCCGTTGGTGTAGTGTTGTTATTGTATCTTGTGCAGTGTCCATAAGGTGGGGTGTGGCCCATTGGGCGACTTAAAAAGTTGTGTGCTTGATTTATGTGGCTCCGTGCTTTTTTAGGGCATGCACATACTCATCACCGTGACGGTGTTCGCTGGCAATGGCAAGTAGGGTTTTTCCGCTCGGGTTTTGAGCGCTAATGTCGTGGCCGGATTCCAGAAAAAAGGTCAGGAAAGTATCAAAGTTTTCGATATTCATTCCACGATAGGCTTTTTCCAGTAAATGGAAGTCAGGGTTGACGCCTTCTGGTGCTTCAAACGCCAGAAAGGTTTTAATGCGCTCGTCATCAAAGACTTCGCCCAGAACTTTTTGTTTGTCTTTTTTTAGTGCCATAATTTTTTAATTTTCTTTAAATATTAAAAGTAAGTGGTTAGAGCTTTTTTTATCAGAGTAAGTCGTTAAGTTTTTTCAGCAGAATCTCATTCACCTGCTGTGGGTTAGCCTGACCTTTTGAGGCTTTCATTATCTGCCCCACAAAATAGCCCAGCATTTTTGGCCGTTTGCTTTCATCGGCATTACGGAAGTTATCCACTTGCTTGCCGCTGTTGGCAATCACCTCATCCACGAGGGTTTCAATGGCGCCGCTGTCGGAAACCTGCTTCAAACCTTTAGCTTCAATAATGCTGTCTGCATCGCCATCGCTATTCCACAGGCCGTCAAACACTTGCTTGGCCATTTTGCTGGAAATCGTTCCATCGGTAATGCGTGCAATCATCCCTGCCAGTTGTTCGGCGCTGAGAGGACTGTGCTTGATGGACAGGTCGGCAGCATTCAGTCGTGCTGACAGTTCACCCATCATCCAGTTGGCGGTAAGTTTGGTATCACCGCTGGTCTTGGCTGCAGTTTCAAAATACTGGGCCATACTGGCATCGCCACTCAGAATATTGGCGTCATAGCTGGAGAGACCATATTGTTCTACAAAGCGGTCGTGGCGGGCATCGGGTAGTTCTGGCAGTTCTTTTCGAATGCTCTCGATATAGTCGTCATCGAAGACCACGGGCAACAGGTCGGGGCAGGGGAAGTAGCGGTAATCATTCGCTTCTTCTTTACTGCGCATGGAGCGGGACTCTTTGCTGTCGCCATTGTAGAGGCGGGTTTCCTGAATGACTCTGCCGCCATCTTCGATAAGGTCGATTTGACGCTCTACTTCTAGTGCAATGGCGTCTTCCATAAAGCGGAAGGAATTGAGGTTCTTGGTCTCAGTGCGGGTGCCGAGTTCTTCACCGGGCTTTCTGACGGAAATGTTCACATCAAAACGCATGGAACCTTGAGACATCTCACCATCACAAATACCCAGTGAGGTAACAATACCGTGCAATTTTTTGGCAAAGGCCACGGCTTCTTCCGAATTACTCATATCTGGTTCAGAGACAATTTCCACCAGAGGTGTGCCTGCACGGTTCAGGTCTATGCCGGACATGCCGTGGAAGTCTTCATGCAATGATTTTCCTGCATCTTCTTCCAAGTGCGCGTGGTGAATACGGATCGACTTTTTGGTGCCATCCACGAGTTCAATTTCCACATGGCCCGGGCCCACAATGGGCTTTTCCAGTTGAGTGGTCTGGTAGGCTTTGGGAAGATCCGGGTAGAAATAATTTTTTCGGTCAAAGACAGATGTTTTCGCAATCTCTGCATCAATGGCTAGCCCAAACATAATGGCATAGCGGAATGCCTGTTCATTGGGGACAGGCAGAGTGCCGGGCATGGCCAGATCAAGGGCGCAGGCCTGAGTGTTGGGTTCGGCACCAAAGGTGGTACTGGCGCCGGAAAAGATTTTGGATTTGGTGGCCAGTTGTGCGTGTACTTCCAGACCAATGACTGTTTCCCATTCCATTATTCGGTGTCCCCCGCTTTTATACCCTCAACTTCTATACCTTCAGGGGCCTGCTGATGCCAGTCAGTTGTTTGCTGGAACTGGTGCGCTACATTCAGCATGCGTGATTCATCAAAGTAGTTGCCTATAATTTGCAGGCCAACGGGTTTATTGTCCACAAAACCACAGGGCACTGACATGCCGGGTAGTCCGGCCAGATTGGTGGCAATGGTGTAAATATCTTCCAGATACATGGCTACCGGGTCGTTACCTTTCGCGCCAAATTCAAAGGCGGGGGTGGGGGCGGTTGGTCCCATGATGACATCGACGGTTTCAAAGGCATCGACAAAATCTTGCTTGATCAGGCGACGAACTTGCTGTGCTTTGCGGTAGTAGGCATCGTAGTAACCAGCAGACAGGCAGTAGGCTCCCACCAAAATGCGGCGTTTAACTTCGTCGCCGAACCCTTCGCCACGAGTGCGCATGTACATATCGCGTAAATCTTTTGGGTCTTCACAACGGTAGCCGTAGCGCGCACCATCAAACCGTGACAGGTTGGCGGAGGCTTCAGCCGGTGCAATCACGTAGTAGGCGGGAACCGCTAATTTAGTATGAGGCAGACTGATGCTTACCAGAGTGGCGCCCTGTTTTTCGAGTTCAGCCAGTGCATCGCGGACAGCTTGCTCGGTGCCGGGGTTGAGCCCTTCTTCAAAATATTCTTTAGGGACGCCAACTTTCAGGCCTTCAAGGGACTGATTCAGATTTTCTGTGTAGTCCGGTACGCCCTGATCAATGGAGGTGGAGTCTTTGGGGTCAAAGCCCGCCATTATATTAAGCATCAATGCGCAGTCTTCTGCGGTGCGTGCCATAGGGCCGCCTTGGTCCAAACTTGAGGCAAAGGCGATCATGCCCCAGCGAGATACTCGGCCATAGGTGGGCTTCAGGCCAGTAATGCCGCAGAGTGCGGCTGGCTGTCGGATAGAGCCGCCCGTATCAGTAGCGGTGGCACCGGGTGCCAAGTGTGCCGCAACCGCAGTTGCTGAACCACCCGAGGAACCGCCGGGAACTGTATTGATGTCCCAAGGGTTTTTCACCGGGCCATAAAAGCTGGTTTCATTGGAGGAGCCCATGGCGAACTCATCCATGTTGGTTTTACCCAGTATCACGGCACCGGCGCGGGCAAAGTTTTCGACTACGGTCGCATCGTAGGGTGGCACAAAATTGTCGAGCATTTTCGAACCACAACTGGTGCGAACACCGTTTGTGCAGAAAATATCTTTATGTGCGATAGGTACACCACAGAATGCCGGTGCATTGCCTTCGGCACGACGCTTGTCAGCGGCTTCTGCCTGGGCCAGTGCCGATGCTTCGTTGACGGTGATGTAGCTGTTGTACGTGCTGTCCAACTGCTGAATACGTTTCAGATAGTGTTGGGTGATCTCGACGCTGGTGAATTCACCGGAGTCTAGACCAGCAATAATATCGGCGATGGTTTTATTGTGCATGATTGAGTTGTTCATAATGTGGGGCGGGTCCTCAATCGATCACTTTCGGAACCAGATACAATCCCGCTTCAGTGGCGGGCGCAATGGCTTGAAAGTCGTCCCGATGGTTAGACTCGGTGACCTCGTCAGCGCGCAACCGTTGAACGGCATCGCTTGGGTGGGCCATGGGCTCTACACCCTCGGTATCAGCAGCTTGCAACTGGTCAACGAGTGCCAGTACGTCGGCGATACTTTGTGTGGTTTCAGCAATGGTCGCTTCATTGATTTCAATACGTGCCAATTCTGCGAGCTTTTCGATGTCTGCGCGTTCGATAGTCATGGTATAGTTTCTGCACTCTAAACAGAGAGAGTCGGGCTTTTTTTTGCCCTGACAAAATGAGGAGCGTAAGTTACCACATTCGCCCCTATAGGGGTACTCTGAAGGGGCTTCTGGGGCGGCTTTTTGAGCGTGGTTCTTCTCCGGGGCTAAAGACTTAAAACTTGCTCTGAATACACGTGATTGGTAGAGTTGCGGGTTTTCGGGGTCATCGGCGTTTGGGGCATTTCCCCAAAACGACCAACAAGGGAAAAGATAGATGTTAAAAAGACTGCGTGGTGTTTTTTCGAATGATCTTTCCATTGATTTGGGTACCGCGAATACACTGATTTATGTTCGAGAAAAGGGCATTGTCCTGAATGAGCCCTCAGTTGTGGCGATTCGTCACCACCACGGACAAAAAATTGTTGATGCTGTGGGTGTGGAAGCTAAGCGGATGCTGGGCCGTACGCCGGGTAACATCACCGCCATTCGCCCTCTGAAGGACGGCGTGATTGCTGACTTCCAGGTCACTGAAAAAATGTTGCAGCACTTTATCAAGAAAGTGCATTCCCACAGTTTGATTCCTCCCAGCCCCCGTGTGCTCATTTGTGTGCCCTGTTTGGCGACTGAAGTTGAGAAGCGGGCTATTCGTGAGTCCGCCTTTAGTGCGGGTGCCAGGGAAGTATTTTTGATCGAAGAACCTATGGCGGCAGCCGTTGGTGCTGGAATGCCTGTGGATGAGGCCTGTGGTTCTATGGTGGTGGATATTGGTGGTGGTACCACTGAAATTGCTATTCTCTCTCTTAACGGGGTGGTTTTTTCCGATTCAGTGCGGATTGGTGGTGACCGTTTTGATGAGGCCATCAGCAATTATGTTCGCCGTAAGTACGGTAGTGTGATTGGAGAAACCACCTCTGAACGGATCAAAATGGAGATTGGTAGTGCCTATCCAGCGAATGAAGTCCGTGAGATCGATGTTCGGGGCCGCAACTTGGCCGAAGGTGTACCAAAAAGCTTTAGCTTGAACAGTGATGAAATTCTGGAAGCCCTCCAAGAGCCGTTGGCCGCGATTGTGCAAGCGGTAAAGCGTGTGTTGGAGCAATCGCCACCTGAATTGGCGTCGGATATCGCAGAAACCGGCATTGTGTTGACCGGTGGCGGTGCATTGTTGCGTGATCTGGATCGACTGCTGACCCATGAAACGGGATTGCCCGTGCTTGTAGCCGAGGATCCATTGACCTGTGTTGCTCGTGGCGGTGGTAAGGCGCTGGATATGATGGACAAGCGCCGTATGCATGTCATGACCTGATTGCTTTTCTCTTGGTGCATGACTAATAGTACATGACTTAAAAACGTTCAATCATGATGGGGTGGAAGCATCAAGAACCTCTTTTCCAAAGGCCCCTCATCCGCACGACGTATGTTGTTGCTGGCTTTTGTCTCGCTCCTATTACTTCTGATTGATTCCTATACCCACTGGTTGCAACCGGCCCGCTATTGGCTGGCAGAGGTGACGACCCCCATTTATTGGCTGACTAACCTGCCCACCCGAATTGGTGAGCTGGGTGATGAGTCTATGGTGGGGCGTATAGCGTTAGAGGAAGAAAACGAACACCTTCGAACTGAGCTATTAGTCCTTAAGGGGCGCATGCAGAGGATGGCTGAACTAGCCGCTGAAAATATTCGCCTGCGTAACCTTCTTAATGCCACGGAACTGTTACAGGATAGCGTGTTAGTGTCGGAGTTGATTGGTGTTTCCCCTGATCCCACCCGACATACCATCCTGGTCAACCGAGGGGAAGATAATGGTGTCTTTGTGGGGCAGCCGTTACTTGATGCTGACGGCTTAATGGGACAGGTAATCGAGGTCTATAGCAACAGTAGTAAGGTGTTATTGATTAGCGATAGCTTTCATGCGTTGCCTGTTCAGATATTGCGTAATGGCGTACGTTCTATCGCGGAAGGTCAGGGTGATTTCAAGCAGTTAACGTTACGCCATGTGTCTCCCACCGCAGATATCAAAGTGGGGGATCAGCTGGTAAGTTCTGGGTTGGGTGACCGCTACCCTGTTGGTTACCCAGTAGGTGTGGTCACTTCAGTAAATATGGTGAGCGGCAGTGCTTATCTGAAAGTGTTGCTGGAACCTTCGGCTCGGATTGATCGCAGTCGTCATCTGCTGTTGTTATTCTCGACCGTAGAAGAGTTGGGGGCTGGTGACGATGCTCGAGAGTAACCAGACAACCTATCTATGGAGTGTTGTTACTCTGTTATTAGCGTTATTGCTGCAAATTTTGCCCCTCTCAGAACCTTTGGTTTATTGGCGGCCACAATTTGTGTTGTTGTTGGTTTTTTACTGGCTGTTTCGAAGCCCGTTTAAGCATGGTATTGCTTTCGCGTGGCTGGCGGGCTTGTTGCTTGATATTTTTATTGGGGAATTGTTTGGTCGTCATGCCGTCGTCTTTGCTCTGAGTGCATATTTGTTGCAGCTCTTACAACAGCGGCTGCATCATTTCAGGGTGATTCACCAAGCGGTGCTGGTACTAGTATTGGTGCTAATGAGCCAATTACTGTTGCACAGTATTACGTTGCTATTGCGCGCAAATTGGCAGGGTGATTTAGTCGTGATGCCAGCAGTAACCTCAGCGGTTATTTGGCCATTAATGGTATGGCTACTGAACCGGCTGATAGCGCCTCAATCAAGCCAGAATATGTCACCCAACCACTGAACCAATGCGGCTGATTAGTCCAGATATCGTTAGATGTTGATACAGCTGATCCAAAAGAACCCTAGTTACCCGAGCCATAAGGTTATATGCACTTAGATCCAGCCTTTATTCTTGCTTCTGCCTCTCCGCGTCGTTGTGAATTATTGCAGCAGATTGGTTGCCATTTTTTGGTATCACCTGCTGAAATTGATGAGGAGGTATTAGTTGGTGAATTGCCAGAAGACTACGTTAATCGAATGGCTCTGCAAAAGGCCCTAGCGGGTTGGCATGCCAGTCAGTATAAGCAACTACCTGTGTTGGGAGCTGATACTACGGTAGTTTTGGGCAATGATATTTTTGGTAAGCCCTCTGATCAGGCAGATGCTATTTCAATGCTATCGCAGCTCTCAGGGAAAACTCACCGAGTTTTATCATCAGTGGCGATGGTCCAGGGAGATAAACAGCAGGTCGTGTTGTCAGAAACACTGGTGACATTCAGGCTGCTGGATAGTCAAGAGTGTCACCGTTATTGGCAGACGGGAGAGCCCAGTGATAAAGCTGGTGCTTACGCTATACAGGGGTTGGGGGCAGTTTTTGTGACAGCAATTAATGGTAGTTATTCCGGGGTGGTGGGTTTGCCCTTGGTGGAAACTTGCACACTATTAGAAGCATTTGATATTTCTTGGTGGGTAGGACCTAAGAAATGAGTTCAGAAATCCTGATCAATGTTTCTCCGATGGAGACCCGTGTTGCACTGGTAGAAAATGGTGTTTTGCAGGAAGTGGGTGTAGAGCGCGAACTGAGTCGTGGCATCGTTGGCAATATCTACAAGGGTAAGGTGGTCAGGGTGCTGCCTGGGATGCAGGCAGCCTTTATTGATATTGGATTGGAAAAGGCTGGCTTCATTCATGTGGATGATATTCAGCAGGCAAGCAGCAACGAAAGCTGTACGAGTAACGGGAATGGCCCTGACATAAGGCAGTTCCTGCGCGAAGGACAGTCGGTGGTAGTACAGGTGATTAAGGAGCCTATTAGTACTAAAGGTGCTCGCCTCACCACAGAGCTTTCCGTGTCTTCCCGTTTTTTGGTTTATATGCCAAATGTGACTCATATTGGTGTTTCCCAACGGATTGAGGATGAGGGCGAGCGTGAACGTTTACGGCAACAGTTGAGCTTGGCATTAGCAGAGAGCAATACTGGCGGAGGCTATATCATTCGCACGGCTGCCGAGGGTGTCGAGGCTGAAGAGCTGGTCAGAGAGGTGAAATTTCTACAGCAGCTTTGGCAGCATATTTTGGAAACGACCAAGCCATTGAGGGCACCTGCCGTTATCTATGAAGATTTACCAATGTTTCTGCGCACCCTGCGTGACATGGCGCAGCCACAGGTGGGAAAAGTGCGGGTAGATTCTAAAAAAGCACATACAAAGCTCTGTGAGTTTACTCGACAGTTCAACCCGGAAATGGAACCACTCATTGAATACTACTCTGCAGATCAACCACTTTTTTATCTGTATGGTATAGACGATGAGATCACCCGAGCATTAGAAAAAAAGGTTCAGCTTAAATCCGGCGGTTATTTAATTATTGAGCAGACCGAAGCAATGACGACGGTAGATGTAAATACCGGCGCATTTGTGGGTCGTCGCAATCTGGAAGAAACAACCTTTAAAACCAATCTGGAGGCAGCGGAAGCTATTGCACGCCAGCTGCGACTACGCAATCTGGGCGGTATTATTATTATCGATTTTATCGATATGTTGGAGCTCGATCATCAAAGCCAAGTAATGCATACGCTTGAAAAGGCTTTAGCGCGGGACCGGGCCAAGACGGGAATGGCCAACATTTCAGAGTTGGGGTTGGTGGAAATGACCCGAAAAAGAACCAGTGAAAGTCTGGGTCAGGTGCTCTGTCAGTTTTGCCCTACCTGTGATGGTAAGGGGACATTGAAATCGGCGGAAACCATTTGTAACGAAATTTTTCGGGAAATTCTTCGAGAAACACGAGCGTTTGAATGTGACGGGTTTCTTGTGCTGGCCGCTCAGTCAGTTATCGACCGGTTGTTGGATGAAGGCTCTTCTTATGTGGGTGATTTGGAAAAATTTACTGGGCGCACTATACAGTTCCGGGTTGAGAATATGTACTCCCCTGATCAGTTCGACATTATTCCCGCGTAGCTGGGGCAGGGGGTGTTGGTGAGATATACCCC
>CAJXWQ010000015.1 GCA_913062605.1 uncultured Cellvibrionales bacterium
CTCAGGGTTATGGACCTAGTGATAGAGGTGGCGTACAGAAGATATTTCTGACAGCTTCCGGTGGGCCATTCAGAACGGCGCCACTGGATACTCTGGATGCAATAACACCTGAGCAGGCTTGTGCTCACCCGAATTGGGATATGGGTCGAAAAATTTCGGTGGACTCTGCCACCATGATGAACAAGGGGCTTGAATTAATCGAGGCTTGTTGGTTGTTTGATCTATCGCCTGATCAGATAGAGGTGGTCATACACTCCCAGAGCGTGATTCACTCCATGGTTGAGTATGTGGACGGCTCTGTACTTGCACAGCTGGGTAATCCTGATATGCGGACACCCATTGCTCATGCAATGGCTTGGCCAGAGAGGATCAGCTCGGGCGTTGCCAGTCTCGATATTATTGGTACCGCACGACTGGATTTTGAGGCGCCAGATTTGAAGCGTTTTCCCTGTTTAGGGCTAGCCATGGACGCAGCTCGTTTGGGGGGAAGCGCCCCTACATTACTGAATGCTGCCAATGAAGTGGCGGTGGAAGCCTTTCTTAATGGAGAGATTCCATTCACCCGGATAGCAGACGTTGTGGCGACGGTGTTGGCAGATACGCCAATCACTGAACCTGACAGCCTTGAGGCTGTCCAAGCGACCGATCAATTGGCCCGTCAGTGTGCTATAGAGGCCATTCAGCGGGCTCAGCAGGAAGTTTAATGGAATTATTGCAGACAATTTTTTATACCTTGATCGCTTTGGGTATTCTCGTGACATTTCATGAGTTTGGCCACTTCTGGGTAGCCCGGCGTTGTGGCATCAAAGTGATTCGTTTTTCGGTGGGGTTTGGTACACCGCTGCTTCGTTGGCGAGACAAGCTGGGTACTGAGTTTGTTATCTCGGCGCTGCCATTGGGCGGCTACGTAAAAATGGTCGATGAACGTGAAGGTGATGTTGAAGAAAAAGACTTGCCGTACGCCTTTAATCGAAAGTCGGTTTGGCAGCGTATGGCTGTGGTGGTGGCGGGTCCTTTGGCTAACTTCCTGCTGGCAATATTTCTTTATTGGATTGTTTATTCTCTGGGGGTGACTGGAGTAGCGCCTGTGATTGGTTCTCTGGAGCCAGACTCAGTTGCTGAACAGGCGGGGCTCCAGCCTGGTCAGGAAATTGTCGCATTAGATGGAGAACCGACGCTTACGTGGCAGGCACTGAGTGGCCAACTGATTCGACGTATCGGCGAAACTGGTCCGATTTATTTTAGTGCCAAGATGCCTGGTGACTCAACGCAATATGAGTATCAAGGGCAGCTGCAGGACTGGCTAGTGGATGCTGATGAGCCAGAGCCAATCCGTGGTGTTGGACTGGTACCTTATTCTCCAAAAATCCTCCCTATTGCTGATACGGTAGTTGCTGGCGATCCTGCAGAGAGTGCAGGCCTGATTGCTGGTGATAGAGTGTTGTCAGCGGACAATATCCCCATGAATGATTGGTCCACTTGGGTTAGCTATGTTCGTGCTAGGCCTAGTCAGACCATTGAGATTGAAGTTTTGCGAGGGGAGGGGGCGTTTTCTACGGCGATTGTTCCCAAACGAACGGTAACAGAAGGTGGTGTAGCGATTGGTCAGGTGGGTATGAGTGTGAAAATCCCAGAATGGCCCGAGGATATGATTCGCAAGATGGAGTATGGGCCTCTTGAGGCGGCCACCCAAGCGTTTAAGCAGACTTGGGATACCACTGTGTTGATTCTGGACTCGGTTAAAAAGATGATGGTTGGACTCATTTCCGCAAAACACTTGAGTGGACCCATTACCATTGCTAAAGTGGCGGGCGCCGCCGCTCAGTATGGTCTGACGTCCTATCTGGGTTTTCTGGCCTTTCTGAGTGTCAGTCTGGGAGTGTTAAATTTGCTGCCTATCCCTGTACTGGATGGCGGCCATTTGATGTATTACATCATTGAGATAGTGAAAGGTGCGCCTGTGTCCGAAAAAATCCAAATGATTGGATTCCGGATGGGGATGTTTTTGGTCCTTGGGTTGATGTTGTTAGCTTTATACAATGATTTGATGCGGCTGTAGCCAAGATAATAAACAATAACTAAGAGAAAACCGGTCTCCAATGAAACACTTTTATCTGTTGTTGAGCCTGATATTACTTTCTACCGTTGTTCGAGCGGAAGTGTTTCAGGTTGAAGATATCAGGATCGACGGCCTGCAACGGGTGTCATCTGGTACGGTGTTTGCCTCGATGCCGCTGAGTGTCGGCGACCTGATTGATGATGATACTGTACGCCGTACGACGCGAGCGCTATTTCGCACCGGTTATTTTGATGATATTCGTATATCCCGTGATGGCGGTGTGCTTATTGTTGCGGTAAAGGAGCGGCCAGCAATCGCGGAAATTGCTATTCAAGGTAATAAGGCATTGCCAACAGAAGAGTTACTGAAGTCACTTCGTGATAATGGCTTGGCCGAAGGGCAAATTTTTCGTCAGGCTATTTTGGATGGTATTGCACAGGAATTGGAACGACAGTATGTGGGGCAGGGCCGCTATGGTGCGTCAATTGAGTCTGAAGTAGAGGAGCTCCCCCGCAACCGGGTGACGGTCAATATCTATGTCAATGAGGGCGATGTTGCTGCGATCAAGCACATCAATATCGTCGGTGTCCGTGACTTTGACGAAGAGGCACTGATCGCACAGCTCGAGTTAAAGACCACGGGGTTATTGTCTCCCTTTATGAATGACGATAAATATTCCCGTGAAAAGCTATCTGGTGACCTGGAGCGCTTGGAATCATGGTATATGGATAGGGGCTACCTCAAATTTTCGATTGATTCGACTCAGGTAGCTATAAGCCCTGATCGTGAGGACGTGTTTGTTACCATTAATATCACAGAAGGTGACGTATACACTGTTGATCAGGTTGAATTGGCAGGTGATCTTGTTGTCTCTGAAGATGAAATCAGAAGCCTTCTTGTCTTGAAAGAGGGACAAACATTCTCACAAGTACTGATGGTGAATACCACAGAGTTGATCTCTCAGCGGTTGGGGAATGATGGCTATACCTTTGCTGAAGTAAAAGGTATGCCCGAAGTGAACGAAGAGAATAAGACTGCCAAGGTGACGTTATTTATCGATCCGGGTAGACGCGCTTACGTACGGCGTATTGAATTTCGTGGTAATACCAAGACGATGGACCAAGTCTTGCGTCGTGAGATGCGGCAGATGGAGGGTGCGTCTGCATCAACGTCAAAAATGGAGCTCTCAAAAGTTCGTTTGGAGCGCACCGGTTACTTTAAAGAGGTTGAAGCTCAAACTCAGCAGGTACCCGGAACCAATGATCAGGTTGATGTTTTCTACACTGTGGAAGAGCAGCCCTCTGGCAGTATTGGCGCTAGCGTAGGTTTCGCCCAGACCTATGGCCTTGTCCTTGGCGCCAATCTATCGGAAAACAACTTTCTCGGTACTGGTAAATCAGTAGGGGTCGGACTCAACCAAAGTGAGTTCCGTACGGACCTCTCATTTAGCTATAGTGATCCTTACTTTACCCGTGATGGTATCAACGCTGGCTTTGGAGTGTTTGCCCGTAGTGTTGACTTTGATGAAGGAAACCTCTCAAATTTCACGACCGATAGCTATGGCGGAAGGGTTAATTTTTCATACCCTCTATCTGAAGTAGAGAGTATTGGTTTTGGGCTTGGTTATGAAAATCTCACCATTCATATAGGGTCTTTTGTTGCAGAGGAAATTGTAAAATTTATTGATGACAACGGGGACAGCTTTAATATTTTCAGTGGCAATCTGCGGTGGGGAAAGTCTTCTCTTAACCGCGGTCGTTTAGCGACACGAGGTGTGTCACAGCAAGCCAGTGTGGAAGTGTCAGCACCCGGCAGCGACTTGGAATACTACAAACTCACCTATGGTGCTCAGTATTATCGTCCGCTTATGAAGAGTATGACCGTACATCTACGATCAGATTTTGGTTATGGTGACAGTTATGGCGATACCACCGAGATGCCATTTTTCAAGAATTTCTATTCAGGTGGTTTTGGCTCAGTTCGCGGTTTCAAAAAGAACACCTTGGGACCCCGGTCTCTCCGGCCTGATCCTTTCAATGTTGTAGATGATGATGATGCGGATCCCTTTGGTGGCAATGTCTTGGTGGAAGCTAGTGCTGAAATACTTTTCCCTCTGCCCTTTATCAAGGATCAGCGCAGTATACAGTCCGCAGTGTTTTTGGATGCGGGTAACGTCTTTGCTACGGATTGTGGTAGCAAGGATGAAGACTTTTGTTCAGAGCCAGATGTGGGTGAATTGCGCTATTCTGTGGGCTTCGGTGCAACCTGGATCAGTAGTTTTGGTCCACTGACATTCAGTTTGGCAAAACCACTGAATGCTGGCGATGAAGATGAAGAAGAGGTGTTCCAGTTTTCGATGGGCCAAACTTTTTAAAATAGTTAATCTAAAACAGTTAATTTAATCAATGGAGAGTTAGTGTGCGTATAGCAAAGACATTATTGTTTACCCTGGTAACCATGTTTGCCATCACAGCAGTTGCTGCTGAGGGGAAAATTGCTGTGGTGGATTTCGGTAAGGCTATTTTTGATACCGACGTTGCCAAGGCGAGATTAAATCAGATGCAGTCGGCATCTGACTATGCATCGTTGCAAGCTAAGTACGAAAGCACTGTGGCGGATATGCAGGCGTTGAAAAAGGACGTAGATACGAACGGTATGACTTGGTCAGATGAGAAGAAGGGTGAAGTACAAAAAAAGATGGAATTTCTCCGTGCAGATCTTGAGCTGACTACTAGAAAAGTTAAGGCAGACCAAAAGGCTCTGCAAAGTAGTGTCGTGCAGGAATTGCGACCCAAAGCGGGTGAAGCATTACAGGAGCTGATTAAAGAAGAAGGCGTCGTACTACTGATAAATGCCGATGCTGTGGTTACCGTTGCTCCTGAGCTTGATCTGACCGCAAAGTTGACTGATCGTTTGAACAATAAAACCAAGTAATTGTTTCCGACTAACTCCTTTAGGGCCGGTTGATAGATGAGTCATAGTTGTTCACTGAGTGATATAGCCTCCCACATAGGCGCTGAATTGCAAGGTGATGCCGATTGTCAAATCTCCGGCCTTAACACACTGAGTGAGGCGAGCCCCAGCGAATTAACATTTTTGTCTAACCAGACTTACCGTCGATACTTAGCTGAGACAGTTGCTGGCGCCGTGATACTAGATGTAGATTCTGCTGCTGAATACTCTGGTAACCGGTTAGTGATGGAAAATCCCTACCTTGGTTATGCATTAGCTTCTGCTATGTTTGACAGCAGCCCTGTTCCTCCATTGGGCATTCATCCCAGTGCTGTAGTGGCAGCGTCTATAAAAATAGATGATGGCGCGTCTATAGGACCCAATGCTGTTCTGGGTGAGGACGTTGTGATCGGTGCTAATAGTCAAATTGGTGCTGGTGTGACCATTGGTGATGGTTCAGTGATTGGTGATAACTGTCGAATTTCAGCCAATGTCAGTATTTACCATGGTGTCACTATTGGTGATCAGGTAACAATTCACAGTGGTGCTGTAATTGGTGCTGATGGCTTTGGTTTTGCTCACTCTCAGGGTCGATGGGTGAAAATTTATCAATTGGGTGGCGTTGTGATTGGTGATCGGGTTGAAATAGGCGCCTGTACTACCATTGATCGTGGTGCCCTGGAAGATACCATTATTGAGGATGGCGTGATCCTCGATAACCATGTTCAGATTGCTCACAATGTTCGAATTGGTGAAAATACAGCTATGGCCGGTTGTTCTGGTGTATCTGGTAGTACTGTCGTAGGAAAAAATTGTATTTTTGCTGGCCAATCTGGTGTTGTGGGCCACATTACTATTTGTGATGGTGTTCACCTCACGGGTGGTACCATTGTGACTAAATCGTTGACTGAGCCAGGCTCTTATTCCTCAGGGACGGCATTTAGCAAGTCGGATGACTGGCGAAAAAATGCTGTTCGCTTTAATCAGTTAGATGACTTGGCCCGTAGAGTCAGGCAACTTGAAAAAAAACTATAACTGCTAGCATTTTTTAAACTTTGCTACACCTTGGGACAATCTGATGGATATTAGTGAGATAAAAAAACGGTTACCCCAACGTTACCCTTTTTTACTTGTGGACCGTGTGCTTGAGGTGGAACTGGGTGATCGCATCCTTGCCTATAAAAATATCACCTGCAATGAAGAGGTTTTTAATGGGCATTTCCCCAATGCCCCTATTTTCCCCGGTGTCATGATTATCGAAGCCATGGCACAAGCAGCTGGTATTCTCGGATTTCTTACTGCTGACAAAGAGGTGGATGATAATGTTCTTTATCTGTTTGCCGGCGTAGATGGTGTTCGTTTTAAACGCCAGGTTGTTCCCGGTGACAGGCTTACATTGGAAGCAAGAATTGATTCTGTGAAACGTACTATCTGGCGTTTTAAGTGTCGAGCTTCTGTGGATGGTGAGCTGGCATGTGAAGCCACCATTCTTTGTGCGCTTAAGGCAGACTGATTACGATGTCTCTAATTGACCCACGAGCAATTATTGATCCCTCGGCAGTCTTGGCGGAGGGTGTAGAGATTGGCCCCTGGACAATGATTGGGCCCAACGTGACGATTGGTGAAGGCACTGTTATCAATTCCCATGTGGTGGTCAAAGGGCCGACTACTATTGGTAAAAATAACCGGATTTTTCAGTTTTCTACCGTTGGTGAGGATACGCCTGACCTTAAATACAACGGTGAGCCAACCCGCCTGGAAATTGGTGATAACAACATTATCCGTGAAGGCGTCACAATTCATCGCGGTACTGTTCAAGATCGTGGACTCACCTCAATTGGCAATGACAACCTCATGATGGCCTATGTGCACATTGGTCATGATTGTACGGTGGGTAACAATTGCATTTTGGTCAACAATGCTTCACTTGCAGGTCATGTGAGCTTGGGTGATTGGTCAATCTTGTCCGGTTATGTCTTGGTTCATCAATTTGTTTCAATTGGTGCTCATACTATGATTGGTCCTGCTGCTTTTCTGCCTCAGGATGTTCCTGCCTATGTCATGGCTTTTGGTTCACCAGCCGAACCCCGTACGATTAATTCTGAAGGCCTGAAGCGGCGAGGTTTTGATAAAAAGGCCATTGCTGCAATAAAGCTGGGGTATAAAATTTTGTATCGTCAGGGCCTCTCACTTGATGAAGCTTTGCTCAAGCTGGATGAGCTGGCATCAGAACATCCTGATGTACTTCCTCTAGTCGATTCAGTTCGGGCTTCTTCCCGCGGCATCATTCGCTGATTTATGTCTCAACCGCTTAGAATAGGTTTGGTTGCCGGTGAAGCCTCCGGTGATCAGCTCGGTGCTGGGCTGATCCATGCATTGAAGTTACGTTATCCAAGTGCCGTCTTTGTGGGGATTGGTGGCAGTAAAATGCTGTCAGAAGGCTTTGAGTCACTATTCCCCATTGATCGTCTCTCTGTGATGGGGTTTGTTGAGCCTCTAAAACGTCTGCCAGAACTCTTACGGATTCGAAAGACGCTGTTCAATTACTTCAGTGATAATAAGTTTGATCTGGTGGTCGGTATCGATTCTCCAGATTTTAATCTGGGTTTGGAGCTAAAACTTCGTAAAAAAGGGATCAAAACAGCTCATTATGTGAGTCCATCAGTCTGGGCATGGCGCCAAGGGCGAATTAAGAAAATTGCTCGGGCAGTGGATTTAATGCTGACCTTACTTCCCTTCGAAGAAGCGTTCTATCAACAGCATGGTGTTCCAGTCGCCTGTGTAGGGCATCCACTGGCAGAAACTATATCGATGCAAACCGATACGTTAGCAGCCCGGCAACAGTTGAGCCTCCCCACTGATAGTTTGGTCTTAACCGTCATGCCGGGCAGTCGTGCCTCAGAAGTTGAAACGTTGGGCCGGTTGTTTCTGGACACAAGTCAACATTGTCAGGCCCATCTATCGGGGTTGCAGTTGGTGATACCTACCGCTAGCCCGGAGCGTCGAGAGCAGCTGGAGGCTATCCTGCTAGGTTATCCAGACCTCCCCGTTACTCTCTTGGATGGGCAGTCTCTCACTGCGATGGCTGCCGCTAATGTGGTGTTACTGTCATCGGGTACTTCAGCGCTCGAGGCGATGCTGTTGAAGAAACCTATGGTGGTGAGCTACCGGATGGGAAAATATACCTTTGCTCTTGTGTCAAGAATGGCCAAGGTTTCCTTTGTTGCACTACCTAACCTGCTCGCTGGTGAGGCACTGGTGCCGGAACTGTTACAAGATGCCGCTACAGTAGAGAACCTCAGTGAAGCGGTACTAACGTTATTTTTAAACCCAGAGCGGGTGACAGCGTTAGAGCAGCGCTTTACCACGCTTCATGAATCCCTCCGCCACGGTGGGAGTGAGGCTGCTGCAGACGCATTGGCTCAGTTGATCGAGGCCGGGTGATGGCAGAAAATTTTGCGTTAAATTATCAAGGTGATTTACTGGCCGGTGTGGATGAAGTAGGGCGCGGCCCTCTTGCCGGTGATGTGGTGACAGCAGCGGTTATTCTAGATCCGGAAAAGCCTATTGCTGGATTAGCTGATTCAAAAAAGTTGACGGAACGACGCCGTCAACAACTTGCGATAGAAATTAGTGAAAAAGCCCTTTTCTGGCATATAGCTCGAGCCTCCATTGCTGAAATTGATCAATACAATATCCTCCAGGCCACGATGATGGCTATGGTGCGAGCAGTTGATGGGCTGGAACTTAGACCTGAGTATGTGGCCGTAGATGGCAATCGTATGCCAGAATGGAATTATTCTGGTGAGACAATCGTCAAAGGTGATGACAAAGTGCCTGCGATTAGTGCTGCATCGATTATTGCTAAGGTGTGCCGAGATAATGAAATGTGCATGTTTGATCAGCAATATCCCGGTTACGGATTCGCGGCACATAAGGGCTATGGTACCAAACAGCATATACAGGCAATTAAACAACTTGGGCCAAGTCCCATCCACCGCCATTCCTTTGAGCCAGTGAGAAGTATGTTAGCTACCAAAACGCTGACAATGACATGAGTGAAATTGACACTGTGCATCCCCTCAATGACGTCCTTTCCGAAATGCCTAAAATTTAATAAATACCGCCTGAACCATTTCATTTTCCTGATTTTCTGGAACGACCAGAAACCATGCAGTAGGATAGTAGGCGCTGTGCTACCTAAGGAAAAGCCTGTCAGGTGTTCGGCGATACCGGCAAAACTACGGATAAAACTGATATTTTATGCCTAGTTAAGCAGTCAGCTGGTAGATCACCAAATCTATTTGAAGATAAGTTCATTTAACGATAAGCCACTGGAATAAAGGAACAATACCTTGCTCATGGAAGCACCCTTCGTTCATCTCCGCTTGCACAGTGAATATTCAATGGTGGATGGCATCGTGCGGATAAAACCATTGGTTCAGCGAGTCGCTCAAATGGGTATGCCTGCCGTTGCATTAACCGATGTTACCAACTTTTTTGGTTTGGTTAAATTTTATAAGGCAGCTCAGAGTGCGGGTGTAAAGCCTATTTGTGGAGCAGACCTTCAGGTGTTGAACCCCGTTGAAGACGGGGCTCCCAGTTGGGTGACACTTTTGATTTTGAACCAACAGGGTTACAGCAATCTCACCAAACTGATTTCTCGTGCCTATCAGGAAGGCCAGGTGCAGGGAAAACCTGTTGTTCAACGCCAGTGGATAAGTGAAGCCTCTGATGGCTTATTACTTCTTTCTGGACGCCTGAGTGATGTGGGGCAGGCGTTACTCTCCAATAAACCAGAGCAGGCTAATGAGCTTTTTCAGGGTTGGTTGAAAGATTTTCCTGACAGAACCTATTTTGAACTGACGCGAACAGGCCGTGCTAAGGAAGAAGATTTTATTCATGCCGCCGTCACACTGGCTACAAAATCTAATTGTCCGGTAGTGGCCACCAATGATGTGCGATTTCTTGATACTGACCAATTTGAGGCCCACGAGGCAAGAGTCTGTATTGGTGAAGGCCGGGTTCTGGGCGACCCACGCCGTGAGCATCGTTACAGTGACGAGCAATACTTACGCTCACCCGAGGAAATGGTTGAGTTATTCAGTGATATTCCGGAGGCTATTGAGAATAGCCTCGAAATTGCCCGTCGCTGCACCTTAAACCTTAAACTCGGTGAATATTTTCTACCTGAATATCCTATCCCAGAGGGCATGACCACCGATAGTTTCTTTGAGAAACTTTCTTTCGAGGGCTTGGAAAACCGGCTGGATAAAATTCTTAATAAATCAGCCGAAGATTATCAGGCTCGACGACAGACTTACTTGGACCGTTTACGTTTTGAACTGGATATCATTATCCAGATGGGGTTCCCCGGTTACTTTTTAATCGTGATGGACTTTATTCGTTGGGCCAAAGAGAACGGTATCCCTGTGGGGCCAGGCCGTGGCTCAGGTGCCGGCTCAGTGGTGGCTTATTCGCTCGGTATTACTGATCTCGACCCGTTGGAATATGACTTGCTGTTTGAGCGATTCCTAAACCCTGAGCGGGTTTCTATGCCTGACTTCGATATTGATTTCTGTATGGATAACCGGGATCGGGTCATTGCCTATGTGGCCGATCAATATGGTCGTGATGCGGTGTCTCAAATTATTACTTTTGGCACGATGGCAGCCAAGGCTGTGGTGCGTGATGTTGCTCGGGTTCAGGGAAAACCTTATGGACTGGCCGATAAATTATCAAAAATGATCCCCCCTGATATCGGTATGACCCTTGAAAAGGCATTGGAGCAGGAAGAGGTATTAAAAGAGTTCTTAGATAATGATGAAGAGGCCCAGGAAATCTGGGAAATGGCCCTACAGCTTGAAGGCATTACCCGTAATGTAGGGAAACATGCCGGTGGTGTTGTTATTGCCCCGACGATGTTGACCGATTTTTCACCCCTGTACTGTGATGAAATGGGTGAGGGACTTGTCACTCAGTTTGATAAGGATGATGTCGAGTCAGCGGGGTTGGTCAAGTTTGACTTCCTTGGCTTGCGTACGCTCACCATCATTGATTGGGCGGTGAAGATGGTAAATGAAGGGCGCAAGGGAGTGGGCGAGGATGCCCTGGTGATTGAGAACATCCCATTAGATGACCCTGCTACCTATGGCCTGATGCAGCGGGCTGAAACTACCGCTGTTTTCCAGCTTGAATCACGGGGTATGAAAGACCTAATCAAACGGGTTGAGCCGGCTTGTTTTGAGGATATTGTGGCGTTGGTGGCGCTATTCCGTCCAGGCCCTCTTCAGTCGGGCATGGTAGATGACTTTATCAATCGTAAGCATGGTCGAGCTGAAGTTGCTTACCCCGATGCCAAATTTCAGCATCAAAGCCTCAAGCCAGTGCTAGAACCTACCTATGGCGTCATTGTTTACCAAGAACAAGTCATGCAGATTGCCCAGGTTCTGGCAGGTTATACATTGGGCGGTGCGGACATGCTTCGCCGTGCTATGGGTAAGAAAAAACCGGAAGAAATGGCCAAACAACGGGCCATCTTTGAAGAGGGCGCAAAAAAGCAGGGTATCGACCCTGATCTGGCGATCAAGATTTTCGATTTGGTAGAAAAATTTGCCGGATACGGTTTTAACAAATCTCACTCAGCTGCCTATGCGCTACTGGCCTATCAGACCGCTTGGCTAAAAGCGCATTATCCCGCAGAATTTATGGCAGCCGTATTATCGGCAGATATGCAAAATACCGACAAAGTGGTGACGCTGAATGATGAATGTCATGCACTCAATTTGCCGTTGTTACCCCCGGATGTGAATCGAGGTAAGTTTTCCTTTACGGTGTCTGATAAAGGCGAAGTAATCTATGGGCTTGGTGCAATTAAGGGGCTAGGTGAAGGGCCTGTAGAGGGGGTTATTGTTGCCAGGGAGGAGGGCGGCCCATTTAAAGACCTGTTTGACTTCTGTGCGAGAGTAGATGGCAGGAAGATCAATAAGCGAGCACTGGAAGCGTTGATTCGTGCAGGCGCGATGGACAACATTGGTCCCGAGGGCGATATCGGCTATCGTCGTGCTGTAATGCTAGCTGCTATGGAAGAAGCCGTAAAAATGGCAGAACAGATCACCCGTAATACAGATTGCGGTATGAGCGATTTGTTTGGTGCGACACCACAGGAGAGTGCCCCTGAGATTGGCTATCAAAGCTTCCGTCGAATTCGTAGTAACACTGCCAAAGAACGGTTGCGTGGTGAAAAAGAGACTCTAGGCCTTTATCTTACGGGTCACCCGATCGATGAGTACAAGGAGGAGTTGGCACATTTCGTGGGCGGCAGGATTGTTGATCTTAAACCCGACAGAAATAAACAGATGGCTGCTGGTCTGGTAGTGGATTTACGGGTTATCAAAACCCGTCGCGGCGACAATATGGCAGTGATTACACTGGATGATTCTAGTGGCCGAATCGATGTGGCCATTTTTGCTGATGCCTTTCAGGAATATCGCGATAAAATTGTGAAAGATGCATTACTCGTGTTGGAGGGCCAGGTTACCGAGGATGATTATACGGGCGGCCTTAAAATGCGAGCTAACCAGGTAAAAAGCCTCTTTGAAGCTCGAGTGAATTATCTCAAGGGTATCGATATTGAAGCGAATGAGGAAAAGTTGAATGGCTCAGGTATTGAGCAGTTGGCGGACATTCTAGCACCTTATCAGCAAGGTGATTGCCCCATACGTATCAGTTATACCTCCGGTTCTGCTGTGGGTGAAATAGCGTTGGGAGAGCAATGGTTGGTAGCGCCAGAGGATGACCTACTGCATAAACTTCGGGAGTTGTTTGGATTAGATAGCGTGCATCTTAGGTTCTAGAAGAGGAG
The DNA here is from genome assembly GCA_913062605.1 of uncultured Cellvibrionales bacterium. GTDB lineage: Bacteria > Pseudomonadota > Gammaproteobacteria > Pseudomonadales > Porticoccaceae > Porticoccus. The sequence continues at coordinate 12,876 of CAJXWQ010000015.1, forward strand.
CTATTGGCTATGAATTACCATGCACTGTTAGTACAATTGATGGAATCCTAACGAGGGTTACAGGGTAACTTTCACGTGGCTGCAAATACTACTACTCAATGGTAAATATTATGGACAACAAGGCAATATGAACCTGAATTATCTGGATTTTGAACAACCCATTGCAGAGCTTGAAGCCAAGATTGAGGAGCTGCAGCTGGTCGGTAATGACAACGAACTTAATATTACCGATGAAGTGGCTAAGCTCAGGGATAAAAGCCACAGGCTTACAGAGAAACTCTACTCTGACCTCACTGCTTGGCAAGTTGTACAAGTAGCTCGTCACCCTCAGCGTCCCTATACCACAGATTATATAAGCCGTATTTTTACAGACTTCGATGAATTACATGGCGACCGTCACTTTGGTGATGATAAAGCCATTGTCGGTGGTGTAGCCCGGCTTGATGGTAAGCCCGTGATGGTGATTGGTGAAGAGAAGGGTCGCGGTGTTAACGAGAAAGTCTATCGTAATTTTGGCATGCCAAAGCCGGAGGGCTACCGTAAGGCAATGCGCCTGATGGAAATGGCAGAACGTTTTAAAATGCCAGTGATCACCCTGATTGACACACCCGGTGCCTACCCCGGCATTGATTCTGAAGAGCGGGGTATTAGTGAAGCCATTGCTCAAAACTTGGCAGTCATGTCTCGTTTGAGGACACCCATGATTTGTACCGTCATTGGTGAGGGTAGCTCGGGTGGCGCTTTGGCCATCGGTGTGGGTGATTATCTCAATATGTTGCAGTACTCCACATACTTTGTAATTTCTCCAGAGGGTTGTGCCAATATTATCTGGAAGACCTCAGAAAAAGCGTCAGATGCGGCTGAAGCCATGGGCGTCACATCATCTATCTTGCAGGATTTGGGTATTGTTGATGAAACCATCCCAGAGCCCCTTGGTGGTGCTCACCGCGATATTGAAGCCATGGCGGCAACACTCAAGGAGCGTCTTATTATTCAAGTGGAGAATCTACAGAAAGTGCCTCTTGATGAACTTCTGGAAAGTCGCTATCAGCGACTGATGAGCTACGGTAATCCTTGATTGCACATACTTAGTGTATGTAACAGGCTGTTAGGCATCATTCTTGTCGTGAAAGTGGTACATGGTTAGTGATGGATAGACAGCACAATCAATGTGCCCACTTCATCATCTTTGAGTTTGATAGGCAGGCGTAGCGGTGTTTCCAGCCATTCTGGTGTTTCTATCGATGCAGCTGGTGCATCAAGATCCAGAGCCGGGACACGACATTCTGGTGTCAGTACTAAGTCAGCCCCTAGCTCCTCAAGAGCCTGATGTGAAAATTGATTAGCTTTAACCAGCCTACCGCGTCGGTCAAAGGCCAGTAGCCCCTCATTTTTCCAACCCTCAAACATATTTTTCGTGGCTTCAATCACCTTCTCGCGGGACCGGAAGTAGTCACTGGCTAAATTAGCTTCGATTAACCGGGTTGCCATGATGGCAAAATCTAGAGCATTACTTTGGTAGGCATCGGTTAAACCCGAGAGGTCTACTGCACCCAAAATCATACCGTCATGGGGGTCTCTAATAACATCGGCAGAACAGGTCCAGTGTTTAATACCCGCACAGAAATGCTCGGCACCATACAATTGCACGGGCTCAGCGGCTGCTAATGCGGTACCAATAGCATTGGTGCCAGCTACGTCTTCGCTCCAGATACCACCCTCAATCAAATTAATATTACCGGCACTGGTGATCACATGGGGATCTGCTCTCACATCCAGAATCATCCCTCCAGCATCTGCCAGAAGGATTAAGCTATCGGAGCGATATAAATGTTCTTTGGCGCGTTCTAATACGGGCCGAGCTGCATTTAGTAAATCTGAGTGAAGGTAATGGGAGTATTCAAGCTGACCTTTGTCGGAAATGATGGGTGCGTGGCGCAACTCCGGATCAAGTTCAAATTGGTGGCAACGCCGCCATGAATCTTCCACCACTGGGCGTATTAAGTCTGTAGGGTAATCCTGGTCGACCACAAAACGTTCCCAGGCAGCGAGTAGTTGGTTGTGTTGCAGGGGATTGCTCAGCATTTGAGTACGAGAAATTAATTGTGCAGTAGCCAGAGCGGCTTGTTCCCGTGTGTAGAAATGATTACCTTGCACAAAGCCGGAAATAACACCGGGTTTTACTGCTGCCACCTTGCCATTTTCGAGACGAGATTCCACTAGTTCACTGGGCAGGCCATCCAGTACATGCATTGGTGCTTCAATACCATTGGTAAACTTGGATGGGTGGAGGGCCCCTGTTTCCATATCATAAAAAGCAGGTTTAAATCCCAGCGCCCGGTTCCCCTCACTAATGCCACCACTACCACGAAAAAGATCATTCTCCTGCTGTAGAGCACTTGGCGTCAGCTGAGTTCTTGTCGATGCATTTGGCGTTATGATGGTGGGTTCTACAGACATCCATACCCCCTGATATTATGTGTCCAATTCCTTGCTTCTAAGTATAGACACTGAATTGACCCTTTTTGCACAAAAAGCAGTGGTCGCTTGGGTATCCTGATAATGCAGGTTGAAATGATTAAATGGGCCATTTCATTACACAGGTAGCAATGAAGTAGCATGGATGCTGATAATGAGTGATTCTTTGCATGTTGATGAGGCTCAATGGGAAACATAGAGTTAATTGTAGAAAACGACGGAAGGCTTTTATTTACTGCCTAAAGGGCTCGTTGTTTTTGACCAGAACTATTAATTTCCACCTTTATTGCGTATCTTGTCATGCTGTATTTGAGTGATTGGTTCTAGAGTTATTATGCCTTTTTCCCCTGATCATCTTGCCCCCAATGTTCCCAAAATTAGTGCAGCCAGCCACTGTTACCTTGGTTACAGCGGGGGGCTGGATTCACACGTGTTACTCCATGCTCTGGTTAAATTACTGGGGACAGAATCTATAACGGCAATCCATATCAATCATCAGCTGTCCGGGAATGCCGATGCCTGGCAACAGCATTGCCAGTCTTGTTGTGATGAGCTCGGTGTCTCGATGGTAACTGAAACGGTGACTGTCGAGAATAGTGGTCAAGGCTTGGAGCAGGCAGCCCGAGAAGCTCGTTATTCCGTATTTGAAAAACTACTGACGTCCTCTGATTTGATGTTGCTAGCCCACCATGCTGATGACCAGGTAGAAACGGTATTGTACCGACTGTTGCGTGGCAGCGGCCCAAAAGGATTGTCCGGCATGCCTCAGACTCGATCATTGGGTGAGGGTGAATTACTTCGCCCCTTATTATCAAATACCCGAGCTGAACTCGAGGAATATGCTAAAGCGGAAGGCTTACACTGGATAGAGGATGAAAGTAACGAAGACCTTTCCTTTGATCGAAATTTTTTACGTAAGAGAGTGGTTCCGGTTATCGCAGAGCGATGGCCAGACTATCCGGCCAGAGTTGCGCATAGTGCAGCCCTTTGTAGTGAGACAGATCAGCTGGCAGAGGTCTTAGCCGCTCAAGATTTAATCGCCGTTTATGAGCGACCTGAGCGTGTTGGTTGGAGTATTGCCCTTGAGCCAATGATGACGTTAGACGTCTCCCGGCAGGGTAATTTACTCCGACACTGGGCAGGGCAGCACCAATTATCTCAGCCAGGCCATCGCATTGTGGATACTGTGTTGCATGAATTGTTGCCAGCGCGTCAGGATGCAGAGCCATTGGTCAGTTGGGCTGGTGTACAGTTGCGCCGTTTTCATCGGCGGCTTTACTTGTTGCCTGTGGATGTTGATACATCTGATCAACTGCCTGAGTCTTTAATGTGGAAAACGAGTGAAGACTTAATTCTTCCCGGTAATAGCCGGCTGTTCACTATGACTGAGCCGGGTAGAGGGTTAAGGCTGGCAGAAGGCAGTGTGGTCGAAGTTCGGTTCCGAAGTGGTGGTGAGCGCTGTACACCTGTTGGGCGCAATGGCTCCAATACCCTTAAAAGATTATTTCAGGAATATGGTCTGGAGCCTTGGCTGCGTCATCGGGTGCCACTCATTTACCTGAAAGGCCAGTTGGCAGCGGTGGGGGATTTGTGGGTCTGCGATGAGTTTTCAGTAGCCGAAGGTGAGCAGGGTATTGCTATCCAATGGTGCTTCCCTTCGTAGTTTTGGTGCAAATCACTGAGAGGGGCGTCAGCCACTTAGGTGTCAGTAATAATTGAGACACTTATTGATTGAGACAAAAAGCACTTTCTGGTAGTCTGACATCCCATCTTGAACGAGATGGGCTCCGGTCTTTGTCTTGCCTTACCGGCAACCACTATAGCTTTTCTTTTCAATGACTTATTTGCTATTCGGCATTTTTTAAGTTGCATTTTTGAGTGTTTGAAAGGGTCCAAATGACACGTTATATTTTTGTTACGGGTGGTGTTGTATCTTCTCTTGGGAAGGGTATCGCTTCGGCTTCACTGGGCACAATTCTTGAGGCGCATGGCCTCAATGTGACCATTCTTAAACTTGACCCTTACCTGAACGTTGATCCAGGTACCATGAGTCCTTTTCAGCATGGTGAGGTTTTTGTTACCGAAGATGGTGCAGAGACAGACCTTGATTTGGGACATTACGAACGCTTCCTCTCTTCAAAAATGGGTAAGCGCAATAACTTCACCAGCGGTAAAGTTTACGAAACAATTTTGCGCCGTGAGCGCCGTGGTGACTATCTGGGCGGTACCGTTCAGGTAATCCCCCATGTGACGGATGAAATCAAGCGCCGAATATTGGCAGGTGGTGAAGGTCATGATGTGGCCATCGTTGAAGTTGGCGGTACGGTGGGTGATATTGAGTCACAACCTTTTCTGGAAGCCATTCGTCAATTAAAAGTAGAGCTGGGTTACAGCCGATCTTTATTGATGCACTTGACGTTGGTGCCCTATATTGCCACAGCGGGTGAAACTAAAACAAAGCCTACTCAACACTCTGTCAAGGAGCTGCGTTCTATCGGTCTTCAGCCAGATATTCTGCTGTGTCGTTCTGTCATAGAGCTTGATGAGGGCCAGCGCAAGAAAATTGCCCTGTTTACCAACGTGGAAGAAAAGGCGGTGATCACGTTACTGGACGCCAAGACCATTTATGCTATTCCCCGTGACTTGCAGAAGAGAGGTCTAGATCAGATTGTGGTGGAAAGACTGCGTCTGGATTGTGGAGAGGCTGATCTCAGTGACTGGGATTGGGTTGTTGAAAACCAGGCGAACCCACAGCATGAAGTGACCATTGCCATGGTCGGCAAATATATGGAGCTTCTGGACGCTTACAAATCTCTCAATGAAGCATTAATTCATGCTGGCATCCGTAACCAAGCCAAAGTGAATGTTCGTTATATCGACTCCGAGGATCTGGAAAAAGATATGTCCCTAGTGGATGGCTGCGATGCCATTCTGGTTCCCGGTGGTTTTGGTGAGCGTGGTGTTGAAGGCAAGATTATGGCCGTAAATTACGCCCGGACAAACAATGTTCCTTACTTGGGGATTTGTCTGGGTATGCAAGTTGCGATGATTGAATTTGCCCGAAATGTTTGTGGCATCGAGAATGCCAACAGTACTGAATTTGATAAAAACACACCTGACCCCGTGATCGGTTTGATTACTGAATGGATTGATACTGAGGGCAATGTAGAAAAGCGTAGCAAGGATTCCGATATGGGTGGCACCATGCGGCTCGGTGCCCAAAAAAGTTATTTGGCCGATGGCACGATGGCCAAAGATATTTATGGGGTAGGCGATATTCTAGAGCGCCATCGCCACCGCTACGAAGTTAATAACAACTATGTGCCGGCATTGCAGGAAGCCGGCTTACAAATTGGTGGCTGGTCAGAAAACAAGAGTTTGGTAGAGATTGTAGAAATTCCTGACCATCCTTGGTTCTTTGCTTGTCAGTTCCACCCAGAATTTACCTCTACGCCTCGTCAGGGACATCCACTGTTCACCAGCTTCGTAAAGGCAGCCTTAAAACAGGCAGGGGGAGTTTAATCATGTCCCAGCCCAGTGTGACCATTGATGTCAGGGGAATACCTGTCGCTAACGACAAGCCCTTTGTACTTTTCGCCGGTATGAATGTACTTGAGTCGCGAGACCTTGCCATGCAGGTCGCTGAGCACTACGTAGAAGTGACCAATAAATTGGGGATTCCCTACGTGTTCAAGGCCTCGTTCGACAAGGCCAACCGTTCTTCGATACATTCTTATCGCGGACCGGGTATGGAAGAGGGCCTCAAAATATTTGAGGAAATAAAACAGACATTTCAAGTGCCGGTTATTACTGATGTCCATGAACTTCATCAGGCACAACCGGTTGCTAATGTGTGTGATGTTATTCAATTGCCTGCATTTCTGGCTCGTCAGACTGACCTGGTGAAAGCCATGGCAGAGACTGGGGCGGTAATCAATGTGAAGAAGCCGCAATTTTTGAGCCCATCACAGATGGGTAATATTGTGGATAAATTTCGTGAGTGCGGTAATGAAAAAGTGATGTTGTGCGAGCGCGGCGCTTGTATGGGCTATGACAACCTTGTGGTCGATATGCTTGGGTTCCGTACCATGAAAGAGATCAGTGGTGGATTGCCACTCATTTTTGATGTCACCCATGCATTACAGTGTCGAGATCCCATGGGTGCTGCTTCCGGCGGGCGACGCCATCAAGTGGCTGAACTGGGTCGTGCTGGTATGGCTGTTGGGCTGGCAGGTTTGTTTCTAGAAGCCCACCCGGACCCGGACAATGCCAAATGTGATGGGCCCAGTGCACTACCACTGGATAAGTTGGAGCCATTTTTGGTTCAGATGAAAGCCATTGATGACGTGATCAAATCCCAGCCTGAACTTGAATTAGGTGCTGATGTTTAGAGCTGATGCTCAGAGCTGAATACTATCTAGCCTGACACTGACGGCTAATCCCGAATAATGAAAAACTGAGTGCTAAACAGCAGCGGTTTTAAAATGGAGAAATAAATGAGCAATATTGCAGATGTTCGTGCCTACGAAATCCTCGATTCCCGAGGAAACCCCACAGTTGAAGCAGACGTCATTTTGAAAAATGGCCTTGTGGGTTCGGCCTGTGCACCCTCAGGTGCATCCACCGGTAGCCGCGAAGCATTAGAACTGCGTGATGGCGATAAAAGCCGCTATTTAGGTAAAGGCGTACTCACCGCTGTTGCCAATATCAATACCACGATCAGAGAATTGTTGATAGGAAAGGATGTGACGGATCAGCGAGGGCTGGATCAGCTCATGATTGATGCCGATGGTACTGAAAACAAAGAGAACCTCGGTGCCAACGCCATACTAGCCGTTTCTCTCGCAGCCGCAAAAGCAGCCGCTCAAGCCAAGGGTATTCCTCTGTACGCACATATTGCCGACATCAATGGCACTGCTGGTCAGTACAGCATGCCGGTACCCATGATGAACATTATTAATGGTGGAGAGCACGCTGATAACAATGTTGATATTCAAGAGTTTATGGTTCAGCCAGTGTCGGCGAAAACATTCACAGAAGCACTTCGAGTGGACGCGGAAATATTTCACTCACTGAAGAAGGTGCTCAGTAGCAAAGGACTAAGCACAGCCGTAGGTGACGAGGGTGGTTTTGCCCCTAATCTGTCGTCGAATGCCGAGGCATTGGCCGTGATTAAACAGGCTGTGGAAGCTGCCGGTTACGTACTGGGCGAAGACGTTACGCTGGCACTGGATTGTGCGTCTTCTGAGTTTTATAAAGACGGTCAGTATGATCTCGCTGGTGAAGGTAAAATCTACAGCGCCGAAGGCTTTAGTGATTTTCTGGCAGAACTTTGCGATCAGTACCCAATTATTTCCATTGAAGATGGTCAGGACGAATCTGACTGGGACGGCTGGAAATATCAAACAGAAAAGTTGGGCAATCGTGTTCAGTTGGTGGGTGACGACCTATTTGTCACCAATACCAAAATTCTTCAGCGAGGCATCGAGATGGGTGTGGCCAACTCGATTCTGATTAAATTCAACCAAATCGGTTCTCTCTCAGAAACACTGGATGCCATTCAAATGGCAAAAGACGCGGGCTATTCCGTGGTGATCTCACACCGTTCCGGTGAAACTGAAGACACCACCATTGCTGATTTGGCAGTAGCTACAGCGGCCGGCCAAATTAAAACCGGCTCTCTATGCCGTTCTGACCGGGTGGCTAAATACAACCGCTTGCTACGTATTGAAGCCGAGCTAGGCGGTACCGCACCTTATCATGGGCGGGGTGAATTCAAGTCCTAGTTGGTATTTCTATTCTATACAGCCATTAGGTGTGGATTCTCACCCTGATGGCTATTTTCATTTTACCCCTAGTATTCAGTTCTCTCTCACTTCTGATCCGACCTCGTTCTCCGCTGACGTTAGTTCCTTTGTTCTGTAGAATCTAGGGATGCGTTGGCTTTTAGTGATTCTTACCCTGCTTTTTTTGCTCCTACAGTATCGTCTGTGGGTGGGTGAGGGCAGCATGGCCCAAAGACAGGTACTTCAGCACAAAGTAGACACACAGCAGCAAGAGAATGATGTTCTACGTGAACGCAATAGCATTTTGGCCGGTGAAGTGAGTGATCTAAAAGATGGACTGGAAAGTGTTGAAGAGCGCGCCAGAACCGACTTGGGAATGGTGAAGGAAGGCGAGACCTTTTATATGGTTGTCGATAAGGAGCAGAAGTGAGCCGCTGGATTATTGTGCCTGCCGCTGGAACGGGTAGTCGTTTTGGTGGAGAAGTGCCCAAACAGTACCAATTGCTTAATAACAAGACAGTGGTTGAGCATACGCTGGAGCGACTGTTGGCGGTTGATGAGTCAATTGTTGTGGTGGCCGTCAATACAGAGGACAACCGCTGGCAGGAATTAGAGGTCTTTAATCACTCACGAATTCGTACCGTTCATGGTGGCGATGAGCGCGCTGACTCTGTCAGGTTGGCGTTGGAATGCTTACAGCGAGAAGCCCACACTGATGACTGGGTGTTGGTACACGACGTGGCTCGGCCCTGTGTCAGAGTTGCCGATATTCAAAAGCTGGTTGATAACCTGAAAGATCACAAGGTGGGTGGCGTGCTGGCGACCTCGGTGAGTGATACCGTGAAGCGAGTGTTAAACGGTGCTGATATAGAATCTACGGAAGATCGCACGCAGCTCTGGGCTGCTCAGACACCACAAATGTTCCGCTACGGTTTATTGAGCTGGAGTTTGAAGACAGCGCTACGTGACCATTGGAAGCCTACAGATGAGTCCGCCGCCGTGGAGCGGCTGGGTCATACCCCACAGGTGGTGGAGGGCAGCCGCGACAATATCAAAATCACTCGCTCAGAAGATATGGCCATTGCTGAAGCGATCATGAATTACCAGCAGGAAACACTATGAGAGCAGGGTTTGTGGGGTTAGGTGAATGAGAATAGGACAGGGCTATGACGTTCATGCTTTCGGTGGAGGCGACCATATTATTATGGGTGGTGTCACTATTCCCCACGGGCGAGGGCTTATTGCCCATTCTGATGGCGATGTACTCATTCATGCGCTTTGTGATGCGCTGCTGGGTGCTGCTGCACTCGGTGATATAGGCCGACACTTTCCCGACACCGATCCTCGTTACCGAGGAATAGACAGCCGACAGCTATTACGAGAAGTCGTCTCACTTATTAATAACAAGGGTTATAGTCTGGCTAATGCAGATATGACCATCGTGGCTCAAGCACCGAAAATGTCGCCTTATATTGAACAAATCAGAAATAATTTAGCCGCTGATTTGCGTTGTGAAATTGATCAAGTAAATGTTAAGGCAACGACTACGGAAAAGCTGGGTTTTGAAGGCAGAGAAGAAGGAATTTCTTGTCAGGTGGTTGTGTTGCTAACTTAACTCGTATTTAGGTTATGCTATTGTAGATCGTCAATATCTCAGGTTGTCATCTGTAAAATTGCAAGGAAAGCAGTAATGTCTCAAGAACGAAGGATCGATCTAAACTATTCTAATAATCTGCTTTGGTCTAAAAGCCTGCCTTGGCTTTGTGTGAGCCTTAAAACTTCTAGCCCATATTTGTTCTTGGTGGGTTCTTATACATCGAACAATCAATATTACTAATATGTTTTAACCAACATGAGTTTTTTCTAAGAACCCAAGAATTTCATCCATTATTAGATTAATTTTTTTAAACCGTTCCGGCTTTGAAAGCATATCCTCCGCTGATTGAACATACTGGCTGTTATCCAGTTCATCCTTACAATGAAGGGTTAAGTCCAGTGCTGATTTCGGTGTAGTTTCCAAATGAAACTGTAACCCTAAAACCCGATTGTTGATGATAAACCCTTGGTTTCTACAGGCTTCACTTGAGGCGATAGGGGTAGCCTTGTTGGGGATGTAAAACATATCGCCGTGCCAATGAAACACATCGAATTTACAGGGTAGTGCAGCACCTAGGTGTGTAGCTTTTGCATCTTCAGATATTTGAATAGGAAACCAGCCGATCTCTTTGTGAGGATTCTTTGAAATGGTTGCACCAAGTACATCGGCAATGAGTTGTGCCCCAAGGCAAATACCTAAAACAATTTTCTCCTCATCGATAGCTTGTTGGATAAAAGCCTTTTCGTTGGTGAGCCAGGGGTAGGTTTCGATATCGGTGACACTCATAGGGCCACCCATAACGATCAGCCAGTCAAAACTGTTTACTTGAGGTAGGGGTTCTCCTTCTTTGTAGAGGTGAGTGGCGCTTAGGGTATGTCCGTGGGCTTGAAACCAGACTTCCATACTGCCTAGGTCTTCAAAGGGGACGTGCTGAAGATAATGTATGTGCATAGTATTTACAGTCAGTATTTAGAATTAGCTTCATTCAGGCTTTATGTGATGAAATTTGACTCTTGTAGGGATGGTCGTAAACTTTCGTCGCAACGCTTTCTTTACAATGCTGTTTTCACCGTAGATTAACATCTTAAGGTAACTATCATTACTCGACAATTTTCGTTGGATTTTCCTTTCGCTCAAGGTCAGCCTGTGGCAACAGCGCTGTTTCGTACTGAGCTGGAAGATTTCCAGGTTTATGAAGAGCTCGGTTTTCCGTTTACAGGTGAAGGTGAGCACCTCTGTCTGCAGATTGAAAAGCGGGGTGAAAATACCCGCTGGGTGGCCCAATTATTAGCTCAGTTTTATGGGGTCGACGAAGTCGCTATTGGTTACTGTGGGCTGAAGGATCGTCGAGCCACCACTCGTCAGTGGTTCAGCGTACATTTACCCAATACGGGTGAGGTGAATTTGCCTGAATTACCGGTAGTACCGGAATACCACGTGTTGTCCTCTGTTCGTCACCATAAAAAACTCCGTCGTGGCATACATGAGGCCAATCGTTTTGTGATACGGCTACGCCAGGTTCAGGGTGATCGAGAGGCAATGGAGTCCCGTTTACAGCAAGTCGTTGAACAGGGTGTGCCGAACTACTTTGGAGAGCAGCGGTTTGGCATTAACGGCGGTAACCTGCTAGAGGCGGACCGATTACTGGCGGAACAGTATGGATCAAACCGTCAGAGGGGGCGGCGTAAGCAAGGCTCATCAAAGGGAGGCTCACCAAAAGGTGGCCTCTATTTATCTGCAGCCCGTTCTTACCTGTTTAACTTGGTGCTTGCTGAGCGTATTAGGCAGGGTTGCTGGGTGTCGTCTTTAGAGGGGGAAGAGAAACCCACCGGCCCGCTGTGGGGTAGAGGGCGAAGTGGAGAGCCAGCACCAGTACGTGAGATTGAAGAGGCTGTTTTGTCTCTGTGGCAAGATTGGATGAATTCAATGGAGTTCAGTGGATTGCAGCAGGAACGACGGTCCCTGGTGCTGCATCCTGAAGGGTTGAGCTGGCAATGGTTTACCTCGGAAGAGGGTGGTAATGACTACATGGACCTGAAATTATCATTTGCATTACCTTCGGGTGGTTACGCAACGTCTGTATTGAGAGAGCTAACACAATTGCAGGTGCTATAGGCTGGTGTCCGGGTCGATGTGCAGGCCGGTGTTGCAATCTAAGTGCTGTGGTATAGTTCGGCTTTCATAAATCACACATAAATATCAGGGGTTTCTTAGGGTGAATTCGATTGAGTTCGGTGGTATCGGTATGACGTCTCAGAGGACACGAGAACGTCTCATCGAACGACTCAAAGAGCAGGGCATTACCAATCAACGGGTCATGGATGTGATGCGAGTAACACCACGCCACCTGTTTCTCGATGAAGCGCTCTCGCACCGTGCCTACGAAGATACCGCACTACCTATCGGTCATGGTCAAACGTTGTCGCAGCCCTATGTGGTGGCGCTGATGACTGAAATTTTACTTTCCCTTGGGCCGCGCCAAAAGGTACTGGAAATTGGTACTGGTTCCGGGTATCAGACGGCGATTTTGGCGCAACTGGTTGGTCAGGTTTACAGTGTTGAGCGCATTAAGCCATTGCTTGATAAGGCCCGGGAACGACTGCGTAAATTGGGGTTGAGAAATGTTAGGCTGTCTCACAGTGATGGGGGTTTTGGTTTTCCCGATAATGCGCCTTACGATGCTATTCTCAGTGCTGCAGCACCCCATGAGGTACCAGAAGAGCTTCTTCACCAGTTAGCACCAAATGGTGTTCTTGTGATCCCGGTAGGACCTGGTGATGAGCAGGAGCTGCGAGTGATTACTCGTGAGGGTGACAGTTCAAATTTTGAAGAGCGGGTTGCTGAACAAGTTCGTTTTGTGCCTCTCCTCAATGGCGTTACTCGTTAACTCGCCATCAGATGCTTCTATGGAAAGAATAAAACAACAGTTCTTACTTTTTCTTAAAGGTGTGGCCATGGGCGCCGCCGATGTGGTTCCCGGTGTTTCTGGAGGCACGATTGCGTTTATTAGCGGTATTTATGAAGAGCTGTTAGATTCAATTCGCTCTATCAATCTTCATGCCCTAAAGTTACTAAAAAGTCAGGGTATTTCAGCATTCTGGCGTGCTATTAATGGTAATTTTTTATTCGTATTGTTTAGTGGGATTCTACTCAGTATAGCTTCACTTGCCCAAGTGGTGAGTTATTCTCTTGAATATTACCCAATACTGGTCTGGTCATTTTTCTTTGGACTGATCGTCGCTTCCATTATTTATATTTTTCGCCAATTACCACACCTTCGTTGGAAAGAATGGCTGGGTTTGTGGCTAGGTACTCTTGTGGCTCTGGGAATATCTTTTGCTCCACGCATACAGGGATCTGATGATTTATTAGTCATTTTTTGTGCGGGAGCTGTGGCGATTTGTGCAATGATTTTGCCAGGGGTTTCAGGTAGCTTTATCTTGTTGTTATTGGGTATGTATCCGGTGATGATTAGTGCTATCAGTGATTTTCAGTGGCAGATTTTATTGGTATTTATCCTAGGTTGTGGCTGTGGGCTCATGGCTTTTGCTCGGGTGTTGTCCTGGCTTTTACACCATTATTATTCTGCCACTATTTCTGTGTTGACTGGCTTTCTGTTGGGTTCGCTGTTGATTGTTTGGCCCTGGAAGGAGTCACTGGAAGTGATGGTGGATCACAAAGGCAGGGAAATCATGTTGTCCCATCACTTACTGATGCCTGCGACGTATGGTGAGGTGACGGGTATAGATCCTAATACTATTGCCGCTGTGGGGTGTATGTTGTTTGGTTTAGTTTTAGTGCTTGCACTGGAATACGTGGGTGGGCAACGTAAGAAACTCTGATAGCTGGGGTGAGAACCATATAGGGAAAATTAGTTTGCCTGATCAGTCATGCCAACAAATACCTTTTCGGTGGGCAAGTATTGTCGCTGTAGTCGGGCTGTTGGTTTTAGCTGGTTGTCGCACTCCACCTCCAGCCCCGATAGATTATCGCTCTCCACCTCCCAGTGAAAAAATTAATAACCATTTGGTTTCCTCTGGTGAAACATTGTTTTCCATTGCTTGGCGTTATGAAAAGGATATACATAAGTTGGCCCGGGCTAATGGTATATCTTACCCATATACCATTTATAAGGGGCAGCGATTAACCTTAGATACCAGCCGGATGCCGAGAGTTGCTTCCCGGCCTACAGCCTCTTCGAGTAAGCCCTCCGCAAGTCATGGTGCTACCAGTAAACCCGTTTCATCTTCACGGCCAAAAACCTCAACACAACCTCGACCAAAGGTGACGGCACCACCCCCACGAAAGGCACCGGCATTACCTTCCAACTGGCGTTGGCAATGGCCGACAACAGGCCGCGTCATTAAGCGATTCAACAGCACAAGCCTTTTTAAAGGAGTCGATATTCAGAGTCATTTCGGTGCACCTGTGGTGACCGCGGCACCTGGTGTTGTTGTTTATTCTGGGAGTGGGCTTCGGGGTTATGGGAAGCTCATTATTGTTAAGCACAGTGATGTTTTTCTCAGTGCTTATGCTCACAATCGAAAGATTTTTGTCAAGGAGGGGCAGGAGCTAAAAGGAGGACAGAAAATCTCTGAGGTGGGAGGTGACCCCTCAGACAAAAAGCGACTTTATTTTGAAATTCGCAAAGATGGAAAACCGGTTGATCCTCTGCGTTATTTACCGAAACATTAACGTTTTATTCTTTGTTTTAATCCCTTTGGCCAAGTATTTTCTGGTATTAAGCTATCAAGATAAGTGGTTGACCTTCCTGATAAATAAATCGATGGGGGTGATTTATTATGGTATGGTTTTCTAGTAGGTTATATGGTGTCAGTTAATACATAATATTTTTCATGTGGTTGTTCCTAAAAAATAATGTATTGGTTTATAAACAATATGGGTATAAACCTCACCAGAAATCTCAGAAAAAAGTCGCCAGAAAAGTCATAGGCAACGTGGAGTGAAAAATTCTTTGTGACAAAAGAAATAGATTTTCACCATAAGAATGAAAAAGAGCAACTTGCACACAGCAAGGCCGAGAAAGTGCTCGATGCTGCCAGCCTTTACCTGAAAGAAATTGGGTATGCTCCTCTGCTTACTAAGGAAGAAGAGGTTTACTACGCTCGCCTAATTCACAAGGGTGACGAATCTGCTCGAAAGCGGATGATCGAAAGTAATTTACGACTGGTGGTGAAAATAGCTCGACGTTATGTCAATCGTGGTTTGTCACTTCTTGATTTGATTGAAGAAGGTAATTTGGGCCTGATGCGAGCCGTGGAAAAGTTTGACCCTGAGCTTGGGTTTCGTTTCTCAACGTATGCTACCTGGTGGATTCGACAATCGGCTGAGCGGGCACTGATGAATCAAACTCGCACCATTCGATTGCCTATTCATGTAGTTAAGGAGCTGAATGTCTACCTCAAGGCATCACGCCAACTGGCTCAAGAGCTTGAGCACGACCCAACAGCAGAAGAAATTGCACATTCAATGGATAAGACCGTGGCGGATGTATCACGGATGTTCCGACTCAATGAGAGAGTTGGCTCTGTGGATGTGCCGTTAGGTAAAGATGGCGACCGAACTTTGGTTGAAACCCTTGCAGATTCCCACCCCTGCGACCCAGAAGAGTTGGTAGAGGACAATGATCTAATCAGTTCTGTAGAGACTTGTTTGTCGGAGTTGTCTGATAAACAGCGTGAAGTGATTGCTCGACGTTTTGGGCTTCGGGGGCACGATGTATCAACTCTTGAGGAGGTGGGTCGTGAAATTGGCCTCACCCGTGAACGTGTGCGCCAGATTCAGGTTGAGGCTTTACATCGATTGCGTGACATTATGCAGAAGCAAGGCTTGGACGGCCATCTTCTGTTTGAAGATGGCTAAATCTACCCATCGGTCACTCTGCCGGTGAAGAAAGTCACCCGCGGTACTTACTTATTTTAAATATCCTAGATGTTTCTGTACCACCTGCAACGTAGGTTTGAAGAGTTTTGGCGAGGCACACACAATGTTGCCACTTTCCATATAGCCATCACTACCTTGAAAATCACTCACTAAGCCGCCGGCTTCTTTAACCAGCAAAACTCCAGCTGCAATATCCCAGGGCTTCAGGCTCATTTCCCAGAAGGCGTCAAATCTGCCTGCCGCCAAATAGGCTAAATCCAGTGAGGCAACACCCAGTCGGCGAATACCAGAGGACTGTCCTGCCAGCTCAGTCAGGCAGGACAAGTAAGGTTCCATATGTTCGATGGATGGGCTGTTGAAGGGAATGCCTGTGGCTACAATTCCACCGTCAAGACTTTTACGGCCAGAGACCCGAATCCGGTTGCCGTTAAGGAAGGCGCCACGGCCACGACTGGCGGTAAATTCTTCACGTCGCATGGGGTCTAACACCACGGCATGTTCCAGCTTGCCCTTATAGGTACAGCCAATAGAAACAGCAAAATGCGGAATGCCGTGAATAAAGTTGGTGGTGCCATCAATAGGATCAATAATCCATTGATAGTCATTGTCTTCACCCTTAAGCATGCCTGATTCTTCACCAATGATGGTGTGTTCCGGGAAAGCTTTACGCAGGTGATAAATTACCTCTTTCTCCGCAGCGTGATCAATGTCGGTGACATAATCATTGCGGCCTTTCTCATCGATCTTGATCAGATCAGAGCGCTCTGAGGCTCGAGCAATCAGTTCTCCTGCCTTTCGTGCGGCGCGGAGGGCGATATTGACCATGGGTTCCATCGTGAGAGATTCCAGCATGAAGAAAGCGCGGCATTGTACCAGACAGGGGTAAGTCCGGGGAGGGTAAAAACCATGATTTAACCAGTTCTTCCTGCTAGAATTCGCGGCGCTCTGGCGCTTGGGTAGACGAAGGACTGTTTGTAGCTATTCAGGCTAAAGGAAATCTAGCCAAATTGAAAAAAATCTAGGGTCTCAGTCACTATCAGTAAGATATCTTCTGGAAAATCATTGCATGAGTAATTTTGACAATATTCGCATCGTATTGATTAACACCAGCCACCCCGGAAATATTGGGGGTGCCGCACGTGCGCTAAAAAATATGGGGCTGTCACGTTTGTATCTGGTTGCGCCTAAAGAATACCCTGCGGACAGAGCTGTTTGGCGTGCGGCCAATGCCTTGGATGTATTGGATAACGCTGTCGTGGTGGACAATCTTGATGATGCTGTTTCTGGGTGTGGGTTAGTTGTTGGAACCAGTGCCCGTGGACGACGAATCACTTGGCCTCTTCTTAATCCGCGTGAATGTGGTGAACGTGTTTGGCAGGAAGCAGCGCAGCACGATGTGGCCATTATATTCGGTCGAGAGGATAGAGGGCTCACGAATGAAGAGCTGCACAAGTGCACCTATCATGTGCATATCCCATCAAATCCAGATTATAGCTCCCTGAATTTGGCGGCAGCGGTACAAGTGCTCTGTTACGAGGTGCGCATGGCGTCAATGGCCGATTCTGAGGGTGCTTTGCCATCATTTGGTGAATGGGATCAACCACCGGCAAAAGCACAGGATCTGGAGATGTATTTTCACCACTTGGAGCAGGCCTTGGTGGATATCGGCTTTCATGATAGGGATAACCCCCGGCAAACGATGACCCGATTGCGCAGGTTGTATGGGCGTATTCGTCTTGATGAAATGGAGCTGTCTATTCTGCGGGGCGTGTTAACAGCGATTCAGAATGCGGCTTATAGGATGAAAAAGGCAATAGAATCAAGGAAGTAGTATGGCGGCTTATTCGAAGCTTATAACCTACTAAAACAGTATGTTATTTACTTGACTAAAAAGGTGGGTTATTACATAATGACCCTAAATTTGTTTCTATAAGATAACAGTGAGGGAAACACTATGCGGCTGACAACTCGAGGCCGGTACGCGGTCACTGCGATGCTGGATCTTGCTCTTCACGGTGACAAGGGACCCATTAGCCTAGCTGATATCTCCCAGCGTCAGGAGATTTCCTTGTCCTATCTGGAACAACTATTTGCCAAGCTTCGTCAACAGGAATTAGTTAGCAGTGTGCGTGGTCCAGGCGGTGGTTACCGGCTAGCCCGCGTTAGTGATGAGATCAATGTTGCTGAAATTATTGATGCCGTCAATGAATCCATTGATGCCACCAGTTGTAGTGGAAAGGGTAATTGCCACAGTGGCGATGTTTGCTTAACCCATCATTTGTGGGATGACCTGAGTCATCAGATACATCGATTTCTGAGTGGTATTACGCTGGACAGTTTGATGCATCAGCATGAGGTCCAGCTCGTGGCTTTGCGCCAGAGTGAACTCATAGACGTTAATGTCAGCCAAAAAATTTAGCTGACAGGAGTAATTGAATGAAACTACCTATTTATCTGGACTACTCTGCAACCACTCCGGTTGACCCGGCAGTGGCTGAGAAGATGGCGGAGTGCCTGACAAATACAGGTAACTTTGGCAATCCAGCCTCTAGATCCCACTCTTTTGGTTGGCAGGCAGAGGCGGCTGTTGAAGAGGCGCGTGGTCAAGTGGCTGCACTACTGAATGCTGACCCTCGTGAGATTGTCTGGACCTCGGGTGCTACTGAGGCGGACAACCTGGCCATTAAAGGCTGTGCTCACTTCAATCAGAAAAAAGGCAAGCATATTATTACCTCAAAAATCGAGCACAAAGCGGTACTTGATACCTGTCGCCAGTTGGAGCGAGAAGGCTTTGAGGTGACCTATCTGGACCCGGATGCTGAGGGTATTATTCAACCAGAAGCGGTTGCCAGTGCGATTCGGGAAGACACCACCGTAGTTTCGTTGATGCATGTTAATAACGAGATTGGCACGATCAATGATATTGCGGCTATTGGTGACATTTGTCGTGAGAATAAAGTGTTTTTCCATGTGGATGGAGCACAGAGCGCCGGCAAGATCGACATTGATATGGAGACGATGAAGGTCGATCTGATGTCACTGTCGGCACATAAAATTTATGGCCCCAAGGGTATCGGTGCACTCTATGTACGCCGTAAACCGCGGGTGCGGGTTGAATCGCAAATGCATGGTGGCGGCCATGAGCGTGGTATGCGTTCAGGTACTTTAGCAACCCATCAGATTGTTGGTATGGGTGAGGCTTTCCGCATAGCTAAAGAGAATATGGTTGAGGAAAACAAGCGTACCCTAGTGTTGAGAAATCGATTGTGGAATGGCGTTTCCGATATGGAAGAAGTGCAGGTTAACGGCTCTTTACAACACAGAGTCGCAGGTAACCTCAATATTAGCTTTTCTTTTGTGGAAGGTGAGTCCCTGATTATGGCGTTAAAAGACTTGGCGGTTTCTTCAGGCTCGGCCTGTACTTCCGCGAGCCTAGAGCCATCCTATGTGCTGCGGGCACTGGGATTGGATGATGAGCAGGCTCATAGTTCACTTCGATTTTCTATCGGTCGTTTTACCACAGAAGAAGAAATTGATTACACAGTCGAAAAAGTCCGTGATGCGGTAACGAAATTACGTGAGTTGTCCCCGTTGTGGGATATGTTTAAAGATGGTGTCGACCTGAGTCAGGTCGAGTGGGCTGCGCACTAACCTTGGGGCGTTGAACGAAGGAGTTTAATCATGTCATACAGTGACAAAGTACTCGATCACTACGAAAATCCTCGCAACGTTGGCAAATTGGATGATAAATCCAGCAATGTGGGTACAGGCATGGTGGGTGCGCCCGCCTGTGGCGACGTCATGCGTCTACAAATTCAGGTTGATGATAACGGTGTTATTGAAGATGCCAAGTTCAAAACCTATGGCTGTGGATCGGCAATTGCCTCCAGCTCCCTGCTCACTGAGTGGGTCAAGGGTAAGTCGCTGGAGCAAGCCTCAGAGATCAAAAATACTGAGATTGCCGAAGAGTTGGCATTGCCACCTGTGAAAATCCATTGTTCCGTACTGGCTGAAGATGCCATCAAGGCAGCGGTGAGAGATGTGCGACAAAAGCGCGGCGAAGATAGTGAATAAATACAGAGCATGCCAAGAGGACACTGAATAATGGCGATTACCATGACAAGTGCAGCTGAGGCGCATGTGGTTAAGCATTTGAGTCACCGGGGCCATGGTCTTGGTATTCGTTTAGGCGTTAAGACCACGGGTTGTTCAGGCTTGTCCTACGTACTTGAATTTGTGGATGATTTTGAGCCTGAAGATAAAGTTTTCTCCAGTGGAGAGGCTAAGCTCTTTATTGACCCTAAAAGTCTCTCCTATCTGGATGGTACAGAATTGGATTTTGTTAAAGAGGGGCTCAATGAGGGGTTTCAGTTCAACAACCCCAATGTTAAAGATGAATGCGGTTGTGGTGAAAGCTTCCATGTATAAACGGTAGTGGCTGTCATTCTGGCCCTGCCGCTACTGACCTGATAGCCTGCTATCGGTTTTTACTATTCATTGAGCTAGGTTTATTCATTGTGGACTTCACCAGCAACTATTTTGAAATATTTGGCCTGCCTGCTGGGTATCAGGTTGACCTTGAGTTGCTGGCAAACCGCTATCATCAAATGCAGCGTGAGTTTCACCCCGATCGTTATATCAACAAGCCCTCTCAAGAGCAGCGTCTTGCCGTACAATATGCCGCAGTGATTAATCAGGCATACACTGAGTTAAAGTCTCCATTACTTCGAGCCCAGTACTTGTTGTCCCTGAGTGGGATTGAGAGCTCGAGAGAGGCGAGCATAACCCGAGATTCGACTTTTTTGATGCAACAAATCGAGTTGCGCGAAGCATTGTCTGAGGTAAGAGAGGCTGATGAGCCTTTCGTTGTCCTGGATCGAGTGGCAGAAGAGGCTAGAGATCAGTATGCCGATTTACAACGAGAATTTGGTCAACAATACAGTCAAGCTGATGTCGAGGATGCTGTTGATACAGTGGCAAAGATGCAGTTCTTCAGTAAATTACTGAATGAAGTGGAACAGTTTGAGCAAGAATTAGACGGTGAATAAATGGTAATTAATTGTGGTCCTGTTACAGATTTCTGAACCCGGTCGGTCACCGGAACCCCACCAGCGTCGACGTGCCGTAGGGATTGATCTCGGTACGACTAATTCACTTGTTGCGACGGTGAGGAGCGGTACACCTGAGACCTTACTGGACAGTGAAAACCAGCACTTACTGCCGTCTGTTGTGCATTACATTGCCTCCGGTGAAACTACCGTTGGTCGGAGAGCTTACGCTCAGTCAGCCGACGACCCCTTGAATACTCTGATTTCGATAAAACGATTTATGGGGCGTGGCATTGAAGATATCAAAACACTTGGAAGTCAGCTGCCCTATGACATGGTGGCCAGTGATAGTGGTATGCCTAATTTTAACACGGTTGCTGGAGAAATTAGTCCGGTAGCCGCGTCCTCTGAAATTTTGAAGGTACTGATTGAACGCGCAGAATTGGCTCTGGATGGGCAACTTGAAGGTGCTGTGATCACAGTGCCAGCCTATTTTGATGAAGCTCAGCGCCAGGCGACTAAGGATGCGGCTACTTTGGCCGGCGTCAAAGTGTTGCGTCTGCTCAATGAACCCACGGCTGCAGCGGTGGCCTATGGATTAGATCAGGGTGGTGAAGGCGTTATAGCTGTTTACGATCTGGGTGGTGGTACTTTTGATATCTCTATCCTGAGGTTATCTCACGGTGTATTTGAAGTGCTAGCTACCGGTGGTGATTCGGCGCTGGGTGGTGATGATTTTGACCGAGCACTGGCCCAATGGTTGGGTGAACAGGCAGCCTTGGGTGACGATCTAAATCCTTCACTGCAGCGCCAGTTACTGATGGCTGCCCGAAGTGCGAAAGAGTCTCTTTCCAGTCAGCTTCAGGTAGAGATTTCAGTAGCGGGTTGGACGGGTGAGCTGAAGCGAGAACAACTAGATCGACTGATTGACCCCCTGATTGATAAAACACTGAGAGCTTGTAAGCGTTCTCTGCGAGATGCTGGGCTAAAGCCAGAAGATGTTGCCAATGTGGTCATGGTGGGTGGTTCAACGCGTACCTTGCGGGTACGTGAAAAAGTGACAGAAGCTTTTGGCAGGCAACCGCTGGTAGATATTGATCCAGATCGAGTGGTCGCTATCGGTGCGGCTCTTCAGGCCGATGTGCTTGTCGGAAATAAGCCAGGCGATGAAATGCTATTGCTGGATGTGATTCCTCTGTCGTTAGGCATTGAGACCATGGGGGGGCTGATGGAAAAGATTATTCATCGAAATACGACTATTCCCGTGGCCAAAGCGCAGGAGTTTACAACCTTCAAAGATGGTCAGGTAGCAATGGCTATCCATGTGCTTCAGGGTGAACGTGAGCTGATTTCCAATAGTCGTTCTCTGGCACGTTTTGAATTACGAGGAATTCCACCTATGGTTGCCGGAGCAGCCAAAATTAGGGTGAGTTTTCAGGTGGATGCTGATGGCTTGCTAAATGTTTCGGCTAAGGAGCTGAACAGTGGTGTGGAATCTCATGTGGAGGTGAAACCATCCTATGGGCTCAACGATGAGGATGTTACCCGGATGCTTAAGGAGTCCTATACCCATGCCAGAGAGGATATGCAGGCGAGGGCACTCCGCGAACAACAGGTTGATGCGGATAGGATGTATGAAGACCTGCTTGTGGCTCTGAATCAGGATGGTCATGAATTACTCAGTGATAAAGAATATCACTGCCTGGAAGCAGCATTGGATGATTTGAAGCAGGTTCGTCAAAGTACCAATCACCGGGAAATTGCTCGTCACATTGAAATGGTATCAAAGACTAGCGAGGAATTTGCTGCCCGCCGTATGAATGCCAGTATCCAGAAAGCACTGACAGGGCACAGCCTCAACGAAATAGAGAAGGGTGTGTGAAATGCCAAAAATTGTGTTTCTGCCCGATGATAATATCTGCCCCGAAGGTGCTGTAGTTGACGTAGAGCCGGGCAAAAGTATTTGTGAAGTGGCATTGGATCAAGGTATTGAGATTGAGCATGCCTGTGAACAGTCCTGTGCTTGTACCACTTGCCATGTGTATATCCGCGAGGGGTTTGATTCTTTAGATGAGGCAGATGAGCTGGAGGAGGATTATCTGGATAAGGCCTGGGGGGTAGATCCTGACTCCAGGCTTAGTTGTCAGGCCGTTGTTGGCAATGAAGACTTAGTTGTAGAAATCCCCAAATACACCATTAATATGGTGTCTGAGAAGCATTAGGAGGTCAGCTGTGCCGCTTAAGTGGACAGATATACAAGATATTGCCATAGAGTTATCGGAAGTGCATGAGGACGCTGATCCCCATTACGTTAACTTTGTTGACCTTCGCAACTGGGTATTGGCGTTGGCAGATTTTGATGATGACCCAGACCGCTGTGGTGAAAAGATTCTGGAAGCAATCCAGATGGCATGGATTGATGAACTCGATTAGAATGTCATCAAGCGATAATAATGGACAAAGGGGTGTTAATGAGCTCTAAAGAAGAGCTTTATAAAGTACTGGTTGAGTCAGTTCCCTACGGCACTCTTTTCTTTGCTTACGGCGTCTGCATCGACGCCAACAAAAATGCGCTTGAACTCCTTGGGTGTGAACTAAAACAACTGGTTGGCGCCTCCCTCGACAGTATCACTGGTGATGAATCTACCGCTTTGGTGGATCTTAAGCTACAGCTCAAAAAAGCACTTCGTGACCGCAGCCAAGAGGTTGTGTGGCAGTGTCCTTCGAACGGTGGTCCTACAGAGATCACCCTAAATATTGTCTATGTCACGGAAGATGGTAAAGAATTGGTGGTGATGCTGAACCGGCAGGCGTCTGAGGCAGAGTCGATTCTTGAGACGAAAGATTTTTCCACGTCACCAGTTGTACCCCCCACAGAAGAAATACAGCCAACAGCTGAACCCAAGGACTTTGAGTCGAGGATAGATCCTTTATGCATTGATCCTGAATTGGTGGCTCAGCCGTTAGAAGGTGAGGTTGTCCTCAATGTAGACGATGCTAAGCCTCCTATCCTGACGGAGCAAGTAGCCGATACGAATAGCCCTCAACCCTGGGAAAAGGCAACCCGGGACCATTACTTCGACACGTTGACTAACCTGCCAAACCGACAAATGTTAATTCAAACAGTGGGTACCTTTCTGGAAGAGCATCAGGGGCAGCAGGTGTGTGGCGCGATGATGATGTTAGATCTGGACCACTTCAAGGATATCAATGATTCCTGGGGCCATAATGTTGGTGATCAGGTGATCAAAAAAGTGGGGCGAGCTGTTGCCAGTCTAGTCACGGACGATAATATGTTGGCTCGAATGAGTGGTGATGAATTTGTATTGTTCATTCCACAATTATCGGACAATATTTCGCAAGCTGCCTGGGACGCTCAGGCCGTTGCTGAAAAGATAGGGGAGGCCGTGGCCACACCACTGTTCCTTGATGGTCACGAGGTTATTCTTACCGCCAGTATTGGCATTGCCTTGCTGACTGACTCCGGCATCACCGCTGATCGTGTGTTGCAGTATGCAGATACTGCAATGTATGAGGCCAAGCGGAAAGGCCGCAACAGCATCGCCTTTTTTGACCCTTGTATTACTGAAAAGGCACAGCGTCAGATCGCTATGAATACTCGGTTGCGGAAAGCCATGGACAACCATGAATTCGTGCTCTACGTACAGCCTCAGATTAGTGTTCAGACTGGTGAGCTCATGGGTGGCGAAGCACTGTTGCGTTGGATGAATGCGGATAAAATTACCAATATGCCTTCTGAGTTTATCCCGGTGTTGGAATCTTCCGGCTTGATTGTGGATGTGGGTCGTTGGGTTATTCGAACAGCTTGTGAGTATGTTCGTAACTTTATTGACCAAGGTATTTGGGCTGAACATATGAGGCTAAGTATTAATATTAGTCCTCGTCAGTTTCGCGATCCGCAATTATTTGAGATCGTTCAGCACAGTATGAAGAGCTACAACATTGATCCGAAGTACATCAACTTTGAAGTGACAGAAAACTTGGTGATCGAGGATGTAGACGAAGCTATTAAAAAGATGGAGGCAATCAAGTCTCTGGGCTCGATGTTTTCAATTGATGATTTTGGCATTGGTTACTCTTCCATGATCTACCTTAAGCGATTGCCCTTCGATCATCTCAAGATAGACCGTGAGTTTATTCGCAACATTCATCGTGACCCTGAAAGCCGAGGTGTGGTGGAAGCTATTATGGCGGTTTCCAAGCAATATGGCCTGCAAGTGACGGCGGAAGGGGTAGAGAACCGTGAGGCGTTAGAGATACTAAAGGAATTGGGTTGTCACTCCTACCAAGGTGCCCATTTCAGTATGCCTGTGCCCTGTGATCGTTTTACAAAATTACTGGCTGCATGAGCCATCTATTTACCTAATCGTTGTTTATGCTATTCCTTGTAACCCTTTGTCTTCGGGAGTAAAATTCCCACCCTTTTTATAGGTGAGTCGAGCCGTTGGGCGGCCCCGACCTGCTATGTTGTACAAACCATTATTTTGGAGACCCCTTAATGGCTATTGAACGTACCCTTTCTATTATCAAGCCCGATGCAGTTGCCAAAAATGTAATTGGCAAAATCTATGATCGTTTTGAAGACGCTGGTCTGAAAATTGTGGCTGCAAAAATGCAACACCTTTCTGAAGAGAAAGCGGGTGGTTTCTATGCCGAACATAAGGAACGTCCATTTTACGCCGATTTGGTTGGTTTCATGACTTCAGGCCCTGTCGTGATTCAAGTGCTGGAAGGTGAAGATGCCATCATTAAAAACCGCGACCTGATGGGTGCTACGAACCCTAAGGAAGCTGCTGCTGGAACAATTCGTGCGGACTTTGCTGAGTCTATTGATGCCAATGCGGTTCATGGTTCTGACTCTGCAGCCTCTGCAGAACGTGAGGTGACTTATTTCTTTAGTAATGATGAAATTTGTCCTCGTTAAGTGTATCGATAAACGGGATATTTTATGAGCGCAAGCTGCGCTGAAATAGCTCAAACTGAAGAGCCCCAGAAGGTTAAAGTGAACCTTCTGGGGCTTTCTGCTGAAAAGCTAGCCTTATTTTTTGCCGACATTGGTGAAAAGCCGTTTCGTGCAACTCAGGTTTTAAAGTGGATACACCAGATGGGTGTAGACGACTTTGATCAGATGACAAACCTGTCAAAGAACTTGCGAGAGCGACTGAAGGAGACGGCTGAAATTGTGGCCCCGGAAGTGGTCAGTCAGCAAGATTCTGCTGACGGGACATCCAAGTGGCTGATTCGAGTCAATGGTGGGAGTTGTATCGAGACTGTATTTATTCCTGAAAAGGATCGAGGGACTCTTTGTATCTCTTCACAAATTGGTTGTTCTCTTGATTGCAGTTTTTGTGCCACAGGTAAGCAGGGGTTTAACCGTGACCTAACCGCTGCAGAAATTATTGGACAAGTATGGATTGCGGCAAAATCCTTTGGATCTCTCGGGCCTAAAGCAGGCCGGGTTGTAAGTAATGTCGTGCTGATGGGGATGGGTGAGCCATTGTTAAATTTTGACAATGTGGTCGATGCCATGAGTCTAATGCTCCATGATAATGGCTATGGATTATCAAAGCGTCGAGTGACCTTGAGTACCTCTGGTGTTGTACCTATGTTGGATCGGCTTGGTGATGTTAGTGATGTATCACTGGCGATATCTCTTCATGCGCCTAACGATAAGCTGCGAAATGAATTGGTTCCCATTAACAAAAAATACCCCATAGCAATGCTACTGGACTCTGCACGGCGTTATTTGGAAAAAATGCCAGATAACCGCCGTAAAATTACCGTTGAATATACCCTGATAGATCAGGTAAATGACCGTAATGAACATGCACATGAGCTGGCCGAATTACTCAGCGATATCCCCTGTAAGATTAATTTGATACCGTTTAATTCCTTTGAGGGCTCTGACTATAAGCGAGTATCTAATACCACGTTGAGTCGATTTAGAGATATCCTACATAATGCAGGTCATACTGCTACTATCAGGACAACCCGGGGTGATGATATTGCTGCGGCTTGTGGTCAGTTGGCAGGCACGGTGAATGATAAAACCCGGCGCAGTGAACGATACCGGCGCCAGGATCAGGAACAACCAGTCAGATTTGTAAACTGAGTATTATGATGGGTGAACGCATGGTAACAGTAGTGAGAAAACAATCGGCACCATGCTTGATTATGTGGATTCTCTCCGCATTATTAATGACGGGTTGTACCACCACGACTACTACAGATGGCGTAAAAAAAGAGCCTGCCGATAATAATAAAATACTGGAAAACCGTATTCAGTTGGCATTAGGTTATATGTCAAAAGGTGACCATGAAGGTGCCCGGCAGAATTTGAATAAAGCGATGAAGGTGAACAGCCGTTCTCCAGAGCTTCACGATGTCTGGGCATTGTTGTATCAGAAGGAAAGAGAGTTTGGTGAAGCTGAGGCACACTATAAAAAGGCTCTGACTTACAACCCATTATTCACTCGGGGTCGTAGTAACTATGGTCTTTTTCTTCTCCGTCAGGGCCGTTATGAGGAAGCTTATCACCAGTTTTCCAAAGGGGCTGAAGATTTGGGTTACCCCCGGAGAGCGGAATTATTCTACAAGGTGGGTATATCTGCGTTAAAACTCGGTAAATTGGCTGAAGCAGAAAATGCCTTCACCCGAGCCGCAGTATTAAACCCCCAATTGTCTGTCGCCTACCTTGAACTGGCTGATCTCACCTACAATCGCGGAGATTACCCAAAGGCCAAGCAACTGTTAAATGAGTATAACAATACCAAGAGAGGCCCCAGTTCTAGGGGGCTTTGGTTAGGAGTAAGGTTGGAACGCAGTTTAGGAAATAAGGATGCTGAAGCAAGCCAGGGTTTGGCATTAAGAAATTTATTCCCCGATTCCCGAGAAAATCAGGAATATCAGAACTGGCTGAACAATGAGCAAAAAAAATAATAAAGACGAACAGGCTTTAGAGCCATTTGATCAGGTTCCTCCAGGGGAATTGTTACGCCGAGCTCGAAGAGAAAAGGGCATGGCGGCTGAAGAAGTTATTCTCAACTTGGGGATAACCCAGACTGTACTAAATGCGCTTGAGAATGACGAATATGAGCACTTGCCAGCACCCTTGTATGTGAAAGGGTATATGAGACGCTATTGCTCAATACTCAGTATTCCTGATGATGAGATACTGGCTGGTTTTGAAAATTTGATGCGGACACAGGATGTCCAGCAAGGGGAGCCCAAGATTAGATTGATGGGTGAGCCTGCGAAGAAGTTTGGACAATGGAAGTTTATTGCGGCTTTAGTACTGGCTTTACTGGCAGTCGTGTTGTTTTGGATGACAAAGTCGAGTGATGGTGCGGAATTAGGTTTGCTCGAAAGTCAGCCGTCCATGTCAACCGTACTCACGCAACATAAAAGTTTAACACTGACGCCAGCACTACCGATTGAGTCTCTAGATAATGAGAGGCTAGTTAATAGTAATGATAGTTTTATAGATGAAGATAGTTCAACAGCGGATGATCAGGCTACCATGCCCGTTGCGCCTGAGCCCCAAAGGTTACAGATTAAGGTTATCCAGCAAAGCTGGGTTGAAGTGTTAGATGCTAGGGGCGATGTTTTAATTGCAGACCTGAAACCTTCTGGCTCCAGAGTGGATATCATTGGAATGCCACCATTTGACGTTGTACTAGGCTATGCGCCAGGTGTTGAATTGAACTATGCGGGACAGCAGGTGCCAGTGGATTCCATTGGTACTGACAATACAGTCACGTTGAAAATTGGTGATGAGAGTTAAGTTGAAAATATATCGGATGGTGTTTGAGAAACACATGTTAAGGCACACTGGTTTAGGGAACTCAGTTTTAAGGAACAGAGCTTAATGCACTTTGAATCACCAATCTCCCGGAGAAAATCACGGCAAATTATGGTGGGCAATGTGCCCGTAGGTGGCGATGCGCCTATTTCTATCCAGAGCATGACAAATACTGAAACCACTGATGTTGAAGCGACAGTTGCACAAATTGGCCGCCTGGTGTCTGCTGGTGCTGATATTGTGCGTGTGTCAGTACCGTCTATGGATGCTGCAGAGGCATTTGGTGCTATTCGTCAGAAGGTAGATGTCCCCTTAGTAGCTGATATCCATTTTGATTACCGCATTGCTTTACGTGTCGCTGACTTGGGTGTTGATTGTTTACGAATCAATCCGGGAAATATTGGTCGTGAGAAGCGTATACAAGCGGTGGTAGACAAGGCTCGAGACCTCAATATCCCAATTCGAATCGGTGTTAACGCGGGATCCTTAGAAAAGGACTTGCAAAAGAAGTACGGTGAGCCAACCCCGGATGCGTTGGTCGAATCCGCCATGCGTCATGTGGAAATTCTCGATAGCCTTAACTTTCACAACTTTAAACTCAGTCTGAAGGCCTCAGATATTTTTATGGCTGTGGCGGCCTACCGAAAAATTGCGACTATGATTGATAACCCTCTTCATTTGGGTATCACTGAGGCCGGCGGTTTGAGAGGTGGCACTGTCAAGTCCTCCATTGGCTTGGGGTTGTTGCTGATGGATGGTATTGGTGACACTCTTAGGGTTTCTCTCGCGGCCGATCCTGTAGAAGAGGTGAAAGTCGGTTGGGATATGTTGAAAAGTCTTAAACTACGCAGTAAAGGCATCAACTTTATTGCCTGCCCAAGTTGCTCCAGGCAAAATTTTGATGTGGTTAAGACCATGAATGAACTGGAGACGCGGCTGGAAGATATCACTGTTCCTATGGACGTGGCTGTCATTGGTTGTATCGTCAATGGTCCGGGTGAGGCTAAAGAAGTTGATTTGGGGTTAACCGGTGGTACACCTAATAATCTGATCTATATCGATGGTGAACCGAGTCAAAAGCTGCCCCAGGAAAATTTAGTTGATGAACTCGAACAGTTAATTCGCTCAAAGGCGTGCAAGAAAGCTGAACAACAAGAAAATTTGATAGCGAAATCTTAATGAAAAAAATTCAATCAATTCGGGGCATGAATGACTTGCTCCCCGAAGACTCTCCCCGTTGGCAATATCTAGAAGAGACGGTAGCTAAACTGTTATCCGGTTATGGTTATCGGGAAATTCGGTTTCCCATTTTGGAACCTACAGAATTGTTCAAACGTTCGATTGGTGAAGTTACCGATATCGTTGAGAAGGAGATGTATACCTTCGACGATCGAAATGGTGACAGTATGACGCTCCGTCCAGAGGGAACGGCGGGCTGTGTTCGTGCCTGTGAGCAGAATAGCCTGACCCATAACCAAATTCAACGTCTATGGTATCAAGGTCCCATGTTTCGCTATGAGCGGCCCCAGAAAGGTAGACTTCGGCAATTCCACCAGATTGGTGTAGAGGTATTCGGACTGGAAGGGCCGGATATTGATGCAGAACTGATCACCATGACTTGGCGAATGTGGCAGCAGCTTGGTGTCGCCAATGTTGTGACATTACAGCTGAACTCATTGGGTACGACTGAGTCCCGTGGTCGTTATCGCAATGCCCTGGTGGAATACCTACAGCAGCGTAAAGGGCAATTAGATGAAGATAGTCAGCGTCGCCTTTTAACGAATCCAATGCGTATTCTCGACAGTAAAAATCAAGAGACACAATTACTGCTCAACGATGCACCAGTGTTACATGATTTTCTCGATGAAGAGTCACAGCAGCATTTTGAGAAGCTTTGTGAGTTGCTAGATGCTGTTGGTGTTCCCTACCAAATCAATCCTAGATTGGTCCGTGGGCTCGATTATTATGGCAAAACAGTCTTTGAGTGGGTGACAGACTCACTTGGTGCGCAAGGGACTATTTGTGCCGGTGGTCGCTACAATGGCTTAGTAGAACAGCTGGGTGGTAAAAGTACGCCTGCAGTCGGTTTTGCTATGGGTATTGAGCGGTTAGTATTGCTGCTTGACGCGGCTGGCGTGGTACCTGATAGTATCGCCCGGCAATTGGACGTCTACCTGGTTGTTACCGGGGATGTACAGGCGCAGGCCCTTCAGTTGGGTGAGGTTCTTCGCACAAAATGTCCGGGCCTGAG
>CAJXWQ010000016.1 GCA_913062605.1 uncultured Cellvibrionales bacterium
TTTTTTTTTCAAGCAGAAGACGGCATACGAGATATATCAGTGTGACTGGAGTTCAGACGTGTGCTCTTCCGATCTTATTGCCCTTTAACTCTTTGCCGTTATATCCAAGTCGTTACATTAAAAAACACCGTGATGAAAACTATCATAAATAGCAATGGCGCCAGTGCGCGGGAGGCAGTGTTAAGCCACAGGGCTTGAACTGTATTGCCCCGTCCATCGAAATAGGTGACAGCAACGACGGCAGCGAGTGCGGCAAACACCAATACCGAGGAGGCCACCATAAACTTATCAAGGCGGGTGAGATAAGCGATGGGCGGCAATATTGAGGCTATGGCGAAGCGGTAGGCGATCAGGGTCAACATGGCTGTGGCCACCAGACCGACACGAGGTGGCACGAATTCAAGCGGTATCCAGAACACCGTCCAGGTCATCATCACCACCAGAAACAACGGTACCAGCAACTGCCAAGTGTAAAAGCCGGTAAGGCGTTGGGCCTGGAAGATGACATCCAATCGACTTATGGTCCGATCAACGGGCGCGACATAATGCTCGCTGGTGCGGCTACCTCCCAGCTGAATTTGCCAATTGGCTACCGATAAATGCTCTGCCATGCCTAGTTTTTGAGAAGACGTCACAACCTTCACATCCTGCACTTCGTATTTCGAAATCAGGGTGAAATACAGTTCTTGGTGGTCAAACGGAAAATTTGAAAGATCTGCCTGAAAAGTGAAGTCACCATAAGCACGCAGGACCTTTATCACACGGCCGTCGGGGGCTACATTTAATTCTGGATCGTAGACGCGCTCAATAGTCCTGCGGTTCAGTAGCATCAGTCCGGGCGTCCATATCTGAGATACTTCCACCGTGCACGGTGTTAAGCCGCTGTGTACCAGCCGAGAATCCATCCATTCGGCTCGTATAAATACGTCGCTGACAAAGCTTTGCTGTGCGTCCTCGATCTTGGTCAGGTCATTTAAGTAGAGGTGGATGCCAACTTCTACCAGCCCACTGTCCGTGTTCGGAAGCGTACCGAGGTCGTGATCGCGGAAATTACAGGCCTCCGCGAACACTTGCCCGGCAAACAAGAGCACCACTAAACCTGCCAAAGACCTGATCACTCTTATTCTCCATATAAAAAAGAGGAGAAAAAAGGATGCAGTTGGCACATTTCCTTATGTAGTAATTGCACCCAATTTTTAGTTACTAGCCTTTAGATTATTGTTCCTTCGTGCCTTGAAAGCCAATCTGAGAAAAGGAGACATATGTATTTACCCTTATCCATGTAAAAATTTTCGTCCCCTTTTCGTCCATTTTTGGGGTATGGAGGGATAAAGACTTCCTGAATATCAACACCCAGGGCTTGTACCCGGTCAGTGAAAGCACTGGTGATGCAAGAGGTATTTTGTCGGCGGGTATAGACGGTATTAACGTTGCTGAAGCGGTAACACTGGGTATATTGAAACAGGTATAACGAATTCATTGACTAACACTTGTACCTAATGCCACTGCCGGGGATCAGTTTGATAATACTCTTGTAACTCTCCGTACAGCTTGGGGTGTTTTTTGGAGAGCTGCCGTGGTTTCTCAAAAAATGTTTCTGTGGCAACTGCAAAGAATTCTGCTGGGTTGGTTGCACCGTATTCATCCATCGTTGTTTTATGATGCCGTAAACTGGCCCACTTTAGCTTTTCAAACTCCCCGGATAAAACCTTAGCCCAAGATCCATAGCAATTGCGGCGTAGCGGTGGCGCACCATTGGTTGATCCCGATGCGGAGTCCAGTTGATGGGCGAATTCATGCAATACCACATTGCGACCATCGGTAAAATCAGAGGCACCAGAAACCACATCATCCCAAGATAGAACCACTTTGCCATTACTCCAGGATTCACCGGAAAGGTTGTGAGCGGCAAGGGCTACCGTTCCATCTTTCTGGCGCTGTTCCCGTTCAGTTCTGAACCCATAAGGGTATACCAGCACAGAATAAAGCTTTGGATAGACCGCGGTCTTCGGGTGTTGAAGTAGCAACAAACAGGCCTGAGCGGAGATGGTGACTTTAATCTCATCGGTCATTTCCAACCCGGCGCAACCCTCAAATCGTTTTTTGGAGATAAACAGGTTGATGAGCTGTTGCAGCTTGGTTTTCTCCTCAGGTTCAAGAGCAGAATAAACAGGAAGATTAGCCTCCAATATTGAATGCCATGTTCCTGGGAAAGGCTTATTACGAATCCAGCGATTTTTCCATAGGGGGATATAGAATGCCAGGAAGACAAACACAACGATCAGGATAAGAAAGAGGGTGGCAATCATATTGACTCGTCTACATAGATGGTGTGTTCGTCATGCGCTAGTTTTGATTCACATGTACTCAGCGGTTAACTTCGTGGCAGTTGACACAACCACCTGCAAGCCGACCAGCACGATAATAGCTAGCTGGTTTCATAGTCGCGGCTGTGCGGGCTTTTCCCACATCGGTCACGAAATCGTCCATAAAGTCTTGTAGAAAAGGGTGACTCGAACCCGCCTCACCAGCTTGCAGACTAGACCCAATCCGTTCGATATTGCGCAGCGCATCCAATACTTGCTGTTGTTGAATAGATTGCTCGGTATTGACTTTCACCAGCGCCTTATCCAATAGCTGTAACTGAAATGCGAGTTGATCCATCCGTGAGCGAAACTCCTGCTCGCTGACATAGTTAAAATCAGGTGGATACGTAACTTTACGTGCCATAGCCGCGATACCGTTGCATCCGCTAATCACTAAAACGGCTGAGAGCAATAAAATCATGCGCAGGACAGATAGAGGCTGTTGTTTTTTCATTGAGATCAACTCCTCAAAGTGGGCGGTGGATGCTCTCCACTCTCCTTAAATGTTTATTACAGCAATATGAAGCCATAGACCCTGTATGAGCTTTCTAATCTTGATTTAGAGAACATTTCCCAGAAATTCTTACCTGACGCCCCATATGTCCACCGCCAGATACGCTAAAACCTGAACCAGCATCAATACCGGCATTAACATGAAAAGCATTAGAACCTTTATTGTAAAAAAATTGCATAGAGTTACTGAGGGCTACAATTTGAAAACCTAATTTGCTCTTCAAGGTTAAATTATGGGTACCAGCCATTTCTTTGCTACTGCTTTTAATGACTAAGCTGTCCCCATTGATGGTCACTACTATATCCCCACCATCGGTTTTCATAGATTTCCCACGGCCTGTCCAATACACGTTGTCATAGGAGCATTCATAAACCACTACTTCTTCATTTGCATAGCTATTGCTTGTTAGAAATAGAGAAACAACTATCGTCATTAACAGACTTTTTTTCATCATAAGGGAACCAGGCCTTTGTTTATGATTGCTTGTATATGAGACCAGTCTACATTAGTTCTGGTTCACAATACTATGTCACTTAATGCTGGTTAACCTTGATCAATGTGGGCTCATGAGAATGGGCGTGAGAAGGCTGTGTGTGGGCAGCCTAGGTGATATAACGTGCTAGTTTCCATAACTATCAGGGCTTTCTGTATAATGTGCGCCCCTTCCTGATTGCTCGATAATTATGACGCAACCAATTACATCGATTTTCTCCCATCGCAAGTACTGGGCTGAGTGCTATGGCACTGCACCATTTTTGCCCATGTCTCGGGCGGAAATGGATGAGTTGGGCTGGGACAGCTGCGACATTATTATCGTTACCGGTGATGCCTATGTAGACCACCCCAGCTTTGGTATGGCGGTAATCGGTCGCAGTCTTGAGGCTCAGGGTTTCAGAGTCGGTATTATTGCCCAGCCGGATTGGACCTCTAAAGACGCATTTATGGCATTGGGCGAGCCTAACCTGTTCTTTGGTGTCACCGCGGGCAATATGGATTCGATGATTAATCGCTATACGGCGGATCGCCGTATGCGCCACGATGATGCCTATACACCCCATAATGAAGGCGGTAAACGACCAGATCGTGCAGTAACAGTCTATTCTCAACGTTGCAAAGAAGCCTACAAACATGTGCCACTGATTATTGGCAGTATTGAAGCCAGCTTGCGCCGTTTGGCCCATTACGATTATTGGTCTGATTCCGTTCGCCGTTCTGTCTTGGTGGATTCCACGGCAGATATTTTGCTCTACGGTAATGCTGAACGAGCGATTATTGATATTGCCCACCGTATTGCCAGTGGTGAAAAGGTTTCCGAGATTACCGATATTCGGGGTACCGCGTTTATTCGTAAAGCCGTTCCCGATGGCTGGCGAGAAATTGATTCCACCCGTATTGATGCACCGGGGAAAATAGACGCACTGCTGAGCCCTTATCAACGAACGGATCAAAAAGACCCCGCAAGCTGTTCGTCTAATGCTACAAGCAATACGACATCTACTGAAGATGCAGATGCCCCCCAAGTGATTACTATTCTGCCCCATTCAGATGCCAAGCCAGCTAATGATGAGCAGGCATATATTCGGTTACCGTCCTACGAAAAACTCAGAAACGATTCGGTACTTTATGCCCATGCATCACGGGTGTTTCACAAAGAGACTAACCCCGGTAATGCTCGGGTACTGGTACAGCGTCATGGCATTCACGAGCTGTGGATGAACCCACCGCCGATTCCGTTGGAAACAGATGAGATGGACTGGGTGTTTGATCATGCCTATCAGCGCGTGCCCCATCCAACGTATGGGGGTGCAAACATTCCTGCCTACGAAATGATTCGGTTTTCCATCAACATTATGCGGGGCTGTTTTGGTGGCTGTACATTCTGCTCTATTACCGAGCACGAAGGGCGGATTATTCAAAGTCGCTCTGAAGATTCCATTATCAGTGAAGTGGAAAAAATCCGGGATATGGTCCCCGGCTTCACCGGGACAATTTCGGACCTAGGTGGCCCCACAGCCAACATGTACAACCTTACCTGTAAGAGTAAGGACATCGAAGAAAGCTGCCGACGCCCCTCTTGTGTATTCCCTGGTATCTGTAAAAACCTGATTACTGATCATAGCCCTACAACACAGCTGTATCGCCGTGCCAGAGCCGTACCGGGCGTTAAGCGAGTGGCGATTGCCTCTGGCTTGCGTTATGACCTGGCGGTGGAAGATCCAGAATATGTGAAGGAATTAGTAACGCACCACGTGGGGGGTTACCTGAAGATTGCACCGGAACACACGGAAGACGGGCCTCTGTCGATGATGATGAAGCCGGGCATGGGAACCTATGACCGTTTCAAGAAAATGTTCGATAAATATTCCAGAGAGGCCGGAAAAGAGCAGTATTTAATTCCCTATTTTATTTCGGCACACCCTGGCACCACCGACGAAGATATGATCAATCTGGCGCTCTGGCTAAAAGAGAATGAATTCCGGGTAGATCAGGTACAGAATTTTTATCCCTCGCCCATGTGCTCAGCGACCGCTATGTATCATGCGGAGAAGAACCCCCTCAAACGGGTGAAATATAAAAGCGATAAAATTTTCAGCGCAAAAACCAAAGCACAACGCACTTTGCATAAAGCGTTACTTCGATACCATGATCCTGATAATTGGGTACTGGTTCGTGCAGCTTTGAAGAAAGCGGGTTTGGCCAGGCTAATTGGTAGCGGAAAGCACCAGTTAGTGCCTTCAGAAGAGGCAGAACTGAAAGGTAAGCAGCAACAAATGAAAGGCGGCCGCCGTGCACTGACTCAGCATACGGGTTTGCCACCGAAGGGTAGAGTATCTAAGGGTAGGGCACCTAAGAAAGCTCGTAGAAGAACTCGACTTTAACGAAATGTGAGGCTCATACAGTCAAGGATGATGGGTCTTTTAAACGATAGACGCTGCCACACTTACTTCTTCCTGAAAAAAAGCAGCATTCCCTTTCCCTTTATTCTTGGCTAGATACATAGCGCTATCAGCATCGCTGAATAGTTGGTCTATCGTGGCGCTTTTCTCATAATCTAAAAAGCGTATTCCAATACTGGCACTCACCTTTAATTGCTTACCGTCAAAATCAAGTGGCTTGCTGATGGTATGGATAAGCCTGTCGGCGATGAGTTCGGCTCTATCGAGAGCTTCTTGTTTATCTGCTTTAAGGTCACCCATGACGACAATAAACTCATCTCCGCCTAGACGACCGATAATATCTTCGGTACGAGTGACAGATGCCAAGCGTTTTGCGATCTCGACGAGCATTGCATCTCCAGCCTCATGACCATGGATGTCGTTTATCGGCTTGAAGTCATCTAGGTCAAGTATCATTACGGCCCCATAGACCCCATGTCTTATGGCTCTGGATAGGGTTTTTCCCGTATGACGCAATATGAGTCGTCGATTAGCGAGTTGTGTCAACGGATCAATCCAGGACATCTGTTGAATTTGATCAATGGCCTGATCGTGGGCTTTTACAAAGGGTTTGATGACCCAGAAGTAGATGACGGGTGTCGCTAAGATGACGAGCGAGAATATATTCAGTACGGCGTCTTGAAAGAAGGTTAATTGAAGTGAAGCTTTTGACAGTATCGCCAGGATTAAAAACCCTGAAGCAGAGACAATGCCAATGATACGGACGGTTACCTGTGATTTAGTTGGAAGTTCTATCATTCTGTTTTAGCCGCCTATGGGTAAGTACGTTAACCCCAGAATTAATTATGATCTTCGATAGTTTTAACCAATTGTCTGTTGATAGTCTCTGTAGAGTGTACTCTATGAGCACCCCAAGCGAATGTATTATTTGGACAGAGAAGATTCAATCCTGTTTGGGATCCAAAAGTTGTACTACCTGAACACCAGCTTCCCGTCGCTTTCCTGCCTCATGTAAGACTGTGAGGTAATTCTGCCAGTACTTGTTATGGTTGGTGGCGAGGTCATAGAGGTAGTCCCAGCTGTAGATGCCGGTATCGTGGCCGTCGCTGAAGGTGATTTGTAGGGCGTAGTTACCGGAGGATTCGAGCCCCGTAATTTTGATGTCTTTTTTACCATGCTGAAGAATTTCCTGGCCTTTACCATGGCCACGTACCTCGGCACTGGGGGAGTGAACACGCAGATATTCACCGGTCAGAGTGAAGTGATCGCCATTACTGTATTCCAGAGAAAGGCTACCGTCTTCTTTGTGAAGTTTTATCTTGGTGGGCACCATATGCTTGGTCACTGTGTTCTTGAAGCTAAGTTTACTGAAGGCCAGTTTTTTAAAGACAAGATTGACATCAAATAGATGCCAAGCTTGTCGGTATCATTAAAGAATAAACCGCGAAAGGTCTTCATTCTGCGAAATGTCGTTAAGGTGCTCGTCCACATAGGTTTGGTCGATGTCAACCTTCACGCCTTTGGCGGCAAGGTCGGCGGCTTCAAAGGAAATCTCTTCCAGTAGTCGTTCCATGATTGTATGAAGACGTCGGGCGCCGATGTTTTCGGTACGTTCATTCACTTCAAAGGCGATTTCGGCAACCCGCTTAACCCCGTCAGCGTGGAAGGTGACATCCAGGTTTTCGGTGGCCAACAATTCCCGGTACTGTTCGGTGAGCGAGGCGCTGGGCTCAGTGAGAATTCGTTCAAAATCTTCACTGGTTAGGGACGTCAGTTCTACTCGGATAGGCAGACGGCCCTGCATTTCGGGAATCAGATCTGATGGCTTGGAGAAGTGGAAGGCACCGGAAGCAATAAACAGGATGTGATCTGTTTTCACCATGCCGTATTTGGTTGTTACAGTGCAGCCTTCGATCAGCGGAAGTAAATCGCGCTGAACACCCTCGCGAGACACATCGGTGCCTGAGGTTTCACCACGTTTGGCTACTTTGTCAATTTCATCGATAAACACGATACCGGTTTGTTCGGCAGATTCCACGGCACGAATTTTTAGCTCTTCTTCATTCACCAGCTTGGCGGCCTCTTCTTCGCTGATTTGGGCTATGGCTTGGGCTACTGTCATTTTTCGTGTGCTGGTTTTATTTTGCCCCATATTGGAAAACATACCCTGAAGCTGGTTGGTCATCTCTTCCATGCCGGGAGGGGCCATAATCTCCACCCCTATCGGGGCATCGCTAACATCGACATCAATTTCTTTATCGTTCAGCTCGCCTTCGCGAAGTTTTTTGCGAAATACCTGACGAGTGGTTGATTCAGTCGGTTCTTCTTCTTCTTCGACACTGCGAGCAGGTGGTAGCAATGCGTTCAGTACCCGTTCTTCGGCAGCATCCATGGCGCGTTGCTGTACCTTGTGCATTTCCTGTTCACGCAATTGCTTGATGGAGGTTTCTACCAAGTCTCGAATAATGGATTCAACATCCTTGCCCACATAGCCGACCTCGGTAAATTTGGTGGCTTCTACTTTGACAAAAGGTGCGTTGGCGAGTCGTGCCAGACGGCGGGCAATTTCGGTTTTACCCACACCGGTTGGACCGATCATCAGGATGTTTTTTGGGGTTACTTCATTACGCAGTTCCTGTTCGAGCTGCATGCGACGCCAGCGGTTGCGCAGGGCGATGGCCACAGCACGTTTGGCCGCATCTTGTCCGACGATGTGAGTGTCCAGTTCGTGGACAATTTCGCGGGGTGTCATATTGGACATATCAATAAACCTTTAATTTGGGCATGTCTGAAAGTGTTGTGAGTGGCGCTTCTTTCAGTCATCGAATTTTTTAGTAGTTAATCTAGTAGTCTAATGCTTCGATCTAGCACTTGAATTCTTCTTTTAGTACTCAAGTTCCTCGATGGTGCGGTTATGGTTGGTGTAGATGCAGATATCACCTGCTATCTCGAGACCTTTCTCCACGATGGTTTTGGCATCGAGGTCAGTGTTGTCCAATAACGCACGTGCGCCAGATTGGGCGAAGGGGCCACCAGAACCAATAGCAATCAAGTCATCTTCGGGCTGAATGACATCACCATTGCCGGTGATAATCAGTGAGGCATCCTTGTTGGCAACTGCCAGCAGTGCTTCCAGTTTTCTCAGAATTCGGTCTGAGCGCCAGTCTTTGGCCAGTTCTACGGCAGCCCGGGTAAGGTTTCCACGATGCTCTTCCAGTTTGGCTTCAAAGCGTTCAAATAGGGTGAAGGCATCGGCAGTGCCACCGGCAAATCCAGCAATAACTTCATCGTTATAGAGTCGACGTACTTTTCGGGCGTTGCCCTTCATGACGGTGTTGCCAAGCGTTACTTGTCCGTCGCCGCCGATCACAACTTTGCCGTTGCGGCGCACGGAGAGAATAGTGGTGCCACGATATTGTTCCAAGGGGAGTCTCCTGTGGGAATTTTTATTAACTGGCTTGGAGGTTAAATGGGGTCGGGGTTTAAGAATTCAATGGTTGCCCCGGACTAATTCGTGTTCATATTTCAGGGGTTTGATTAAGAATATTAGCCGGAGGTTTTAGTGAGGTTTCTGATAAAAAGACAGCGCCATCTACTATTTCGCAAGTCAGAGGTTGTAGTGATTTTCCCTGGCAGGGACCTGCGATACATAAGCCGGTATTTATTTTAAACAGTGCGCCGTGACTGGTGCACTGTATGTAGCGTTTATCGTAATCCAGGAACTGATCGGGCATCAGTTCCAGAGGCAGTCCTAGATGTGGACAAATATTACGATAGAGATAGACAGCCTGACCTTGGCGAACAGCGAAACAGGCGTGACCATCCAGTTCCAGTGACTTGCTGCCATTGTCAGGCAGTTCATCTAGCATACAGATATGTTGGGCTGTCATTTAGACACTACCGGTATCCCAAGAGTAAATGGTCGTGGCCGCTTTAGGGCTATATTTATAGTCCATAGTCATAGTCCATATTTATAGTCCACGGCGCAGTGCATCAATGCGTTCTTCCAGAGGAGGGTGGGACATCAATAGGCGACTGGCATGTTGTTTCCAGCCACTGGAGATACCGAAAGCGGTAAGGGTGTCCGGCATTTGATTGGGCACATGAGCTTGCGTCTCGGCTTGAAGTTTTTGGAGTGCACCGATCATAGCGCCTCGTCCAGCTAATTGGGCTCCGGCATTATCTGCACGAAACTCTCGCCAGCGAGAGAACCGCATGACAATCATAGAGGCAAAAATACCCAGTACGACTTGGAGGACCATAACAATGACGAAATAGCCGATACCGTGGCCACGCTCATTTTTGAGTACAACCCGGTCAATGACAGAGCCGATAATACGAGCAAAGAACATTACAAAGGTATTCAGTACCCCCTGTATGAGCGTCAAGGTAATCATGTCACCATTGGCCACATGGCCTATTTCATGGGCGAGTACCGCACGGACTTCTTCCTTGTCAAACCGATGAAGCAGTCCAGCACTGACTGCGACCAGAGCATTATTTTTATTCCAACCAGTAGCGAAGGCATTAGATTGCTGTGCAGGAAAGATTCCCACTTCTGGCATCTCTATACCGGCCTTTTTGGCCAAGTCACCTACCGTTTCCATCAGCCAACGTTCGTCCGGGGTGCTGGGAGTTTCGATAATTTGCGTGCCAGAGCTTCGTTTGGCCATCCATTTTGATATCAGTAAGGAGATGAATGAGCCACCAAAGCCGAACATGGCGCACATAATGAGCAGGCCGATCAGGTTGGTATAGATTCCTTGGGCTGCAAGATACTGTTCTAACCCAAGTGTCTGAAATACAATGGTAAATAGTGCCAGTATGGCAATGTTTGTGGCCAGAAATAATCCAATTCGTAACACTCAGTGTCTCCTTAGTTAGGTTCGTCAGTCTGATATATCAGACTGGTGTCAGTGGTTAGGCCACTAGTAAGATGCGATCTGTTTCGAAAAATTCAATGGCAGGGAGCGAACCTGTGTCTAGCGGCGCTGATTCTACCAGAAGTATTCTCTATGCCCTTATAGCCAATGGTGCAATTGCTGTTGCCAAGGGGGTCGCTGCTGCGGTGACCAATTCCCGGGCGATGCTGGCTGAGGCTATTTATTCCTGGTCGTTTATTGTGGCGTTGTTGCTGTTTTCTGTGGGTGACGTTTTCTCGGTCTATGAGGGCTGGCATCAACTTCATTTCCCAGAGCCCCCGGAATCACTCTGGATCGCCATCGGTGTGTTAGTGTTTGCCGTCGTTGCTGAAGGGCTATCATTGCTTGGTTGTCTGAAAGAAATTAATAAAGTGCGCCATGGACGCAAGTTGTGACACTGGTTTAGAGAAACCCGGCATACTGAACTATTAGTGGTTTTTGGGGAGGATTTGGCGGCATTGTTGGGGCTGATATTTGCCCTGATAGCACTGTCTGCCACAATGATCACCGGAAACCCGGTATATGATGCTCTTGGAAGTATCATGATCGGCTTGCTGTTGATTGTGATCGCCATCCTCGTAGGAAGAGAGGTTAAAGCGCTGTTGGTGGGCAGGAGGTGG
Source organism: uncultured Cellvibrionales bacterium (assembly GCA_913062605.1). Taxonomy (GTDB): domain Bacteria; phylum Pseudomonadota; class Gammaproteobacteria; order Pseudomonadales; family Porticoccaceae; genus Porticoccus. Next base: position 11,320 of record CAJXWQ010000016.1, read on the forward strand.
AGCCATTGGTGAAAAAAGCCATGGTGAACTTTCTTCAGCAACAGTCTACAGTGTCTAATGTTTTTAATGTTGTTACCCTGCAAGTGGGTGCAGGTGTCATGGTCGCAGTTAGGGAAAAAATGACCCCAGCCAGTAGTGACCGGGCGCTGATTGATCAGATTAATCTTGTGGAATCAGCCTTCAGATCTGAATTTCTACAGGTGATGTGGCTGTTTTTTGAACCAGGTGTGGATGATTAGGTGAGAGGCTGTTCATGGGTGCAATATGGGTACAATAAAGATCATGAGTACACAAAAGGTCATGAGACCGATACATGGATTTGGACTGCTTGCTGCGGTTTGGTTGTTATCTTCATGTGCTACATTTTCTCCCGGCTATCAACAGCCCGAGGTGCAGTTTACCAATATTGAGCCACTTTCTCGCAAGGGGCTGGAACAGCGTTTTGCCATCAGCTTAAATATCTTAAACCCTAATAATTCAGAGCTAAAAATTTCAGGGCTGTCCTACCACCTCAAACTTCAAGGGCACAAGGTAGTGAGTGGCGTTTCCTCCGGGTTACGACCGATCCCCCCCTTTGGGCAGTCAGCTATAAAACTTGAGGCATCAGCGAATCTCTTCGGTGGGTTTAGGGCTGTAGAAGCTCTATTGAATAGTGATAGTGGGCTCGTTGAATTTGAGCTGGAAACTCGTATCAGCACCAGTTGGTGGCGGTGGCCTATCACGGTGGTGGAGTCAGGCTCTATTGATATCGATCAGTAGTTTTTTCATTGCGGAGAATTTAACCGAGACGGGTTAAGTGCAATCCGGGGTTGTTACTTGATGATAAGAGAGCGAATTGGTCGGTGGTTGGCTAGAAAACTGTCAGAGCCACGTTATGTGAGCCCTGCATCATGTCGACCAGAACTGCTATCCGCCACTATTCGTCGGGGAGACGTACTCCTGGTCGAAGGCGTCAGCCGGTTTAGTCTTGCGATCAAATACCTCACACAATCTACCTGGTCACATGCCGCATTGTATGTGGGTGATTTTGAAGGTCAGCCTGACATGTTGGTGGAGGCGGATGTTCAGGAAGGGGTTCGCTTGGTTCCCCTCGATAGCTATACCAAGCTTCATACGCGTATCTGTCGACCGATGGGGCTTGATGAGAAAGAAATAGATGCAATACTGGGTTTTTCTATCGATAGGCTGGGTCATCGCTACGATCTGAAAAATATTGTGGATCTGATGCGGTATTTGATTCAGACTCCGCCAGTCCCCAATCGCTGGAAACGGCGAATGCTGGCTCTTGGTAGTGGAGATCCCACCCAGGCGATTTGCTCATCGCTGATAGCCCAGTCTTTTCAGTCCGTTAAGTACCCCATTTTGCCAGAAGTGTCGGTGGAGAAATCGATGGATCCGTTATTCCAGGAGACTTACCGAGAAATTCTCCATATCCGGCATCACAGCCTTTTTGCACCAAAAGATTTTGATCTGTCGCCTTACTTTGAGGTGATCAAACCCACGCTGGCAACTGGTTTTGATCCGCATCAGGTGAATTGGGGATAGGGAGAAGAACAGTCTGGCGCCAACTCTGACGCCAGGCTGTCTCTTATAGTTGGGTTTTTCTAGTTCGCCTCGTTAAGTAGTCGCACTTCCCGTTGTGGGAATGGAATAGTAATACCTGCCACATCCAGAGCATTATAAATTGCGTTATTAACGCCGAAGCGAAGCTCATGGAACCGTTGGGTGGGCACCCAAAAGCGGACACCGAAATTGATGCTGCTGTCACCAAAGCTATCGATGCCGATCAGTGGTGTTCGGGCTTCCGTTACACCTTGTTTCTTCAGTACGGCATGTAGTACTTCCATGACTTTTTCTGGGTCAGAGCCATAGCTGACACCAACAATAGTTTCGGCCAGTTTATTGGCGGCAGAGTTGTGCAATATTTCACCGACAATATGACGATTGGGGATAGTGATGCGCACATCATCCTCATCTTTCAGTACCGTGAAGGCCATATGGACTTCGTCCACCAGACCAGTTTCACCTTGTACAGTAATAGTGTCGCCAATCACAAAGGGTCGAGTAATGATAATGTTGAGCCCAGCACCATAGTTTGCCAGTAGCCCCTGAACAGCCAGCCCAGCACCCAGAGAAATGGCACCAATAGCGGCGACAAACGGGGTGACACTGATACCTAGTTTTCCGAGAGCGATAATCGCTACACCAACAATAATGACAATTTTTACAAAGCTGGAGATAAACCGGCTGAGGGTAATATCCAGTTCTTTCTTTTCACACAACTTTAAAACGCCACGGGCAACGCGACTGGCCACAATCATGCCAATGAGCAGAACGATAACGGCGCCAAGTAACTGGAAACTATAATTGACAAAAAACTCGACGATCATGTCGTAGATAGCCTGAAATTGTTTGATTTCTTCTTGCATGGTAAGCAGCTCCCTGTTTGTGCTCGCCTGATGTTGTATAGACTGTTTTAACGGGGATAGCATAGCAAAATAACGCTGGTCATATTAAGGTGCAGAAACACCATGGGTTGCGGATTGTCAGAAAAAGAGTCTATGCAAGTAATACCAGCAATGATCAGTGGCAAGACTAAAGAGCATTTGTGCCAATTGAGCACGAATTGTTTACTGCATAAGGCAGTCTTGTCGCCATTTCTGGCCCTGCAAGAGGCTGCCGCCGTGCAGGGGTATGACCTTCAGGTAGCCAGTGCTTTTCGCTCCTTTGAGCGGCAGTTGATGATCTGGAATGCCAAGGCTCTAGGTGAGTGGCCCGTGCTGGATGAGTATGGCAAGCCTCTGAACCTTGAAAATCTGTGTGAGAAGGACAAGGTTTTTGCCATCTTGCGTTGGTCAGCTTTACCCGGCTGTTCACGGCACCACTGGGGTACTGATATGGATATCTGGGATGCTGCGGCCGTGCCCCAGGATTATGTTTTACAGCTAACGCCAGATGAGTACCAACAGGGTGGTCCTTTCCACAGTTTGAGTTGTTGGCTGGATGAGTACGCCGAAGTCTTTGGTTTCGTCAGGCCTTATGAAATAGATCGAGGCGGTGTGGCTCCCGAGCCATGGCACCTGAGTTATTCGCCTGTGGCACGAGTATTCGAAGCTAAACTAGATGCACAATGTATCTATAAAATTTTGGATAATAGTGATCTGATATTACGGGATACGATACTGACGCACCTGGATGAAATTATTTCCAGGTTTATTTTCACAGGCACTTAATCAGTAAGAAGTGAGCAAAGCAATAAGTAAAGAATGAGCAAATAGAAACAGATGAATCAGAAAGATATAGATCAGAAAGGCATGGGTCAGAAAGAAACGGCTCAGAAAGAAACGGCTCAGAAAGACACAGCCCAGACTAAAGACCCTTTGTGGGAAACCATTCATGGGGAAGTGACCCTGCTCTTGCAGCAGGAGCCATTGCTGGCCAGCTTTTTTTATGATGCGGTAGTGAGTCACAAGTCACTGGAAGAGGCTCTTGCCTACAATTTGGCCGCACAAATGGATAATAGCGTGTTATCTGCTCTAACTATCCGTGAGGTATTTGTAGAGGCGTTGTCGGCAGAACCTGCCATTGGTGACAGTATGCGCAAGGATCTCACTGCATATGTGGAGCGTGACCCTGCCTGTGATCAGTACTGCCTGCCACTGCTCTATTTCAAAGGTTTTCATGCATTGCAGATATATCGCGTGGCCAACTGGTTGTGGCGTAATGGCAGACAGTCCATAGCACTGTATTTACAAAACCGGGTATCTGAAATTTTTGCAGTGGATATACACCCCGGTGCCGAAATAGGTAGCGGCATTATGATTGACCATGCCACAGGATTGGTGATCGGTGAAACAACAGTGATCGGTGATAACGTGTCTATGTTGCACTCGGTAACATTGGGCGGAACCGGTTCACACGCGGGTGATCGTCATCCGAAAATACGTTGTGGTGTATTAATTGCGGCCGGGGCAAAAATTCTTGGCAATATCGAAGTGGGAGAGGGTGCCAAAATTGGTGCTGGTAGTCTTGTTTTGGAACCCGTGCCAGCTCACACCACTGTAGCGGGGGTGCCGGCAAAAATTGTAGGTCATCCAACAGAGGCAGAACCTGCCAGAGAGATGGATCAAAGAATTGATGGAGATGGCATTTGAACGAAAAAAAACAGACTGATCTACTAGGGTTGATGCGGCGACGAATCGTGGGTGGTTTTACCTATTCTTGCCAAGGATTGAAGTCGTGCTTTAAGCATGAAGAAGCTTTTCGGGTAGAGGTGGTCGCTGCGGCAGTTTTGATACCCATAGCACTGGTGATAGCTGAGACCCCGGTGGAATTACTATTGCTGATAGGTTCGGTGGCGCTGGTGTTGATTACAGAACTGTTGAACTCTGCCATTGAGGCGGTGGTTGACCGGGTTGGGGAAGAACATCATGAGTTGTCTGGTCGCGCCAAGGATCAGGGGTCGGCAGCTGTTTTACTGTCCATGGGGATGGTGCTTATTACCTGGTTAGTGATTGGATTGGGTTGAGCCTGCTGAATGTCGGTGATTCTCACTATTGAGTGCTGATAATGACGAGAGAGAATAACGAGAGAATTCTAGAAAAAAGCTGTCATAAAATAGTTCTATCTTAGTGTGAGTGGCCTTGCCGAAAAGAAAGGATTTAATGGATGAAGAATATTCTTTTTGTTTGTGTCGAAAACTCCTGTCGTAGCCAGCTGGCAGAAGCCTTTGGACACATTCATAAATCAAATGATGTTGCTGTATACAGCGCCGGGTCAAACCCCTCTGGACAGGTTAATATGAAAGCTGTGGTGACCATGGCTGAGCTGGGGTATGACATGGGCAGGCATCATTCTCAGTCATTAGATGAAATGCCAGTTGTTGACTATGATGCAGTTATTACCATGGGTTGTGGTGACAATTGTCCTTGGGTAAAAGGGCGAATTCGGGAGGATTGGGGGTTGCCTGACCCCAAGCACCTGTCCGAAGATGAGTTTCGTGCTACTCGAGATGAAATTGAGAAACGTGTCATCGACTTGCTTCGCCGACTAAGTTGATAATAGGATTGTTAACAGGCTAACCAAATATCGGCGGTTTAACTATTTATAGCTATAGATCCAGTATCAATAACTTAACTAACCGCGGTTTCGAATAAGTAAGTTAGCTATCAATGGATGGTGGTGTTATGAGTGAAGAATGTTATGAAGTAATCTTTCGTGGAGATCTGCTTGCAGGGCAGTCTGTCATTGAGGTTAAACAACGTCTGGCCCAGTTATTTAACGCCGATGCTACACGCATTGACCAAATGTTTTCTGGCAAGCCGGTGGTGGTTAAGCGTAATCTCGATATGGAGACAGCAGAGCGTTATCAGTCTACCTTGCTAAAAGCAGGTGCTTTAGTCGATATTCGCCCTGCCACGACCAATGAAGCCATTTCAGAAGAAAAGCCAGTTGATTCATCAAATAATGATTCCGGGTTGATTCAAGAATCTGAGTCTGAACAGTGTCAGCAGCCACAGGAACAAGTGCTTGAAGATATTGACTTTGATGTGGCTCCAGTGGGAGCAGATGTGCTTTCCCCAGAGGATAAGAAAGACTTTACCCCGGTTGATGTTGATACTTCGTCGTTAACGATTGCCGAAACAGGTTCTGATGTATTGGCTGATGAGAACAAAAAAGAATTTGTTCCTCAGGATGTAGATACGTCGAGCTTGTCGATTGATGATCCCGAGTGATTTTTATACTAGAAAAATTTCCTATTATCTGAACCCACATCACCTTAAAACATTAGTTAATAAAATAATTTTTTAAGATTAAAGTTGTGTGTCCAATGGTAATTCTGTGGAGTATTTTATTTGAGTGACCGCTACATTGGAGTGGATTTCTCTAATCAGTGGAAGTTGTGCCAGATGACGACGCAAAAAACTTTCAAAATGTTGAATATCTCGAGTAATAATTTTTAAAAAATAATCCATGGTTCCAGTGACGGTATAACATTCCACAATTTCTGGAAACTGTTGTACTTGTTCCTCAAACGTTTCAAGTGAATCTTCATCATTTCGTGAGAGAGAAATGCTCACGAACGTCACCATTTGCATGCCCAGTTTTTTTGAGTCCAGCAACGCAACTTTCTTTTGGATAATTCCAGTCTGCTCTAACCGGTTGATTCGTCGCCAGCAAGGAGAGGTGGATAGGTTGACCTTGTCCGCTATTTCCTGAGCTGTAAGGCTCGCATCTTTTTGTAGTTGCTTGAGAATATTGACGTCAATGCTATCAAACTCTGCCATAGGCTATTCCGTTTTTGTCACAAAAAGAAAATAAAATTCTAAATTACCTTACTTCTTAACAATATATTACCTATATATAGGGTTGGGGGAGAAAAAAAGCAAATATATACCCGGAACAAGCCGCTATGCTTTTTGCCAAAGGAGTTAAGTAAAAAATAAGCCCATGTTGTAGGGAATATGTGAGGGGAAATGGGCCAGTAATAACGTTGGGCTCAACGTAGGGAGTGCCTGTGAAAACGTCATTAAATGACAAATATCTTTTGGATAAAGGTCGTGCTTATCTGAGCGGTATCGAAGCACTTGTACGGTTGCCAATATTACAGCATCAGCGAGACCAGGAGCGGGGTTTGAATACGGCTTGCTTCATCTCCGGTTATCGTGGTTCACCTCTGGGAACGTTGGACCAATCACTTTGGAAAGCTAAGCCTTTTCTCGATAAACACAATATTTATTTCCAGCCCGGCATCAATGAGGATCTGGGTATGACTGCTGTGTGGGGTAGTCAGCAAGTCAATATTTTTCCCGGTGCCAAATATGATGGTGTGTATGGCATGTGGTACGGCAAGGGGCCAGGGTTAGATCGTAGTCTCGATGTGCTGAAGCACGCCAATGCCTTTGGTACCTCAAAATATGGTGGGGTCCTGGCGGTAGTTGGCGATGACCACGCCTGTAAATCTTCCACGTTACCTCACCAGAGTGACCACATGTTTATTGGTGCTACTTGTCCGGTACTGAACCCTGCCGGGGTACAGGAGGTTTTGGATCTTGGCGTCTATGGTTGGGAGTTATCCCGATATTGTGGTTGCTGGGTAGGAATGAAAGTCATCACCGAGAATTGTGATGCGGCTATTTCTGCAGAGATTGATCCGGGTCGAGTGAAAATTATCCTCCCCGAGGATTATGAGCTGCCAGAAGGCGGCATTCACGCTCGCTGGCCCGATACCCCTCTAGAGCAGGAAAAACGCCTACAGCGGGACAAAATTTATGCGGCCCTGGCTTTTGCCCGAGCTAATAACCTCAACCGCATCACCATGGATAGCCCCAATGCCCGGTTGGGTATTATCACCACGGGTAAATCGTATCTGGACACACTACAGGCACTGGATGACTTGGGCATTGACGAGAGCCTGGCTGCTGAAATTGGTCTGCGACTCTACAAAGTGGGGATGAGCTGGCCGCTGGAACCCGTCGTTACACACCAGTTTGCCGAAGGCTTGGAAGAAATTCTGGTTATTGAGGAAAAACGCAGTGTGATTGAGGATCAGTTAACCAGCCACCTGTACAACTGGCCGGTAGAGAAGCGCCCCAGAGTCGTGGGTGAATACGACGAACATCGTGAATTACTGGTCACTAATCTGGGTGAGTTGACCCCGGCATTAATTGCCAGAGTGATTGCCAGCCGTATCGGTAAATTCTTTATCAGTGAACCCATTGAAAAACGGCTAGCGTTTTTGGAGGCTAAGGAGCAGTCCTTGGCTAGTAAAACCGCCTTGATTGAACGCAACCCCTGGTACTGTTCGGGTTGCCCACACAACACCTCTACGGTGGTGCCTGAGGGCAGTATGGCGATGGCGGGTATTGGCTGTCACTACATGGTGCAGTGGATGGATCGCAGTACCTACACCTTCACCCAAATGGGGGGCGAGGGTGCCACCTGGATTGGTCAGGCACCCTTTACCGAAACTCAACATGTATTTCAAAACCTGGGTGATGGGACTTATTTCCATTCAGGTTTACTTGCTATCCGTGCAGCGATTGCTGCGGGGGTGAATATTACCTACAAAATCCTCTACAACGATGCGGTGGCCATGACGGGCGGGCAACCCGTGGATGGAGAGCTATCCGTTGAACAGATGGTCTACCAGCTGCGCGGCGAAGGGATTAAACGTATCGCCGTGGTGTCTGATAATCCAGAGCAATTTAGTCATGATTTTCCAGCGGCATTTATCAAAGAGTTTAAAGGGTTGTCGATTCACCACCGCGACGAACTGGAAGCTGTGCAACTGGAGCTTCGAGAGGTTCGTGGCACCAGTGTTTTAATCTATGAGCAAACCTGTGCGGCGGAAAAGCGTCGCCGTCGTAAAAAAGGTGTGATGGAAGATCCGGCGAAACGGGTATTTATCAATGAGCTGGTCTGTGAGGGCTGTGGGGATTGTGGCGTGCAATCCAACTGCCTCTCAGTGATACCAAAAGACACCGTGCTGGGCCGTAAACGGATGATCGATCAGTCAGCCTGCAACAAGGACTACTCCTGTGTAAAAGGCTTCTGCCCCAGTTTTGTGACCGTTCACGGTGGCGAATTGAAAAAAAATACGGCTATGGTTGACGAAGATGACTGGTCCGAATTGCCGTTGCCCATGCTCCCCACCATTGATGTGCCTTATAACATTATGGTGGCCGGGATTGGTGGTACCGGCGTATTAACCGTGGGTTCTGTGTTGGGTATGGCGGCACACATTGCTGAAAAAGGGACCTCAGTATTAACCCAAACCGGGTTGGCGCAAAAATTCGGTTCTGTGACCAGTCATGTGCGTATCGCCAATCATCAATCGGACATTCACGGCGTCAGAATTCCCGCTGGTGATGCTCATTTGTTACTGGGTGCTGATCTGGTGGTATCTACCAGCAATGAGGCACTGGCCAAGGTCAACCGAGAATTTTCATCGGCGGTAATCAACAGCCATGAATCACCCACAGCAGAATTTACCCACAACCCGGATGCAGAGTTTCCTACATCGGCAATGATGCAGGTGATTCGGGATGAAACGGGAGCAGATCGCACCTGGTTTATCGATTCGACTCAGTTGGGCGCAAGCCTACTGGGTGATGCCATCAGTGCCAATATGGTGTTGCTGGGGTATGCATGGCAGCAGGGCATGATTCCTTTACCGCTCGAAGCGATTGAACAGGCGATCACTATCAATAACGTATCCGTCGAGATGAACCTGAAGGCTGTTCAGTGGGGTCGCCGATTTGCCTGTGACCCAGCCAGAGTGAAGGCATTAGCGGGTATGAAAAAGTTATCACCCAGTACCCAATCGTTGCCTGAACTCATCAATTACCGCTATGAGTTTTTGACCAGTTATCAAAACCTGGTCTATGCAGATCGGTACAGAACACAGGTGGAGCAGGTTCGTCAGGTAGAGCGAGTCCTATTCCCTGATCATGATAATAGCCAAATGCTACTGACCACGGCAGCAGCAGAAAACTATTTCAAGCTGCTGGCCATCAAGGATGAATATGAAGTGGCAAGGCTTTATACCAATGGAGAATTTGAACAGCATTTGAACGATCAGTTTGAAGGAGATTTTAGTTTGAAATTCCATCTGGCACCACCGCTATTGGCTAAGCGAGATGCTGTGACGGGCCACCTGAAAAAACGTGAATTTGGCGGTTGGGTTTTACCCCTGTTTCGACAGTTGGCGAAGCTGAAATTCCTGAGAGGATCAAGGTTTGATGTCTTTGGTTATTCCTCCGAGAGAAAAATGGAACGGCAACTGTTGGTGGAATATGAACAGACCCTGGCCGACCTTCTGGACGGTCTAACCGAACATAATTATCAAACAGCCGTTGAGATTGCAGCGCTGCCCGAGAAAATTCGTGGTTTTGGCCATGTAAAAGAACATAACCGCAAGATGTCTAAGGAGAGAGAGGTGCAGTTAATGGCTGCATTCAAAGATTCTCCGGTAACGATTCCTGTAACAGTGATTGAACCGGAAAGCATTGAGACAGGTGGGCCTCTAGGAGACAAGGAGACAGGAACATCTCTAAAAGAAGAGGAGACAGAATAATGAGCGTATTTAGTCACCCCGAATTTGATGGCCACGAAAAGCTGGTATTTCACCATGACCGGTCGTCAGGCTTGAAAGCCATCGTGGCGATTCATAATACCAATCTCGGCAATGCACTTGGTGGTTGCCGAATGTGGAACTACGCCTCGGATGATGAGGCTATTGCCGATGTATTACGTCTTTCCAAGGGCATGACCTATAAGGCAGCCATTACCGGCCTGAATATAGGCGGCGGTAAGAGCGTCATTATTGGCAATCCACGCCGTGACAAAACACCGGAACTCCTTCGTGCTATGGGCCGTTTTATGAACAGCCTGAATGGTGAGTACATCACTGCCGAGGATGTGGGTATTTACGAGGAAGATGTCAAAGTGATCGCCAGTGAAACCGAGTATGTGACGGGCTTTGATAGCAATAGTGTTGGCATTAACGGCCCTTCGCCTTACACGGCCTACGGCGTATTTAGAGGTATAGAGGCGGCGGTACGTTTCAGGTTGGGTCGCAACAATCTGAAGGGTATTCGTGTGGCCATACAGGGTGTGGGTAAGGTGGGGTTTGAGCTTGCCCAGCTGCTAATTAATGTGGGTGCTGAGGTGAGTGCAGCAGATATCTTTACCGATAGCCTTGAGCGTGCTGTCAGAGAGCTGGGTGTTATTCCAGTACCCGCCGATCAAATCCTGTACCAACAAGTAGATGTCCTGGCGCCTTGTGCCATGGGTGCCACCTTGAACAAGGAGACCATTCCACAGCTCAAGGCCAGAATTGTGGCCGGTTCAGCTAACAATCAACTGGGCGATCGTTCTGATGGGGAGCGATTAACCGAAGCCGGCATTCTCTATGTGCCGGACTATGTGATTAACGCAGGTGGCCTGATTAAAGTGTATTACCAGTATTTTGGTGCAGACAGGCAGGAAGTGATCAGACACATTGATCAGATTGCAGAAGAAACCCTGCCAAGAATTTTCTCCGTTGCCAGAGAGTTGAGGAAACCTACCAGTGTGATTGCCGATGAGCTTGCCAGAGAACGTTTTATGTCCGGTGAATTGGCCCAAACCGATGCCGCTTAAAGCATTGTAGGGATATACTATCGCTACTTTTGAAGATGATGGTTAACAGGCCGGCAGCAGTGATAGACGACGACAAAAAATTATTCCACGAAGAGATGGGCGATGTAGCACCGTTAAATAAAACGGCTGACCGTGTTGACCTGAAAAAGACCGTGGAACAAATACCGGGGTTGGCAGTGCGCCGCCGTGATGCCCAGCAGGCGTCGCCAAAAAACTGTGACGCCCTCTCTTCTGAAGACCATATCGTTATGGTTAAACCCCGGGATGTCCTCAGTTTCAAGCGTGATGGTGTTCAGCATGGCGTCTTCAAAAACCTGCGTCTCGGCAAGTACACTTTAGATTCTCGGCTCGACTTGCACCGACTGACCGTCGTGCAGGCACAGCAACAGGTCTTTCAGTTTATCCAAGACTGCATCAAGCACGATATTCGTTGTGCCCTGATCACCCATGGCCGGGGAGAGAACCGCGAAAAGCCCGCTTTACTGAAGAGCTGCACGAATCATTGGCTTCAACAACTGGATAGTGTGCTGGCTTTTCACAGTGCCCAGCCCCAGCATGGGGGTACGGGTTCAACGTATGTGCTGTTACGTAAGAGTGCGAAGAAGAGTTTAGAATAACAGGGAGCGGCATCATATGCTGGATATCAACAAACTTCATCAGGCCGAAGCAGATTTTCTTACTCAATATCCGGGAGGCTTCAGTCATCCCGCCATGATAGAAATCGGTAAAAAACACCGAATGGACAAAATGGCTAGTATGGCCAAAGAATGTTTTTCCAAAACAGCCTGCTCAAATGTTCTGACCACGGCAGAAAACATGGTCAAAGCAGTCAGCCGTTCATCCATGGTGTCCATGTTTGAAAAGCCAAAATTTAAAGGCTTTGTACAACGCCTAAACAATGATGAAAAAGCCTTTTTGGTTCATGCGCTCTGTGAGATGTTACATGGTAAACAACAGGCAGGGCTTGAGGCGATGGTGAGTATTCTAGCCACAGAAAAACTGGCCAAGTGGAGCATTGTTAGTATTATTCCTGCGTACTATGCACCGGCCAAAGAAGTGTTTGTAAAACCCACCACCGCAAAAGGTATTCTCAACCATTTCAATATCGATGACCCTGTCTACAAGCCATTACCTAGTTGGGATTTTTACAAAAAATATCGAAAGTTGATTAACGATGCTAAGAAAGAGGTTGATCCAAGTTTATCGCCATCCAATGCGGCTTTTTCGGGGTTTCTAATGATGGCGTTGAAGTTTTAGATGATTTTGAGTGTTTAGAGGCTTTGCCTTCTTTAATTCAAAGCCCTACTGAGAGAGCAGAGTTAGAAAGGAGCGACTAAATTTATTCATAGATGCCCCTTAAATGCATAACAGTTACTTTAAAAGCCTAAGGCTTCATATCACCTTGGCTCCTGATCCAAGAGCAAAAAATCATTTTTTTCTCGCATGCCAAATACCACCAGCACTAAAAGCTCGCCAACCCCAACTGGCCCATACAATAATTCGTGTGGCTAACCATAAAGACCACAGCATCATTACCAGTCTGTAGCCGAGAATAGGGAGGCTGATGACATTGGCGACGGGGAAATTACCCGAAGCGGCGGTATCCTGATAGAAGTGATATAAATGTGAACTACTGCCGTTGCCAACAACTTTCATGTCAGGGGTTGATAATAATCCCATGGGGATAGCTGACAGGGCGGAAATAGTGGCGACAATGGTGACCAATACGATACTGGCCTGTAAAAGGTTAAAGTGGGAGCTGCTGAGCGTGGGCGGATCAATATAATCTTTTCGATAAGCCAGTAAAACGAAAAAGATAATAACGGCAAAAACACCATAACTATTTACCGTTGATAGGCCTATACCTAACAACAACCAACCAACGATATTAATGGGCACGTTGAGGTGGCATTTTTTGATAATAGTTGTCAGTGCAAATGCACAGATAATAATAACAACCAGTATTCCCCAATAAAGCATGGCAGGACCAATCGCCGGGCCATCAAAATATAAAGGCCAGCGATCGCGTGTCAATGTATAGGTTAAGCTGATATTGGTCGCGGTATCAGGTAAATGGATGGCGGGTGTTGTTGTATTCCAGCCCATCTCCTTTTTCTCTTGGAAGACAACGGTAACATTCTGTAACCCCGGTTGCAGGGGAATGGTCACCACATTGGTGCTGGGAATATTGAGCTTTTTATTGCCATTGGTTACCGACAGAATTTCAGCATCTTCAGGTATGGAAAAACGATAGTCTTCCCCAAGGCTTGATCGAATTGAAAGTGACAGTGTTGATTTCTGGATGCGATCACCAGGGCTGTATTTTAACTCTGCTTTTTCAACAGTATGTGTCGGGCCTGTGACTCCCGTTGGTCGAGAGATATTTATCGTCAGTTTTTCACCAGACCACGGGCGCCAGTGAGGCTCTAATGAGCTGAGTGCGTTGTTATCCTTTACGGGTGGTATGCCGCTGTAGTCAATACGCCATAAAGAGGAGGGTTTGATACGCCAGGTTTCAACGTAGTGGTTAGATGGTTTGGCTTCCAGTAACAGTGTTTCTGCGGGTTCTAGTACAGAGTGCCAGCTGGTAACCCGTTGATTATGTTTGAGTTGTACGTGGGCGACCCCTTCTTTGATGGTGATGTTGTTATCCAACACCTTTTCGTTATCGATGAGAGGAATACTGACAGCGATAGGACCACTTTTTGGGGCGTACCGGATGATAGTGGTTTCCATGTGCCACTCTTTATCAAGAATAAAAGTGCGCTGTATGGTCACCAAAGGTGAGATAGGGTCGGGGGTTAATGTGTCTTTTTTACTCTCCTCAATACTCACCGTAGAACGGAGTGCTAAGGTATTATTTAATACTCGGCCATCAACGAGGCCATCAATAAGCCAATCAGAGGAAGCAACGTTAAAATTGTGTATGGGTTTTGGGAAAGAGATAGAGGCCTGATCGCCCAGTATTTTACCGGTGATTGAAATCCTGTGATGACCTTCAGCGAGCAGCAGGTTATTTTGGTTTTTATTACGCTTAGCTGTTGGCAAAGAATTTTGATCAAGTTTTATATTTGATAATTGCCAATTTCCTACTATTTGAGGCAATGACATCATCACATCAGCTTGAGCGTATGCCTCGAAGGAAAGTTCCAGATTATGTCCTTTTACGGTTAGTGAGCCCTTGTTAAGGGAAATACAATTGGGCAAGCATTCCGGTGCTTTAGTTAATCGGGTTTCCAGCTCTTTTAGCAAGTATTCAGGGGGGTAGTCACCGGCTATTACATGACCAGTTGGTGTGAGCATGGTAATGCCTGCAACGAACAGCGCCCCTAGAGTGCTAGCCAATGCTGTATTGCCTGATGTTGTTTTATTATCGCTGCCAGTACCCTTACCTGAACCAGTATCTTTGGACTTAAGTACTGGAATGAGTTTAAGAATAATCAAGACGCCATAGGCTGCCAGGAAAAGTACGCTAAGAACGCGCCATAGGCTGGTAAAAAATGGAGAGCAGTAGGTGATGGATAACACTTGAGATTCATCTACCGGGCTATTGGCTTTAAAGTTGATGCGATTCCATACCCAGGTGGGTAAACCTGGTCCGGTCTGAACGCGATCGCTCTCCGTCACTTGATATATGCTCCGTGCTTTTTTGGGTGTTGGAGTACTAACCGATTGCACGCGTTGTTTTGCCCGCACCAAATTGTCTTCCTCAAAGAACATTTCCTCTTGCTCTATGGCAATATCAGCTTGAGGTGCGGATGCACGACTGGCGTAATTGAGTTTGGACGATGGGCTGTAATGACTGACTTCTGTTTTTTCCAGTGATGGATATATGGCCAAGCGGAATGAGGAAATGGCAAAGCCGATAATGCCAATAACAAAAATGGCGGCAAACAAGACGGTACATCCCCTCAAAAATGATTTAAATCGACCACCAGTGACTGGCAGTAATGCAAGCAGCACCAATAACGGCGGGATTGCAGCAAGAGGGGATCCCGCCTCATGGTAAGCAATTACCATGGCGATCAAAGCCAAAATGGCTGCTTTGTTACCAATAAGCTTGCGAGTGACTGCGGTGATGATCAGCACTAAAAATAAATCCCATAGATCCCATGCACTGATCCATGTCCCGTGTATACGATCCACACCATCGGCATAAAGAACGCGCCAGCCAGGGGGTAGATGCAGTGTGGCAGAAAAGTTGTCTGTTGTAGCATCCCAACCCGAGGCAGAAAATTCTTTTGGGTTGTCTATTAGGGTGACAGCACTGAGATTGATGTCGGCACTTCGAATTTCCAGGCCTTGTTGACCATTATGTTCTGTAATTAATACAGGCTGTTTTTCTACAGTAGCGCGACCAATGGCAGTATCTGTGGCCGAATTAAGCCGCCAATCTTTATTCATCGTGCCTTTGATATTTTCTAACCCGGTAATTTTAGAACCATCAAAATCAAGCCATAAATTGCGTTGAACTGTAAGCTGGTTAGCCGCAGGTGAATCATCTCCACGATATTGAGTTTCAATTTTCAGGATTGTATCGGCACCCAGTTTGTAGGTGGGTCGATTTGCCCAATCAGAGGGAATATCAACTTGTGTCGTATCAATACTGGTGGCACCAGTTAGTTTTACCTGTCGGATATTAGTGTTCGATATAAAGCTAACATATTCAATGCTAGGCCAGTCTTTAGCGGTGGATTGCATGGCGATAGTGTCAATATTGTCAGTAAATCTTGTGTACACAGTAACCAGATGTTTGCCCGCCGTTACTTGTAATCGAATATCGCCATCTTTTTCTATGCGTGTGGGGAGGTTGCTTCTTAATTGAGAGACTTCGCTGCCTTCCCAAACAACCCGGCCAATTTTAATTTCCCTTGGCTTTCCGCTAACGGATAGCTCCAGGCGAGTCTCCAAAGACAGCGGTATATTGTCTGTTAACAATCGATAGACTTTGACATCTAGGCTGTCGCGTTTTTGTTGCAGGTTATCATCCTTGTTCTGGGCAAATATCAGGCGGTTTCCATGCCGATTAACCTGTAGGTCCTTGACTTGATCAGAAAGGCTAACGAAAGCAATGTTGGTGGGAATGGTTAAGGCGGCGGGTTTGGTCTTCCAGTTAAACCGTCCTTTAACAATATGTTTGCCCTTATGTAGCTGGATATGGGGCAATTTAGAGACTTCAATAATGGTGGCTGGTTTTTGGTTAAGGGTTATCTCTGTGGGCCAGTGTTTTTCACTGCCGGGTAGCTGTACCTGTGCTTGCTTGGAAAACACTTCCACTTGTTGAGTAAAGGTCAGACCTTCTTGTTCCAGAGAAAGGCTCAGGTTGCCAGGCCATACACAGACTTTTGTAGGTTTTGTGTTGGTATCCCAGGGGCAATCGATATTGTCATGGCGTTCTCTAACCCAGTCTCCCCATTCTTCTTCCAGGGGTAATGATTGAGCTGACGATGAAAGCAATAAAAAGGACAAAAAAAGCGTAATGGCTGAGGTTAGACGTAATTCCATTTTAAGTCTCCATAGAGCTTTAGGACTTTAATTATTGGTGCATCATAACGTAAAAAACAGGAAGGGAAATGATGCTTAGCTGCCTGCTCTTTATTGTTTAATAAAAACCCTTATTTATTATCTTATGTGTAAAGAGTGGTGTGGTTATTGGTTATTCAGAAAGAGGTGTGTCTTTCATCTCACGTATGGCTTTATCAGGCTCCACATAGCTTATCGACTGCGATCACTTTAGGTTACTTTCGGTACTCCAGTGATGCCATCTTAACTGCGGTGGATATGAGAGTAATACCGGCGGCTTTATTGATTAGGCTGATCACCCATTGTTTCATTGTCTGCTTAGCGAGTCGGTACCCCAAGTGGCTATAAACACTGTAGATCAATAGGTCGGCAAGAAAACAGGAAGCGCCCATGACCAGTATTTGAAAAAAGATGGGTTCAACAGGGTCTATGAATTGAGGAAGCAGTGCAGAGAAGTACAACAATGCCTTTGGGTTTGCCAATTGAATAACAAGGCCCTGAGAAAACAGTTTGGGTGCGCCTG
The DNA here is from genome assembly GCA_913062605.1 of uncultured Cellvibrionales bacterium. GTDB lineage: Bacteria > Pseudomonadota > Gammaproteobacteria > Pseudomonadales > Porticoccaceae > Porticoccus. The sequence goes on from CAJXWQ010000016.1 coordinate 28,511, forward strand.
CTTGTGCCTGTTGGTGATTAATTTTGATGGCCCCGGATTGACTGAGCAGGGCACCAACTCCAAGGTATAGTAAATACACAACACCCACCCATTTGACGGCGGAAAACATAAGGTTAGAAGCAATAATCAGAGATGCGATGCCCATCGCCGATAGAGCAAAGAAAATAACATCTGCACTTGCGACACCCAGAACCCCAAAAAATGCTCTGTTAGATGTATTCGTTGCCCCTTGAGACGCCACTGTTATTGCCGCAGGCCCCGGAATCAGGATAAGCATTACCGTGGTGGCGAGAAAGATAAGGTAAAGGCTGATATCCAATTTTAATGTCCGTTTTTAACGCTCGCAACACCGGCGAGTTCTGTTGTTTGCACTTGTCATGAGGGTTGTAGAGAATATTTATTTATGTGGCAATGACTCGAATTCTTGTCGTTTAGACTCAAACCATTTTTTCATATCCTCCGGATTTTGCATTAGCTCACCCATTTTCTTCATAGCTTTCATATGTGTCGCATCTTGTTTTTGATGCATTTCCATTCCGTGTTTTTTGCTTAGCTCTGACATTTCTTCAAATGTCTCTGCTTGGAACTCCATATCACAAGCGCCACCTAGCTGCTTACAAGTCATAGCTTTCATTATTGGTTTCTCTTGATGATTTATTCATGTAACGCCAAGCTAAGGGGCCGGTTTGAAGCGGAGCGTAAAACCGGTCACGCTTGAGCGATTTGTTATATATTTTTATAGACCAACTACTTTGTTCCAATCTGCAATGTACATATACATTCGTTGAAACTCACTAGGCAACAGCATTCTATTGTGTGCTATAAAGTTACGAGATTTTTCTAGTTCATCCATTCTTTGTTTAAGCCAATGTTGAGATGGTATAATTGACTCAAAATACTCCCACTTATTAAGAATTACTTGTGCCAAATGAGAGAAATCTAAAAACCCAAGTAAATCAGTTTTTTCACCTTCTAACCATGAATCATCATGTGCAGTTTTTTGTCTTTTTTCTGCGTGATCTTTTACCTTATTAGGTAACTTTTCTAGCCAATCTACCCCTTCATTTTCAAACAAGGTTTCTCTTATAAAATTTCGCACGTGATTTTCGAATGCAAATAATACAGAGTAAAGTCGGGCCATTTCTAGAGAGTTATTTCGCAGATTAGCAGGAAAAGGGGCAAGCGCCTCTGCCAGCAAGTGCTCTTCTGTTTCTATTTGATCAGCCCCGATTTTTATTCCTGCTCCTTGAAACACACTTGCTTCAGCTTCAAAAAGCAGACCTCTAAATAAAAAATCTCTTAAATCTTTATGTTTCAAAATAAATGCTCTCTTAAAGACTTAAATATAGCGTTATAAACTTCAATATCTTTTGTGGCTGGAAGATGAACCTGAATATTATAATGTAACCCAGGCGCTTGGTTGAAACTTGCTGGTGTCACAACCTCAGTTTCAATATTTGTTGTTTCGTTTTTATTAGCAGTAGGTGGCGTTTTTGAGTTTAGGTCTGCTAAAGCAAGTAACGCGTAAAAAGTATTAGTCATAATTTTTGAGACATTATCACTAGCATTATGAAAGCTTTTAAATTTCCCTTCAATCGTTGCTTTATCGCTCGCTGAAGGGTGTTCCTTTATTAGAAAAATATCTGAATAAGCCTCTTTAATAGCGTCCGCCATAATTTCTTTAGATCTAGAGTGATCCCTATAATCTATATATCTTGACGTTGGTTTTCCATCAGATGTTAAAAAGCCTAGAGACTTCAATATAGGAATATATGCTCTGTGATTATTTGACTTGTAACCTAAATCTTTTAATAGTTGCGTCGAAAACTGATCAGGTGCTTGTCCATCTCTAATTTTCCCAAAGAACTCCCCAAGCTTTGCAAAAGCTAGAGTATATGAACTTGATAATGCCATTCAGTTTTCTCCTTTTTTATATATAACAGCTTATTCAAAAGCCTAAGGCTTTATATCACCTTGGCTCCTGATCCAAGAGCTAATAATATTCAGTCAAAGACATTATTGTTTATTTACAATGGGTTAGAGAAAACAGGAGATTTTATTATTTGACATCAGAAGCCTAATCCCTGTTTTTATTGTCCAATCCCTTTCCACTGATCATAAATCAATACCTTTTAAAATCAAGGACCTAATGTCACTTTTTTCTTGTACAGAATGCCGTGATGATTAATTTAAGTGGCGCCTGATCCAGGAGATTGATCTCTGATGCACTAAAGGCTTCTTTTAAACTGCGATTAAATTTTAAGTGCCAACTTCACGACGTCCTGGCCATCAACCGCTGCAGGCACGGTACAACACAGCAAGACTTCATTGTCAGCCACGGGGAATGATGGCTCACTTTGATAGCTGACGGCGCCGGCTAGCAGTGTTGTCTTGCAGGCACCGCACTGGCCGCTGCGGCAGCCAAACTCCGGTGTAAAGCCATGCGTTTCGGCAAACTCTAACAAGCTCCCCTCACCGGCAGACCAGGCTTGTTCAACGCCAGCATCAACAAATTCAACAATGGCTTCACTGGCAGCAGGTGCAGGAGTGAACTCGGCGATGGTTTGCCCTTGATACCGGTCACGCCGCAAGGAAGCTGGGCCAAATTCTTCGGCAAAGATACGTTGGTCACTGATGCCCAGACCACGGACAAGGTCATACATTGACTGCATAAAGCCACTGGGGCCGCACAGGTAAACATCGTAATCATCCAGCGGCAGTATGGCCTGCAATAGCGCCTCCGATATCCGACCAAGGTGGTGATAATCACGGCCCGCTTTTAATTCGCTGGCAGCAAATGGTTCTTCAATTTGGCTCAGTGCCCAAAAGCTACGAAGCTGTCCATCTGATTGTCGAGAAAGCTCATCCAACTCTTCGAAAAAACCTCGTTGCTGTTGATCACGCGCCGCCGTAATAACGGTTACATTGCGCATGCGCCGAGTTCGAAATCCTTCGACCAAGGCATGCCTTGCCATGGACAGCATCGGCGTTATGCCAATACCTGCTGAAAGTAAAACCGCAGGACGCTCCTTGCTAGCATCCAAGGTAAAATCGCCGCGAGGGGCTTTGGCCAGCAACATATCGCCGACCTGAATACTCTGATGTAAGTAATTAGAGGCCAGGCCCTCGGCCTCACGCTTAACACTAATACGATAATAATCATCCGATGGGGCACTCGACATGGTATACGTTCTTATCACCGGCTCGCCATTAATCTGTATTTTTATCGTCAAAAATTGCCCGGGATAAAAATCCGCTTGTTGATGACCCTGAGCCTGTAAATAAAAAGATCGAATCACCGAACTCTCTTCAACCACCTGCACGACTTTATAGTTCAGCCATTGATCACGCTGCACTTGCGCTTGTTGCAGCGCCTTCGCTTCATTCCACGACCCCGTTAACAATGTATTGGGCGAGTAGTCATTGAACTGCCAACGCAGTGGCAAAACATTTTTTTGGTGATGCCCGTGATCAAGATGAAACTTCCAAAGCCGCTCTGCACCGGCAAAATGTTGCGTCTCATCGCTCTGCCATAAAACCTCTACAGTGCCGGTTAGCGTCAGTAGGTGACCGTTCTCAAAATCGACAAATAACAATCCTGCCTTTGGCGTCTCATGGAAATTCCCCAACGTATTAAAATGGTTATTGCCCAGATAATCCGGGATGGTCAAGGTATTGCCATCAATACGGATAAACCCCGGTTTGCCCCCACGGTGTGAAACATCGGCGCCATCACGGGCTTGATTGCTACCAGCGTCGTTATAGCTCGCGACAAAAAACGTATCACTACGCTCAATCAGGGCGCGGGCTTCACTCGATAAGGTCGTGATCTCTTTGCTCTTAGGGGGCGGCATAGTATTGGGGATAGTCTCGGCATCAACCGTGACTAATTCACGATTTTGAATATATTGAGGGCAATTCCCAAAAGCCTGATCAACGACTAAATCAACACCCTCATCACTAACGTTACTGATATGAGCCGCCAGCCGATTGCGGCGGCGTGTCGGAAGTTCAATGCCTAACAGTCCTAAACGAGTACCCACCTGTAGTGATTCAGAGAGGGGGTCACCAACGACGGGTAAGGCATTAATTCTCATAGAATGTTTATCTCGGCTGGAGATAAAACCGGGAGGATTAAATAATATGGACGCCCAGGGCCAGCCGTCATCATCTGCATGGCCCACAAAAACAAAGGGTAGTTGCTGATAAAACTCCCGGTGCTGCGCAGGTATATGGTCACGAATCACCTTACGGCCAAAACGTTCCATTTTGTCTTTGACGCCTAGCCGCTCTTGCAGCAGTTGTTCGCCGCGATGAAAGGGGGAGTTCTCTGTAACATTTTTCATGTTATCTACCTTTTACCTGTAGTTCTTACCTGTAGCTTCAATCAGACTTGAGCGGATTGATACCACTCGGGGCAGGGCGTAGGAATACGCATCTTTTCACGCACCATTGCCGCATTCGAGCTATCACTCAGCTTTTCCAATAATTCAAAAGCCACTTCAAGCGCTGTACCAGGCCCCGTTGAAGTAATGCAATTGCCATCACAAACAATGGGTTGATCAACAAAGATTGCTCCTGTTTGTTCTAATTGTTGTTTACGCACGCCGTTGTGCTGATGATAGATGGTTGCTTTTCTATCGTTAAGAATGCCCGCTGTTCCAAGAGCTAGTGATGACACGCAAATACTGGCGATAAATTTATTTTGTTCGTTGAAGTGACGAATAACCTCTAAAAATGGTTCGCTTAGCGCGTCACGATAAAAACCTGCCGGTTCAAAACCACCGGGGATAGCCAGCGCATCAAATTGAGACAAATCAATATCGTCTAAAACAGCTGTGGGTCGCAAACTTAAACCAAAGGTAGTTTTAATGTTGTCGGTTAAGCCGACATCAAGTAGCTCAATCGGCTCACTGCCAACCAGCGTTGCCCAACCAAGAACATCAGTAAAGGCGGACAATTCTAAAGGCTCTACACCGTTAGCCAATAACATCAGTACTTTTTTCATTGAGCCTTCTCCTAATTGAGTGCTCATTTCACCCTGTTGAAATAAAACATCGCCAAGCCCACTGACCCAGCGGGTTTTTATTGGGCCACCAGAGGTATGGCAACCCATTAATGGGTTGCCATAAATTCAGCTAGCTATCACTTCAGTAAGTAAAAGCGTGTGTATTTAAGCTGCCGCCAAACCAGCAGCGGTTGCTTGCATCGGAATGAAGCGGGGAAGGTTCTCAAAGCGATGCAACCACGCCTTAACATTACTGTATTCATCCAGCGAGACATCTCCCTCTGGGGCATGGGCGATATAGCTATAATTGGCGACATCGGCCAGTGTTGGTTGGTCACCGACCAGCCAGTCTCGCTCGGCCAGTTCTGCATCTAATACAGCGAGTAAGCTGTGTGAGCTGGCAAGGACTTTTTCTTTATCAACGGGAGCATTAAAAACATTGGCCAATCGAGCCTGCGCAGGGCCATAAGCCAAAAGTCCGGCTGAAATTGACAGGTAGCGTTGCACCTGTGCCGCAGCGACCGCATCAATCGGTAACCAACTGCGAGAGTCATCATAGGTTGTCGCTAAATAGGTGATGATTGCGTTAGAGTCCGACAGTGTGATATCTCCGTCTTCAAGTACCGGCACCTGACCGAAGCTATTTTTCTTTAAAAAGTCCTCGGTTTTATGAGCACCATTGGCCAGATCAACGGTAATGATTTCCGCATCCAGACCCAGCAGGGAAAGAAAAACCTCAACACGGTGTGAATGACCAGATAGAGGGAAGCTGTGAAGTTTGATAGTAGACATAGTAAGTTCCTATTTTTTCAGTGGGTAAGGCTCTTTAAGCCAGGCTTTTTGCCAGCAGTATTCGCTAGCCATTAATGACGGTTGGCGGCGTTGCTTTCGGTAAACGATTCTGTTGTTCCAACTTAACCAGATCTTCAAAGCTGCCCACCGATAAATCATTAATAAAAATTTGTGGGTAACTGCGGTTATGAGTGCGGCTGCGCAGCGTGCTGTCATGATGCTGGTGCTGGTAGACGTCATATTCAGTAAAAACCAAGTTCTTGCTGGCTAGTAAGCGTTTGGCATGAGTGCAGTAGCCACAGCCTGGTCGTGTGTAGATTTCTATCTTTGCCAAGGTCTATTTCCTTCTCAGAAAGGCACTGTCAAAATCTGTGCTGTGGTTAATGTCGATGGAGGGAAGTATCCGCGCTAACGTACCGTTGATAAATAGTGCTTCTATTGAATTATTGTCAATGCTACATTGACAATATGGATACCTTAGATGGCATGAAAACCGTAGTCGCCGTGGTAGAGACTGGCTCTTTTACCGCTGCAAGCGAGCGCCTGAACATCTCCAAGGCCTTGGCAAGCAAGTATGTTGGGGAAGTGGAAAAGCATCTGAATGTACGCTTGTTTCATCGCTCTACACGGAAATTGGCACTGACCGAGGCGGGTAAGAGTTATTACCAGCGAGCATTGCCGCTGCTGGAAGAGTTCACTGAATTAGAGGATAGCGTCACTGGTGAGCAGTCTTCACCCCAGGGGCTGCTGCGCGTCAGTGCACCTGTCGCCTTTGGTGAGATGGAACTGGCACCACTCATCCCGCAATTTATGGAGCAACACAAGGATATTCGTCTCGAAATCATCTTGAGTAACAGCATGGTCGATATGGTTGAGGAAGGCATTGATGTAAGGATTCGTGTGGGCGGGGTCGATGACTCGAGCTTGATCGCCCGCCACCTTAAAACCCTGCCGCTCATATTGTGTGCAGCGCCAACGTACTTGAAGCAACATGGCCGGCCACAAACGGCTCAGGATATCAGTCAGCACAATTGTATTATCGATAGTAATTTTCGCATTGGTAAACAATGGCCGATCATCTCTCCCACGGGCAAGGCCGAATCCATTAACGTTAATACTCGTATTGCTGCCAGCAGCCCCAGTGCGGTTAAAGAGATTGCGGTGGCTGGTGGTGGTATTGGTATGGTGCCACGTTTTATCGTAGAGCCCGCTCTGGAACAGGGCTTATTAGAAGAGGTCTTACCTGGCTTTAGCACCTTGGAATTTGGCTTGTTTGCCCTGTACCCACATCGACGTTATCTGCCAAAAAAAGTGCGCTGTTTTATTGATTTTTTGGTGGGTGAATTTTCTGATTGATAACACATAAGCCAAGTGCAGTTTAAGCAGCCTCAGTGCATAGGGATATGAACAAAGGGGGCTGACCCCTTTAATTTTTGCATCTTACCGGCCTTTGAAAAAGGCTTGTCCGGTATAAGAACAACTTCTCTGATTAAAACGGACAGGGACACTGTCCATGGAATTGTTCACCGCTAGTAGGATGCTCAAAATACAAGTCACTGGCGTGTAATAGCAATCGATCTGCCATCTGTTCACTATGATCATTTTTATACAGATCACACCCAAGAATTGGATGGCCTATTGCCTGGCTGTGAATCCGTAACTGGTGTGTGCGCCCCGTATGAGGAGTAAATTTCACCAAGCTCCGACGCGGTTGCTCTAGTCGTTGTAATACCGTGTATTCACTGATGGCCGCTTTGCCTGTAGTGCTGCAAATTTTTACCCGAGGAAAATGGTTTTTATCTTTCGCTATGGCCGCTGTAATCCGCCCTTGATCGTCGGCAACCCAACCTTCTAGCAGGGCTACATAACGCTTTTGAATCGTACGTGCTTGAAACTGTTTATTGAGATGCCGCGCCGACTCTGCATTCAGCCCCACCACCATAATGCCTGATGTCCCAAAATCTAATCGATGCGGTAATTTTGCCTCCGGGAATGCAGGACTCACCCCCTCTTGTCCGTGCACTAAACGGTAGTGTACGGAATCCCAGTTGAGGGGATTTTTACCCGATAAACTGAGAAGACCACTAGGTTTGTTGATCAATAAAATGTCAGCATCTTGATACAAAATTTCAACAAAATCGTCACACACCGGCGCCAGAAAGTCATCAACGATGGTGTGAGTTGGCGGGCCGGCACAAGACATTCAACATTCCCCGTTATTGATATACATAATGCCTAGTGCAGCGACATACCTAGCATGGTGTCCCGCGTAGGACACGCGAACATAGGGATCTTCCCCCTTTAATTATTTTGGCTTGTTCTTTAATACATCTTGATGGTGAGAGAAGTTATCACCCTTGGTGAGGCGGTCGTAGAGCACTACATTTACAGTGGCGGCTAAATTCATACAGCCCTCAGTTGGGATGTAGACAATGTCCTCGCAAAAGTCGGTGATCTCTTTTTTCAGGGTGCTGTCTTCTGGACCAAAAATGTAGAAGGCTCGGGCTGGGTGTTTGTAGGTGGTCAATGGCCTGGCGCCGTCGATTAACTCAACGGCCACTGGCACGCACCCCAACGGGATAGTGTCTTTTAATTCTTTGACGCCGATGAGCGGCAGTGTTTCATGGATTTTTTTGGTGTCGGTGTAGAAGGGCTTGGCGTGGTCGTAACGCGTGCCGGTATAGAACACAGAATTGACGCCATAACAGCCAGCGGCGCGCATCACTGAGCCGACATTCTCAGGAGATTTAGGGTTGAACAGGCCAATGCAGGCATAGCTATTTTTCATGGGGATTACACATTGATATTAAATTATTTTTGATGGTTTAAGATAAGAAAACAAGAATTAGATCTTACATTTAACGCCGCAAACAGACGCGCGCTTTAGCGAGTCTGTTTTGCTTTGCCTTGTTAACTTTTTTCACAGATCAAGATTCCTGGTTAAAACCTCTGCTGATTTAATAATTCGTTTTGTCCGATAAAGATCAGGATGTTTCTGGCTGTCTGTGTAACGCATTGGCTCTCCTGATGTTGGGCTAACAAACCAGGAGATTTCTGGGCGCGGCTCACCTAGCTGCTTTTTTAGAGCTTGCGGTGTAATACCTAATGCTTTAGCCGCCGCATTAAACGTACAGCGTGTTTTTACTTGATTGATGTAATCAACCACTACGCTAATTTTGTCCTGCACTAGAAGATGCTCCTTATAAAGTTAACGCCGCAAGCAAAGGTGTGCGTTAGTGCGTCCAGCCCGCAGGCCGATTTTAACTTGCCTTGTTAACTGCTTGAAATTGTATAACTGTGCCTGCAGCAAAGCCGGATAATATAAATGCCAAAACAGTGCCATTGAAATAGGGAATTAATACTGATAGTGATATAAACAGAATTAATACAGCTATATAAGTGCTGGCCTTTTTTGTTGGAGGCCAGTACTTACAGTATGAACTTTTCAACCGCTAGAGCAATAACACCAGCAAGTGCTAAAAAGCTCAAAACTTTCCAGGTACCTACAGAGCTTTCTAGAGACGCTACGCGATTTTCTAAAGAAGCAGGTTTAGCTGCAGGTTTTTTATTCCTAGAAGGTTTGCTGCTGCCACCGTCTAAAGGAATAACAGATTCAGCCTGAGGGCCTTTGTCTGAGTCTTTGCCGTCGAACTTAACGGCTAAACCTTGGCGGATAGGGCCATCACCTTGCCATTCACTTTTGTGGAAGAAGAAGTCTTCGCCGCTTTTGTCGTCGGCAATAAAGCCGAAGCCTTTGCGGAAGTCGTAACGTTTAATAATGCCTTTGGCCATGTTTGTATCCTATTCAATGTGTAATGAGGCAATGCTGATGCATCGTGAATTCTGGTTCGATCTTTAAGTGGTTGCCAATGATTGTGCTAATGCATATTTTTCCAATTTAAGTATCTGTTCCCTTATGGCTGAAGACAGTTAACGCCCACAGCACGCGCGGCTTTGTAGTACAGGTGAAGCCGAAGCGGAAAAGCCGTCGCCGTGACTGCGCTTGTTGTGCCCTAGATGCTAATTAGTTTCTACAATTCCCATACTAGTAACTCAGCACAGCTTATTTAGAATTACCCCACGGGGATTGCTTTTCAAATGTTGAGATATACAAACTCTCAACCTTGTCTCTGGCCCACTGGGTCTTACGTAAAAACTTCAGTGATGACTTGATTGACGGATCACTCTTAAAGCAATTGATGTTGATTCTCTGAGCCAATCCATCCCAGCCGTAACGCTCCTCCAGCCTCGTTACAACCTTCTCAAGCGTAACACCATGCAAAGGATTATTCGGTTGCTCATTACTCATACTTTAAATACACCACCATTATTCTCAGTACCTACAGCGCATAACAGCTTATTAAGAAGCCTATGGCCTTATATCACTTTGGCCCTCTTATCTCGGAGCTAATGATTTTATACCAAGGATTTTCTTATTTGTTTACAATGGGTTGGAGTAAGGAGGCGCGGTCTGTTATTTGGTAAAAGAAGCCAAAACCCTGCTTTTTTCCAGTCTCTTCCCCCTGATCATAAATCAACACCCTTTAAAATCAAATACTTAATGCCACCTTTTCTTGGGAGGCCGAAAATGTCAGCTATAGCATGTTGTTATTCAGCAACACGGTTGAGAGAGTGTTGGATGATAGGGAGAGTTAGATAAATTATATAGCAGTGAAGGTGTTACTGCTTCCGCTTTAACAGTAGTGAGTCAATACCATTACTTGAAAGCCTGCTTCGCGCATCGGCCAGTTCTGGTCGATCGCTAAAGGGACCAACAAGAACCCGGTGCCAGGTTTCATTACGTCGGGGGCTGACAGTCTCAATACTAGCGCTCAGGTTCAGCATCAATAGTCGGGCGCGGAGGCTGTCGGCATCATGGCTATTTTTAAAGGAGCCTACCTGTAGCAGGAATACTTCATCATCAGCCACAGGTAGCCTTGTCTTGTTGTTGGTGCCGGGCGTGTCTGGAACAATAACTTCGGAATCACGCAACAGGGTGTAGAAATCAAACCGGGGTTTGGGGCCGCTATTGCCCTGTGAGTCTTCTTCCTGTGAGCTTGTGCCGGTTTCACTTGCCGCTTTTTCTACATCTTCAGGGGAAATTTCTGACAGCTGCATCAACCCCATGACCAAAGCACCGATAAGTACGCCTGCTAACAGCCAAAGCCAGCCTGGAGCATCCTGATGACCAGAACGTTTCTTGGTTTGACGCTTGGTTGTCCGGCGGCCGCTAGATTTTTTGGCGTAATCCCTGGTCATGCTGTTGCCTGTACTCCCGGTAGTATCTAGGTGGTGGCCGCCATTGTATGGGGAAGCGGTGATGTCTTCCAGACCTTATCCATGGCCTGGTAGTACCTAACTTAAATTTGAAGGTACGGTATCAATGACAGTTAGGGCTAGGTCATATCTTGAGGATCAATATCTACTGACCAGCGAACCCGTTTGGATAACTGGGATTGTTCCAGTTCCTGGCAGAGTGTCGACATCATCCTCTGTAAAGTGGGCCGTTCGGAGCAGATGATACTGAGCTGGTGACGAAACCGGCCACTGCGTTTTTCCATCGGGGCGGGCAACGGTCCCAGGTAGCCGGTTTTATCAGTGGCGGGTAACAATCGTTCTGCGCATTGGCGAACAAAGTGAAGAAACTGCACCGCAGCCTCACCATTGACGGCTTCCGCTCGAATCAGTGCCATATGTCGGTAGGGGGGAAGTTGAGAGAGCTTTCGCTCCCTGATCAGTTCCTCGCTAAACGCGTTGTAGCCCTGCTGGGTTAGGGTTGCTATTAATGGGTGATCGCAGTGGTGGCTTTGCAATAGAACCGTTCCTGGTTGATCACCTCGACCTGAACGTCCGGCGACTTGGGTAATCAATTGCCCCATTTTTTCTGGTGCCCGAAAATCAGGGCTGAACAGACCACCATCGGCATCTAATATAGCCACCAGTGTGACATTGGGAAAATGGTGACCCTTGGCCAATAACTGGGTACCAATGAGAATACAGGGTTCACCACTATTGACCCGATCGACAACCGCCTGCATCGCTTGCTTGCGGCGAGTGGTGTCGCGGTCTACCCGGATAATAGGGGTGTCCGGAAACATGGCCTCAAGGATTTCTTCACTGCGCTCCGTACCCTGACCAATACATTGCAGTTTTGCACTGTGGCAGAACGGGCAGCTTGTGGGTACTGGCTCCAGATGCTCGCAGTGATGACAGAGCAGCCGGTTGGGGCTTCGGTGTACTGTAAGTCGAGCCTCACAACGGTGGCAGTTAGATATCCAGCCACATTCGTGACAGCTCAGTGTGGGGGAAAAGCCCCTGCGATTGAGAAATACCAATACTTGATTGCCGGCTGCCAAGGTGTCGGTAATGGCGGCAATTAACTCACGGGAATAACCACTGGATAAATTTGCTTTGCGGATATCAACCGGCTGCCAACGTGGCTGTACAGCGTCACCGGGACGGCATGAAAGTACCAGTTTGGTGTAGCGCTCTTGCTGGCAGTTATATAAGGATTCCAATGAGGGGGTGGCTGACCCAAGAATCAGGGGTATGGATTCCCGGTGAGCGCGAATTACCGCCAGGTCTCTGGCTGAGTAGCGAAAGCCCTCTTGTTGTTTGAAAGAGCTGTCGTGCTCTTCATCGACAATCAATAATCCGGGTGATTTTAGCGGGGTAAAAATAGCCGATCGGGTGCCTAACACAATGGGTGCCTGGCCGGTGCGAGCGGCGTTCCAGGCAATGGCTCTCTCTCGATCGGTAAGCCCGGAATGAAGTACCGCAATGGGGCAGTTAAAGCGGGCTTGAAAGCGGCTGAGGGTTTGTGGTGTCAGGCTAATTTCCGGAATCAGTACCAGCGCTTGTTTGCCATATCGCAGAATTTTTTCAATAGCCTGTAAATATACCTCTGTTTTACCGCTACCGGTTTCACCGTGCAATAGGTAGGGGTGAAAGCCATGCAGATCAATATTGTTCAGCGCTTGCTGTTGTTCGGGGTAGAGTGATAAGGGTTGTTCCGATAGCAGGTTGTCCACATCAAATGCAGGAGCATCTCTCTGAATATCGACTGTTTCAATCAGCCCTTTTTGTTCCAGCTGCCGTAATACAGCGGTGGAGGTGTCGAGCCGTTTAAAATCATCTCGGCTTGCGGTGGCTTGCTGCTGCAACAGGTTGAGAGCCTGCTGTTGTTTGGGTGCCCGACTCAGCGCCGTCTCGGGCAAGCCTTTACCCTGTTCAGTGAGTTGCCAGTGTTTTTCATCGGACTCAGGTATGGGTTCACCCTTGCGCAACAGGGCCGGTAGGGCGCTACTTAGGGCATCGCCTATGGGGTGTTGGTAATAACTGGCAGCCCATCGGTATAGTTCAAAGAGTTGTTGTGGCACCAGTGGTTCTGTATCAAGCACACTGTCGATGGATTTTAACCGGGAGAGGGAGACACTGCTCTTTTGGGCGGTATCAACAATG
>CAJXWQ010000017.1 GCA_913062605.1 uncultured Cellvibrionales bacterium
CCTTCAGGGGATGCCACATCCTCAATGTGATGGTCCTCCCAGAGTCCATCACTTGCTCGAAACGTGCGGATGCCGGATTCAGCCGATATGCCGGCACCGGTTAATACCACCACGGACTCATAGCGCTTATGGTTCATGAGTTACCTGTCATAGGGAGTTACTTTATCAAGAGAGCCATTTGTAGGAATAACGTAACTTTAATCGACCATTGTGTGAGTGCAACACTAAACTTTTTCTTGACCAATGGGTCACATTGAAAAGGTATTCTGGCAGAATCCCCCCATGCGTGATACTCGTCCCCTGTTATTGAACACAGACTTCCCCCCTTTGCAGAGAACAGCACTGACGACCTTACAGGTCAATTTAGGCTACCTCTGCAATCTCAGTTGTACCCATTGCCACGTGAACGCTGGCCCCAGTCGTACAGAATTGATGGATAGGGCGACCATAGAGCTAGTCCTTGAGGTCTTGAGAGAGAAGAACGTGAAGACGTTGGATCTTACCGGTGGTGCTCCAGAGATGAATCCTCACTTTCGTTATCTGGTTTCAGAAGCCAGTAAATTGGGGGTTGAGGTAATTGATCGCTGTAATCTAACCATTTTGCTGGAGTCGGGATATCAGGATTTAGCCCAGTTTCTTGCTGACCATAAGGTCACTGTGGTTGCTTCGCTGCCCTGCTTTTCAGAACAGAATGTAACAGAGCAGCGGGGTAAGGGTGTGTTTGAGCAAAGCATTGATGCACTTAAAATACTCAATAAAATTGGTTATGGGGTCGATGAAACACTGCCATTGAATCTGGTTTATAACCCCAATGGCGCTTTTTTACCACCGGACCAACAGCAATTGGAAGCGGAGTATAAACTGCGGCTCAGCGAGGATCACAGCATAGTCTTTAACCAGCTGTTTACGATAACCAATATGCCTATTAGTCGTTTTGGTGCAGTACTTTTGGCCAAGAATGGGTATGAACAATACATGCAACTGCTGAAAAATAATTTTTTAGCATTGAATTTGGATACAGTGATGTGCAGGACAACCGTGAGCGTGGACTGGCTTGGCAATCTATATGATTGTGATTTTAATCAAATGCTGGAAACGCCCATGTCAGTGCCTGTAGCCGTATCAGGATCCGCATCAGGGCAAGGGTCAGGGTTGGATGAGATGATTGCCTCAGATAGGCATCGTCACCTGCGGGATCTGCTTACAACGGATGTTACTGGGCACCCCATTGTGATTGCTGACCATTGTTATGGTTGTACGGCCGGTCAGGGTAGTAGTTGTGGCGGTGCTCTAGAGTAATGGGGGATGTATTTCTCAGTATCATTATTCCTTCGCTTAATGAACAGTCCGAAATAGGTCTCTGCCTTGAGGCGTTACAACCACTTCGTGACGTAAGCATTCGGGGCATGGGTGTTGAAGTCATTGTTGCTGACGGCGGGAGTACAGATCATACCCGTGAATTGGCGGAGACCTCTGCCGACCAAGTGGTCAGTAGTAAGCTAGGTCGTGCACAGCAAATGAATGTTGGGGCGGAGTTTGCCCGTGGTGAATACCTGATGTTTCTCCATGCTGATACTGAGCTGCCATCAGATTTTTCAGTGGCTTGGTTGAATGGCCTGGACTGGGGGTTTTTCCCTGTTAAGTTGAGCGGCTCAGCATGGCCGTTTCGAGTGATTGAACGTGGGATGAATATACGTTCACATTTGTTCGGTATTGGTACTGGTGACCAGACACTGTTTGTTCGTCGTGCATTATTCAAATCTCTCAATGGCTTTGCCAATATTCCCTTGATGGAGGATGTTGAGCTTTGTCGTCGCCTGAAAAGGGTGAGCCCGCCGTCATTTCAGCAAGGTGTTGTTACCACCTCGAGTCGTCGATGGGAGCAAAGAGGTATTCTCCGGACTGTTTTGCAGATGTGGCATCTACGCCTTGCCTACTTTTTAGGTGTCTCTCCCCAACATTTGGCTCGGCAGTACTATTCGCAATAAGAGAGCTACCCATAATGTCTGTGCAGTACCCTGATAGTTGTTTACTTCAATTTGCAAAAGCCCCCCTACAGGGGCGTGTGAAAACACGGCTTCAGTCTGCATTGGGTGAAGCTGGGAGCCTGCAATTACATTGCGCACTGGTGGATTATCAGTTCCGTATTCATCAGGCATCTGCCGTCTCGAACCTGGAATTATGGTGCAGTGCTGAGCATAATTTTTTTCACCAACTAGTAGAGGGCACAGGTGTTCGGATTGTCGAGCAGCAAGGGCGTGATCTCGGTGAACGAATGGCCAATGCCTTTGCCAAGCGGTTGGGGCAATTTAATCGAGTGATTATTATTGGCAGTGACTGCCCAGCCATTAATGGTGAGTATATTACGCAAGCGTTGGAGGCTCTTGATGATGTACCCGCAGTATTTGGCCCGGCCACGGATGGCGGATATGTGTTGATAGGCTTAAATTGTTTAAATCTGACACTGTTTTCTGATATTCCCTGGGGGACTGGAGAGGTGATGGCTATGACCCAAAATAGACTGAACAGCCTTGGTTGGGCGTGGAAGGAATTGTCAGCACTCCCCGATATTGATCGCCCGGAGGATCTTGTGGAGCTGCCAAGCTTTGATGAATTACAAAAAATCTATTGTTAATAGATAACCCGTTGAAATAATAGAGTTTATATTTCTTGGTGGCTTTTCATTTTAAGCCTATTTGCATGTTTTTTGATGTTAATTCTGTTATCTTTTCTCTTATTGCCCCAAGTTTTTGGCATAATACCGGCTTTGTTTCAGGTCGGATTATCTATTGTCGTCCCAAGCAGCTATTTTTTCATTTAAGTCTCTCGCCTTTGAGCGGGACGATAGGCTGTTGTTTTCTGAGATCAGCATGGCGCTTGAGCCTGGTGATATTCTCCAGGTCGAAGGGCCCAACGGTTGCGGTAAAACCACCTTATTACGTATTATTTCAACGGCATTAAATCCCACTTCTGGGGCGCTATTTTGGCGTGGTAAGGATATCTCTCTGCATCGCCAGAATTATCTCCAGCATTTACTGTTTTTAGGGCACTTACCTGGGCTTAAACAATCGCTGTCACCTGAAGAAAACTTGCAGTGGTGGCGTCGCCTCAATGCCAATAGTAGCCTGTTAAGTAATGAAGAAGTGTTGGCCAAAATTGGACTTCGTGGTTACGAAGATGTCCCCTGTTATACATTATCTGCCGGGCAGCAGCGTCGTGCTGCACTGGCTAGGTTGCTCATTACCGAGGCGCCCTTGTGGGTGTTGGATGAACCTTTTACCGCCATTGATAAGCAGGGTGTCGCTCAGCTCGAAACATTGTTGAAGGGGCATGTGAAGAAGGGTGGCGTGGTAATCTTGTCTACTCATCAGGATTTGGGCATTGAAGGTATTCGTCGGTTGTCCTTACCATTGTTGGCGGAGGTAAGCTGATTATGGGTGGTGGTTTTTCAGCTATTCTCAAGCGGGATCTGCTATTGGCGTTTCGTCATAGGGGCGAGATTGCCAATCCGGTGATTTTCTTCTTTATCGTAGTGACATTAGTACCGTTGGGTTTAACACCAGAAGCCAGTCGGTTGGCAGAGATTGCTCCGGGTATTTTGTGGGTCATGGCACTCTTGGCATCACTGCTGTCGGTGGAGGGTTTGTTTCAAAGTGATTACCGTGATGGCACATTGGAACAGCTGTTGATTACGCCACAACCTCTTTACCTGATGGTGCTGGCGAAAGTTCTGGCTCATTGGTTAATCACGGGTCTTCCCTTAACTCTTTTGGCGCCGGTTTTAGGTATGATGTTGTCCCTGCCAACGACGGGTTATTTACCTCTGGTGTTGAGTCTACTTATGGGCACAGCGGTACTGAGCTTGATCGGTGCTATTGGTGCAGGCCTTACCGTCGCGTTAAGGAAGGGTGGGCTATTGTTGTCACTGATTGTGATGCCACTCTACATGCCAGTACTGATTTTTGGTGCCAGTACGGTTCAGCGAGCGGTTGATGGATTTCCTGTGGATGGGCCGTTGGCGGTGATGGGCGCATTGCTGGCTTTTTCATTATTAATTTCACCATTTGCTACTGCGGGTGCCCTGCGGGTAAGCATGCACGGTTAATGGTTGGCGATGTTGTTGAATAGCGAGGGTTAAGACAGAGATGTGGCAATGGTTTCATCGGTTGGGGTCGCCGCGCTGGTTTTATCATACCAGTGGTAAATGGCTACCATGGTTGTCTATATTGGCTGCGGCACTGTTAAGCCTCGGTGTGGTATGGGGGCTGGGTTTTGCTCCAGAAGATGCCAAGCAGGGCAATAGTTTTAGGATTATTTATATCCATGTCCCTGCGTCCTTTCTCGCACTGGCGGGTTACTATGTGATGGCCATTTCGGGCGCTGTTGGCCTGATTTGGAAAATGAAGCTAGCCGATATGGTGATGAAGTCAGCAGCACCCATTGGTGCAATACTAACCTTCGTCGCATTGGTGACGGGTGCCATTTGGGGTAAGCCTACCTGGGGAACCTACTGGGTATGGGATGCCCGAATAACCTCCATGCTGGTATTGTTCTTTTTGTATCTGGGGGTGATTGCCTTGCAATACTCCTACACCAGCCAGGATGCAGCCAGCAAGGCCAGCGCTGTGCTTTCACTTGTTGGTATGGTGAATATCCCCATTATCTACAAGTCAGTGGACTGGTGGTATACGCTGCACCAGCCTGCCACCATTAGGTTGACTGAAGCCCCCTCCATGCACCCCGATATGTTTCATCCTCTATTGGTCATGATATTGGGATTTTATTGTTTTTATGCCGTGGCTTTGATCCTCAATACACGGGTAGAAATTCTCCACAGAGAGCGTCGGACCCGCTGGGTACAAGACATGGTGCTCAACACGAGAGAGGGACAGAATTAATGTTCCAGTTTGAAAGCCTGGGTGAGTTTATTCAGATGGGCGGCCACGGTACTTATGTCTGGGCAGCCTACCTGATTTCTCTGTCGGTACTGATATGGCTGGTGGTAAGCCCATTGCACCGTAGGCGAAAGCTTGTGCAAGAAGTTATCAAGCAGCAACGCCGTGAAGCGGCTCGTCAGCAACACTCGGATACATCCCAACCCGCCCCTTAATATATGCCCTTGGGGTACGCCCCTCGGATAGTAAAACGAGAAAAAGAGACAGTTATGCACCCAATCCGTCGCCAGCGTTTATTTATGGTAATTTTTATTGTTGTTGTGGCCTCAGCAGCTGTTGGGCTCTTAAGTTTTGCTTTGCGAGAAAATATTAATCTGTTTTATGCCCCTTCAGATATTGTTTCGGGAAAAGCCCCGGAGGGTGTTCATATTCGGGCTGGTGGCATGGTTGTTGATGGTAGCTTGGAGCGGGCTGATGACTCGCTGTTTGCTCGCTTTCAGATTACTGATGGTGAGGCCAATGTGGAGGTTCATTACACCGGTATTCTCCCCGACTTATTTTCCGAGGGCGAAGCCGCTGTGGCAACTGGAGAGCTTGATAAGAATGGAATTTTTATGGCTTCCGAGGTGCTAGCTAAACACGATGAGAATTACACGCCGCCAGAGGTGGCTGATGCCATGGAAGCCGCGCACCAGCGAGCTGCTGATGCTGCTGACAACACTACTCCTACTGATGACTACTGATTCCATCAAGGCAGTTAACCCAATGATTATTCTTAATGGGATAAACGAAAAATGATTGCAGAATATGGGCAATTCTCGCTGATATTGGCGCTGATATTGGCGCTACTTCAATCGGTGATTCCCCAAGCGGGTGCGGCGGTGGGTAACCGTTTGTGGATGAGCACATCCAGGCCCTTAGTCGTGGGGCAGACTCTGATGGTGATGTTCAGTTTTGGCTGCTTGGTAGCATTGTTTATCGGTGATGATTTTTCTGTGCGTTATGTGGCGGCAAACTCCAATACATTGTTACCCGATCATTACAAGGTCAGTGCTGTTTGGGGTGCACATGAAGGGTCGTTGTTACTGTGGGTGCTCATTTTAGCGCTGTGGAGCCTGGCCGTTGCCATGTTCAGTCGCACACTGCCTGAGCAGTTAGTTGCAAGAGTACTGGGTGTGATGGGGGTGATCAGTGTCGGTTTCTACCTATTTTTGTTATTTACATCGAACCCGTTTGACCGCACCTTGCCATTTTATCCCATGGACGGAGCGGACCTGAACCCACTGCTTCAGGATGTTGGATTGATTTTTCACCCGCCAATGCTCTACATGGGATATGTGGGCTTTTCTGTGGCGTTTTCTTTTGCCATTGCGGCCCTCATTGAGGGGCGGATGGATGCTGCCTGGGCGCGCTGGACGAGGCCCTGGACAAATGTGGCTTGGGTGTTTCTCACACTGGGAATAGCACTTGGCAGTTGGTGGGCATACTACGAATTAGGTTGGGGCGGTTGGTGGTTCTGGGACCCAGTAGAAAATGCCTCCTTTATGCCCTGGTTGGTGGGTACGGCACTGGTTCATACCTTGGCCGCCACTGAAAAGCGGGGTGTGTTTCGCAGCTGGACATTACTTCTAGCCATTATTGCTTTTTCTCTGAGTTTATTGGGTACTTTCTTAGTTCGCTCTGGCGTATTGACGTCAGTACATGCCTTTGCCGCAGACCCTACCCGTGGTGTATTTATCCTCACCTTCCTCGCCGTTGTGATCGGGGGGTCATTATTGCTGTACGCTCTGCGAGGACCTGCGGTGAAAAGTGTCACCAGTTTTGTGGGGTTGTCACGGGAAATGTTCCTGCTGATTAATAATATCCTGCTGATCAGTGTGATGGTTATCATTCTACTGGGAACACTCTACCCATTGATTGCCGATGTCATGGAGTGGGGGAAAATCTCAGTGGGCCCGCCTTACTTCAATGTGTTTTTTGTTCCGTTGATGCTCTTGTTAGCTGTCCTGATGGTTGTGGGTTCGGTATTGCGTTGGAAGCGTAATACGATGGCCAACCTCAAACAGAACCTCAGCATCCCATTGATACTCGCATTGTTGGCAGGTGGAGTGTCGCCTTTGTGGTTTGGTCAGATCTATCAGATTGACGGTTATCAGGTCATGGCTGGAGTAACAGTGGCGGTCGCTGTTTGGGTCTTTGCAGTTACTCTCACTGACCTCTGGCAAAAGAGTCGGCACTCGTCTTCTTTTTGGCGTGGTTTGCAACGGCTTAAAAGTAGCTACTACGGGATGATTTTGGCTCATCTGGGGATAGCGGTCTGTATCGTTGGTGCAGGGTTAACCAGTATTTATAGTATTCAGCGAGATATTCGGATGGAGCCAGGTGAACAGGCTCTGGTTGCAGGTTATCAATTTGAGTTTGTGGGAATGCGTCAGGTGCAAGGCCCTAACTACCTAGCGGAGCAGGCGCTCATTCTGGTGACGAAGGATAGTGACTCCGTGGCAGAACTGAAGCCAGAAAAACGTCGTTATGTGGCCAGTGGCCAGACCATGACGGAAGCGGATATCGACAATGGTTTATTTCGCGATCTGTATGTCGCACTGGGTGAACCTCTAAAGGGTGATGCTTGGGCCATACGGGTTTATGTAAAACCATTTGTACGCTGGATTTGGCTCGGTGCGCTGTTGATTGCCATGGGTGGTTTGATCGCTGTATTGGATAAACGGTATCGGCGACAAGCTGTCTCTTCTCGTGCAGAAGGCAGTCTGGCAGTTGGTGCTTAACAACTGGTACCTAACAACTGGTACCTAACAACAATAGAGGCGGATGATTAAGTGGCAAGACTAAAGCTATTTTTACCACTGATAGTATTTATCGTGCTGGCCATTTTTTTGCTCAATGGGTTGGAGCGTGATCCAAATGCTATGCCTTCCGCATTGATTGATAGGCCGATCCCTGCTTTTTCTCTTTCAGTGCTTAGTGATGAAAACAATCAGGTAGATCAGACAATTTTTCAGGGTAAGCCTGCATTGCTGAATGTCTGGGCTACCTGGTGTATTTCATGTCGTGTAGAACACCCCTACCTGAACAAGCTGTCTGAGCAGGGCATCAGAATTATCGGTCTGAATTACAAGGATGACATTGTGGCAGCTCGTGAATGGTTAGCGGAAAAGGGTGACCCCTATGCCCTGAGTATTGTGGATGACACGGGCCGAATGGGTTTGGATTTAGGCGTATTTGGTGCGCCTGAAACCTATGTGGTGGATAGTACTGGGACCATCCGTTACAAGCATGTGGGTGTGGTTGATGATCGGGTTTGGCAAAAGCACCTTTTGCCGGTATGGCAACAAATTCAATAATGAGGCAATAGCATGGCAGAGGAAGATTACCAACGGGGTATGGGCGTTCGCCGCAAAGTGATGGGTGATGAATTTGTGGATCGTGCAATGGATGCCGTCACTGAGTTTACCCAACCAGTGCAGGACTATATCAATGAAAACTGCTGGGGTTCCGTTTGGGCGAGGGAGACGCTTCCACTAAAAACTCGCAGCATTATCACTATTGCTACTCTGGCTGCATTAAAGGCACCTGCTGAGTTAAAGGGCCATATTCGTGGCGCCATTCGTAATGGCTGTACCCCGGAAGAAATTCGCGAAATACTGCTGCACACCGGCCCTTATATCGGTGCCCCGGCACTTCAGGAAGCATTCCGCGCCGCCAAAGAAGTGCTTGAGGAAATAGGCTAGATGCTCAAGGGCATACTTAGATACATCATTTTCTTGCAGCTATTGGTGATCAGTAGTTCAGCGTTATCCGTTGTGGAGGTAAAGGAGTTTTCCTCCGAGCAAATGCGGGAAAGGTTCCATGTGTTGGTGACAGAACTACGCTGTCCTAAATGCCAGAATCAGAACCTGGCAGATTCAAATTCACCTATTTCAGTAGACTTGCGAGAGGAAATCTTCCGTATGCTGGAAGAGGGCAAAAGCGATCGAGAAATTATCGATTTTTTGGTAGCTAGGTATGGCGAGTTTGTGATGTATCGGCCTCCCATTAAGAAAACCACCATGATGCTCTGGTTCCTGCCCGGCGTTTTACTGCTGGTCGGATTAGCGATTATTTTCAGTGTACGCCGTCGACAAATAATGCGCGCCACTGATGACATTACCGATAACAAGGCTGGGTTAGCTGTGGAAGAGCAGGCTCGGTTAGCCGACTTATTGGGTGATGAAAAGTATTTGGGTGACGGGAAGCATAGGGGTAATAGCTCTAGAGGTGATAACTCTGATGCTAGCCACACTACTGGTGAAAGAAAATGATGTGGTTAGTGATGGCTTGTATGGTGTTTCTGGCGGCAGGGTTTATCATTTACCCGCTGTTGAAAAAACCTCCCCAACAGATGTCTGCTATGCCCGTGAGTACCAATGTGGCGCTGTTCAATGAGCGATTGTCTGAACTGGATAATCAGCTGGCCGACGGTGATCTCGATGACGCCCAATATGGTGATTTGGTGGCAGAGCAACAGCGCCTTCTGCTCGTTGATGAACCTCAACGCCCTCAGCCAAAAGTGTCAAAAGGTCTTGGCATCTGGTTGTTGCTGACAGGCTTGTTACTGATGCCGCTATTGGCTTTTAGTCTCTATCAAATGTTGGGGGCCAGTGATGACGTTACCATTACTCAATTATTGGAAAAGCGGGCCAGCCAACCCCCCAGTACAAATGATTTGCTACTGAAGCAGCAGCTGAAGGATAAAATTTCTCGACGTTTACTCAGCCAGACAGACAATCTTTATTATCTGTTAATTCTTGCGCGACTGCATATGGAGGATGGTGACTTTCACCAAGCCAGTGTCGCTTACCAGAATGCAGTCCAGATAACCCCTAATGATGCAGAGCGGTTGGCTGAGTATGCCCAGGCTGTTTATTTTAGGGACGGTAATAAATTTGAGGGTGAAGCGGGTGCTGTATTGGATAATGCTCTGGCGTTGGACCCTAATAATATGACGGCTCAGGGTTTGCAGGGTATCCGTTCCTTTGAATTGGGTGATTATCAGCAAGCTATCGTCAGTTGGCAAACAGCTTTGCGTGCTATTCATCCCGATACACCACAAGCTCAGGCTCTACAGTCGGGTATTGCTCGTGCACGCAGCCAGCTTGGTGAAGCACTGCCTTCTGTGAAGGTTCAGGTAGCGATTTCTCCTGAGTTGGCCATATCTCCAGAGATGGTGGTGTACGTGTATGCTCGTGAATGGCAGGGTATGCCTATGCCGCTGGCAGTAGCCAAGCTACAGGCAGCAGACTTACCTGCGACAGTGACATTGGATGACTCAATGGCAATGCCCGGTGGTAAATTGCTCTCTTCTGTTGAGACGATCGAGGTTGTTGCCCGCCTCTCTGTTAGTGGATCGGCGACGCCAGCTGAGGGTGATTTGGAAGGATCCACCGGTGCTTTAAAAATAGCTGACCATGGAGAAATTGTGGCAGTGATCATCGACCACCAATTATAGGCTCCTGTTGCTTGTGGCTGCTGCCCAGCCGTGTAAAATCACCCTTTTATCTTTGCGTAAAAAAGCCCGGCTGATACATTTATGACCGTCATGAAAATTCTGCTCGGAACGCCAAAACCAAAGAGAAATCAATGCGCCTAAAATGCATTAAACTCGCGGGGTTCAAGTCCTTTGTTGATCCGACCACCGTATCTTTTCCCAGTAACCTTTGTGCGGTCGTCGGGCCTAATGGTTGCGGGAAATCCAACATTATTGATGCCGTACGATGGGTGATGGGTGAAAGTTCCGCCAAGCACCTGCGTGGCGAGTCGATGACAGATGTGATTTTCAATGGTTCGGGTGGTCGCAAGCCGGTTGGTCAGGCTTCCATTGAGCTGGTCTTCGACAATTCTGACGGTAGTCTTGGTGGAGAGTATGCCGGCTGGAGTGAAATCTCCATCAAGCGCAAGGTCACAAGAGATAGCCAGTCCAACTACTACCTCAATGGCAACAAATGTCGTCGTCGTGATATCACCGATATTTTTCTGGGCACCGGTCTGGGGCCACGTAGTTACGCCATCATTGAACAGGGCATGATCTCAAGTTTGATCGAGGCCAAACCCGATGAGTTACGTGTTTATATTGAGGAAGCTGCAGGTATCTCTAAATATAAGGAACGTCGCCGAGATACAGAAGGTCGGATGCGCCGGACCAAGGAAAACCTGGAGCGTCTTACGGATATACGTGAGGAGTTAGGGCGCCAGTTAAACCGTTTGGAACGTCAGTCTCAGGCTGCGGAAAAATATGCTGAACTGAAGAAGGAAGAGCGGCAGAGTAAAGCGGAACTTCAAGCTTTGCATTGGCGCGGGCTCGAGTCTCAGTCAATAGAGCGCCGAAAGTCCATTAGTGAGCTTGAACTTAAGGCCGAAGCACTGGTAACCGAGCGCAGCGGTTGCGATACCGCATTGGAGCGGCACCGTGCTGAATCTACGGAGCGAGGCGACACATTTAATGAGGTTCAAGGGCGTTATTATTCTATTGGTGCTGAAGTGGCTCGTATTGAGCAGGCAATTCAGCACGTACAAGATCGCGCTCAGGAGTTACAGCAGGATCTGACTCAAACTGAACGGAATTTTGTGGAGTCTGAAGAGCATTTACGTGTGGATCGTCAGAAGGCTCAGAGTTGGGATGCTGAATTGCAAGAAATCTCACCTGAACTGGAAAAAGTGGTTGCAGCAGAAGAGTTATCCCAGGCGGCCCTCCAGCAAGCCGAAGAGGTCATGCAGAGTTGGCAGGCATCATGGGATGACTTCAATCACACGGCATCTGAACCTCGCCAACAAGCTGAAGTTCAACAATCGCGTATTCAACACCTAGAACAGGTTTTACGCCGCCTCGCAGAGCGACTTGAGAATATACAGAGTGAATGCCAAGGCCTGAGTGATAGCTCGGTACAGGAAGATATTACTCTATTACAAGAGCAATTGGCTGAGGTGGAACTGGCTTCCGATGACAAGAAATCCCATCTAGACACCATCACCGAACAAATGGACAGTGCCCGACAGCAGGGGAAACTGGCCAGCACAGAGTTGGATGAGTCTAGAACGACCATGCAGACAATGCTTGGTCGTAAAGCTTCTCTAGATGCCCTGCAACAAGCTGCTTTGAGTGGTGAAGGCGACCAACAGCAATGGCTTGAAAGCAAACAGCTCAATAGTCAGCCTCGTCTGGCAGAAACCCTGCAGGTGGAAGCCGGTTGGGAGACGGCTGTTGAAACAGTGTTAGGTAGCTATCTCCAGGCTGTCTGCGTGGATAACCTCGGTGACCTCAGTGGTCAGTTGGATACCTTTGCAAAAGGTGAGCTGGTGCTGGTGGATAAAGCTTTGGAGATGGATGACAGTAGCGCTTCTGGTGAGGTGCTATCGAACAAGCTATCAGACAAGGTGAATGGTGAATATGCGGCAGTGATGCTTGGCGGTATTTATGCCGTGGACAACTTGACATCTGCACTGGCAATGAGAGAAAAGCTAGGTGCCGGTGAGTCTGTAGTAACTCGAGACGGCTTGTGGATGGGGGCTAATTGGCTTCGTGTTGCCCGTGATCAGGATGCCACCGTTGGTGTGCTAAAACGGCGACAGGAACTTGAAGGATTAGAGGCGGAGCTGATTGACTGTAGGGATCGGGTTGCTGGATTTGAGCAGCAAAAAAATACCAGTGAGAAACAACTCCGTGATCTAGAAGCCCAACGTGAAGTTATCAGCGGTGAAGTGGCTGAACAGCAACGTCAATATGCAGAACTTCGCTCCAAACTCAGCGCAAGTCAGATGCAAGTGGAACAGTTTGCTGCCCGCCGGGAACGTGCTGAACAAGAATTAACAGAGGCGAAACAACAACAGCAGCAGGAACAGGAAAACCTGGCAGAAGCCCGCCAGTTACTATCCGGTGCCATTGAGGTTATGGAGCAGGATACTCAGCGCCGTGAGGTATTGTTACGGCAGCGGGATGATTATCGTTCTGCACTGGACCAAGCTCGACAGAGCGCCCGTCATGATCGTGATCGTAGCCATGAGTTGGCTATGCGAGAGAAGTCAGTGAGTACCCAGTTGCAATCAGTTCGTGAGGGTATTGGACGGCTAGAGATTCAAGTGGCGAGGTTGCAGGAACGCCGTGAACAATTGCGTGAATCCTTTAATCAAGATGAAGACCCGACCTTTGAACTGAAAGAACAGTTGGCAGCCCAACTTGAAATCAGGCTGGGTGTTGAAAAAGAACTGGCTGATGCGCGCCGTGCTGTCGAAGCCGTCGAGCATCAAATGCGGGAAGTTGAACAGCGTCGGAATAAACTTGAGCAGGAGATTCAAGAACAGCGTTCTTTGCTTGAGCAGCAGCGGTTGGTTGCACAAGATTTGACGACTCGTAGTAAAACGATCGAGGAGCAGATTAGCGAACATCATTTTGATCTGGAACCACTGCTCGAAGCGCTTCCTGAGGATGCAGATTCTGTCCAGTGGGAACAGACGTTGGAGCGAATTGGTAACCGGATTCAGCGGTTAGGGCCAATTAATTTGGCAGCAATTGATGAGTATAAGGTTGAGTTTGAGCGTAAGGCATATCTGGATGCCCAGAACGCTGAACTAGAAGACGCGTTAGAAACACTTGAAAGCGCTATTCGCAAGATTGACCGGGAAACTCGTACCCGCTTTAAGGAAACGTTTGACCGTATCAATGTCTCGCTTCAGGAATTGTTCCCTAAACTCTTTGGTGGTGGTCATGCTTACTTGGAATTGACGGGTGAAGACCTTCTGGATACCGGCGTCACTATTATGGCAAGGCCGCCTGGAAAGAAAAACACGACGGTTCATCTGCTATCCGGGGGAGAGAAAGCCCTGACAGCAATTGCTTTGGTGTTTTCGATTTTCCACCTTAACCCCGCACCATTTTGTATGTTGGATGAGGTTGATGCACCGCTGGATGATGCCAACGTGGCCCGCTATGCTCGGATGGTGGAAGAGATGTCAGCTAAGGTGCAGTTTGTTTATATCTCCCACAACAAAATTGCCATGGAAATGGCCAACCAGCTGATGGGTGTCACGATGCACGAACCGGGTGTGTCACGGTTGGTCAGTGTGGATGTTAATCAGGCGGTTGAGCTGGCGGAAGCTTAGGTAATGAGATAGCCAGCTAATAAAAGCTGCCTATTTCTAGATTCAACTAAATAATATTGTAACTACGCTTCAACATTTATAGGTTTAAGAAACGATGGAATTTGGTGCTCGCGAAATGATGATTGCTTTAGGTGCTCTGGTGGCGCTGGCTATCATGCTTGATGTTATTCGTCGCATCCGTAATGCCCGTTATGAAAAAATTCATATGCCGCGACGTAAGCAGCCGGTTTTTGATGATGACGATCTCGATGATTATGGCAGTGAATTGCCGAGTGGTGGCTCGCGGGTGGTGAGTTATCGTGATGAAGCGGATGTCGCGGAGGTTGGTAAAACAGTCAGGGAGCGTGCAGAAGCAAATAAACCCAAATTATCGATACCGGCCCTAGAGTCAGAATTAGAACCAGAATTTGAGCCAGAGCAGCCGAGTCTTAATCTGAATGAACCCGCAGATTCTGATGATTACACCGATATAGAAGAACTGCCACAAGTCACCATGGCAGGAAGAGAGGCAAGAGAAGAGAAATCTGCTGCCAAGAAGCAGGTACCTGTCGCCAGTGTGGTGGTATTGCACTTGATGGCTCGAGAAGGTGAGTACTTTCCGGGTGACCACCTACTGAATTCGCTGTTGAATCAAGGGCTACGATATGGCTCCATGAAAATCTTTCACCGCCATATTGGTGAAGATGGTTCCGGCCCTGTTATGTATAGCGTGGCAAACTCGGTAAACCCTGGTACCTTTGATTTGAACAGTATGGATCAACTTGTTACGCCGGGGATTAGCCTGTTTTTTGCAATGGAAGATGTTGATGATCCAGCGGCTACTCTGGATAACCTGCTAGCTTCTGCCAAGCAAATGGCCATTGATCTCAATGGTGAGCTGAAGGACGAGAGCCGCAGTGCCTTGACCCGGCAAACTGAAGATCACTACCGTCAACGCATTATCGACTTTAGCCGAGCCCAACTCTCTGGAATTGAATGATGGTGGCTGTTGATCCAGTCATCCGTGAGGAGGCGCATGCCCTCCGCGAACAGCTTAATGAGCATAACCACCAATATTATGTGCTAGACGACCCCACCGTTCCTGATGTTGAATATGATCGGTTGATGCAGCGGCTTCAACAGATAGAAGCTCAGCACCCCTCGCTAAAAACCACAGACTCTCCCACCCAACGGGTGGGGGGGAAAGCCTTATCATCATTTCAATCTGTTGCCCACGAAGTGCCGATGTTATCGCTCGATAACGCTTTCAGTGATGAGGAATTAATAGGTTTTGATCGTCGTGTTACTGAGCGGCTTAAGTCGACTGGGGCATTAGTGTATGCCTGTGAGCCCAAGCTGGATGGGGTGGCCGTCAGCCTGTTATATCGAGAGGGTGTACTTGTGCGTGGTGCCACTCGTGGTGATGGTGCTACCGGTGAAGACATTACTGAAAATGTGCGGACAATTAATTCTATCCCCCTGAAACTTCAGACGGACACACCTCCAGGTTTATTGGAAGTTAGGGGCGAAATCTATTTGCCCCGAGCGGGCTTTGAAAAGCTTAATGCTGAAGCAAGAGCTGTAGGGGAGAAGTTGTTTGTTAATCCGCGTAATGCGGCAGCGGGGAGTCTACGCCAACTGGATTCAAAAATTACAGCGTCAAGGCCATTAGAAATGGCAGCCTATAGCTTGGGCCGTATTGAGGGGTTGGAACAGCCAGAGACCCATTCTGCTACTCTGAATTTACTGAAAAGTTGGGGCTTTTTGATAAACCCTCATGTTGAAGTAGCACCTGATATTGAGAGTTGCCTGTCTTATTACCAGAAGATGGCAGAGATACGTGATCAATTGCCCTGTGATATCGATGGCATTGTATACAAGGTAGATAACATTGCTTATCAGCAGCGACTGGGTTTTGTGGCTCGTGCACCGCGTTGGGCGATTGCCAGGAAATTCCCGGCTCAAGAGGAAATGACTGTCTTGAAGGGTGTAGAGTTTCAGGTAGGTCGTACCGGGGCGGTGACGCCCGTCGCAAGGCTGGAGCCAGTATTTGTCGGTGGTGTGACAGTGAGGAATGCCACGCTGCACAATCAGGATGAGGTGGCGCGGCTGGGGATTAAAATTGGAGATACGGCCATTGTTCGCCGTGCTGGTGATGTTATTCCTCAAATAGTCAGCGTTGTCTTGGAAAAGCGTCCTGTAGATGCTCAGGATATTGTCTTTCCAGACCACTGTCCTGTTTGTCATTCACCGGTGGAACGGGTTGAAGGAGAAGCCGTGACTCGTTGCTCCGGTGGACTTGTCTGTTCGGCACAACGCAAGGAAGCTATCAACCATTATGCATCTCGCAAGGCATTGGATATCGAGGGCCTGGGAGATAAGCTGGTTGATCAATTAGTCGATCAAGGCTTGGTGGATTCACTCGATGACCTTTATCGGCTGAATATGGAGCAGCTGACGAAGCTTGAGCGTATGGGTGAGAAGTCTGCGCAGAACCTCTTGGCCGCATTAGAGACATCGAAACACACGACATTGCCACACTTTTTATATGCCTTGGGTATCCGGGAGGTGGGTGAAGCAACGGCTCGGTCTCTTGCACAGCACTTTGGCCATTTGGAAGCACTGTATTCATCCTCTCAGGAAGACTTACAGGAGGTGTCAGATGTTGGTCCTATCGTCGCTCACTTTGTTCATGAATTCTTTCAGCAGGCAGATAACTTAGAGGTTATAAATCGGCTTAGAGCCGCTGGTGTTCAGTGGCCAGATATGACCCCTCAGGATCAACAGTCACTGCCTTTATCAGGGCAGACCTGGGTGCTGACAGGTTCGATGGAGACTATGGGACGGGCAGAAGCCAAGGAAAAACTGCAGCATTTGGGTGCCAAGGTTGCCGGAAGCGTGTCAGCTAAAACGAGCTGTGTGGTGTCCGGTGCAGATGCAGGCTCTAAACTTAAAAAGGCTGAAGATCTAGGTGTTGAAATATTAGATGAGGCTGCTTTTTTGGCGTTGCTGACAGCACATGGACTGTTATGAGAGTCCCATGTATTTGAATAGAAAATGCGCTGTTCAATCAAATAGAAATAATGGGCATTGGAATAATGATCTCATTGTATTTTCCCGCTTACTTAGGGTTGTAGCGGGTTCATCTAAAGGCGTTGTAGGTTTTCTGAGGTGATGCCTGGCAAGCCAACGAGTAGCCCTAAGGATAGTTTTCGCTTCTACCTAGAGGGTGTGGGTGCCAGCTCATTGGCTCAAGGGTTGCAGATTGTTTTATTCCCCTGGCTGCTGGTAGGTGTGTTGGGCGAGTCTGCAGAACGAGTTGGTTACGCCCAGATGGCATTGATGCTGCCACAGTTATTATTCATTCTACTGGGTGGCGTATTTTCGGATAAGCGTCCCTTAGGCCTGTATTTATTCCGTTTATACATGTTGTATAGCCTTCCCTGCCTCATCTTATTGGTGTCTGTCTGGCAGGGATGGTTGTCTTATGAATTGATGCTGCTATTTGGTGTTTGTTTTGGCTGCATTACGGCATTTGTACAGCCAGCCAGAGAAACACTCCTATCTCGTGTTGCAGATACCCAGTTGCAACAAGCTGTAGCAAAGGCATCATTTATCCAATTTTCAGCCCAAAGTGTCGGCATTATTCTGGCCGGTTATTTGGATGATGTTGGTTTGTTGATTCTCATTGCTTTGCAAATCACGTTGTTAGTGACATCGGGTTATTTGCTTCGACGGTGTCTTGATGTTGTGCCGGACGAACCTAAGCAGAGAAATCGTTCTACATGGAAAGATATGCTTTCCGGATTAGAACTGGTTCGGCAGGATACTCGTTTACTCCAGTTAATGATGGTTGTTGCTGCTACCGGGTTTTTGGGATTCGGACTTTATCTGGTTGCCATGCCCATATTGACCCGTGAGGTTTACCATCAGGGTGCAGCATTTTTTGCCTGGATACAGTTTAGCTTTATGTTCGGCGTTATTCTTTCCAATGTATTTATCATCCGGTTTGTTGGTCGCTTTACCCAGCCTGGGCGAATGCTGCTTATTAGCTTGCTGATTCGTGGAGGGCTTCTTGTAGGAATTGCTATGCACCCTCCGTCATGGCTATTGTTTCTGTTGGTATTGTTGTGGGGTGCTGCTTCCGGAGTGGCAATGATGCTGGGTCGGTCCATGACACATGAGGAGTCCCCTCCAGCATACCGGGCCAGAGTTGTATCTGTGTATCAGCTTGCACTGTTTGGGGCTGCCCCCATTGGTGCCTGGGTCAGCGGTCATACCATGGGTGCTATAGGGGTCTTGCCTGCGATTGGTGCGCTGGGTGTGTTGACGATACTGGTAGGGATTGTTGCTATGCTCTTCAGTGACCTGTGGCAGCCTGTTAAGTAATAGTCATTCTTAATGATTAATCTATCTTTTAATATTTACTACAGCTAGTCCCGTTAGAGCTGATGACGAAATGCCAGTAATGCAGCTGTTACCGCCACGTTAAGCGATTCAACCCCATTGCTCATGGGTATGCGAACTTGTGCTGTGCAGAGGTTGTTGACCTTTTTAGAAACGCCTTCTGTTTCATTGCCCAATACATAGATGATGGGTGTTGCGACCTGAAGCTCACTGAGCGATTGTTTGCTGTGTGAGGACAGGGTGCAGCATGTGACTCCCTGTTTTGTTAGTTGTGGTAATGCTTGTTCCAGGCTATCACAGTGGATCAGTGTACTTTTAAACAGCGTGCCGGCACTGGCCTTGATGACCAGCGGGGAGATGGCAGCAGTTCCTTGTTTGGGTAGCAGAATGCCATGGCAGGGGCTGGCGGTGACAGAGCGAATAATCATTCCCAGATTCTGAGGGTTAGTGATCCCATTCAGAGCAATAAGGCTATAGTTTTCTTCGGGAGGGTTCGCCAGAAAATCGTCCAGTAGTTGGTGATTGGGGCATTCAAGATCGGCTGCGACGCCTTGATCCTGTTTGCCATTACGAGATATCCGGGAGAGTTCCTGGCGGCTGTGATAAACAACCTCTACTCCGCGGTTTTCAGCTAGGTCGATAATCTGTTTGATAATACCCCCTGGTTTATTCGAGTCCGCAAGGTGTATGCGGTAGCAGGGGATGTCCATATTCTCTAGCGCTTCGATAACCGGTTTTCGCCCATAGATAGTGAGAAGCCGATCAAAAAAGCGTTTGCGCTGTAGGTGGTCACTCTTGTCGGTGGCTTGGGGCATGGTCTTAAGTCCGGAGAAAGAACGGGCTATTATACGCCCATGGAAGAATTAACCGATAAACAGTTAAGTGGTTTTCGTCAGTCATTGATACAGGTGCGAGAAGAGCTTCATCTGGCGTTAGATATTTCTGAAGAGTCGGGTGAAACAGTTACTTTAGATCAATCCAAGGTGGGGCGGCTATCACGGATGGATGCTCTGCAACAGCAACAGATGTCCAATGCCTGTCGGACGGGATACCGCAAGCGATTGCTTGCTGTTGAGCAGGCTTTGGTTGCACTGGATCAAGGTGATTATGGTTGGTGTGAAAGCTGTGGTGAGTTGATTGATATCAGGCGCTTGGAAGTGCGACCTGAATCAAGTTTATGTGTAGCTTGTCAGGAGGCAAGTGAAGTATGAATAGAGGATTATAGGAGTGGGTCTCAGTTTTGTAGTACGTAGTTGTCGCTACGTTGTCTGTAACACACGCTTGTATGCTTGAACGGCAGTCCCCAGCCCCATGGCGATGGCATCTACGGTGAGCGCATGGCCAATAGATACCTCGGCTAAACCGGGTATTGTGGAAAATTTTGCTAGATTGACCAGGTTCAGGTCATGGCCAGCATTAACTCCCAGACCAATATTTAGGGCTAGCTCGGCTGCATCGTAGTGCTGTTGAAAGATAGTGTTGAGTTCTTCCGGGTTTCCCCAGGCAGCAGCGTAGGGACCGGTGTAGAGTTCAATGCGGTCAGCCCCTACTTGCTTGGCCAGCTCTATTTGAGTTGGGTCAGGGTCCATAAATAAGCTGACTCTAATATCCAGTGACTTCAGTCGCTCAATCATGGGCAGTAACTGGTCACCCGCCCTAGTGAGGTTAAACCCATGGTCGGAGGTGAGTTGGTTATCGCTGTCGGGTACCAGTGTGCATTGGTCAGGTAGGGTTTCTTCTGCCAGTTGAACTAACCCCGGGTAACAGCCCTTGGGTTCAGCGAAAGGGTTTCCCTCAACATTGAATTCAATGTCCTCAAGCGAAGAAACCAGTTGGCTGAGCTGATGTACATCCTTGGGTCGTATGTGCCTCTGATCCGGCCGGGGGTGCACAGTTATACCGTCAGCCCCATTAGCGAGACACACTTTCGCATGCTCTACCACATCCGGGTAGTTGCCCTCACGAGAATTGCGAATCAGTGCAATTTTATTGAGGTTGACACTGAGCGAAACGTTCACGGATTTACTTGCTGTCAACAACTTCAGCTTTAATGATTCTGACAGGGGTCTCCGGCAGGTTGGCAAAGGGTCCTACAGCTTTGGTGGAGATACGTGAAATCTTGTCAGCTATATTTGTGCCCTGAATGACCTTACCAAATACGGTATAACCCGGTTGACCATTTCGGGCATTGAGACTCCAGTTGGGTACCACATTGATAAAGAACTGGGCTTTGGCACTGTTCGGGTCAGTTTGTCTTGCCATAGCAACGGTGCCCTTCTCATTTTTCAAACCATTGGTGGATTCGTTGACGATAGAGGCTCCACTGGGTTCGCGCATAGAAAGTTCTGGGGTATAGCCTCCAGCCTGAATCATAAAGCCTTGTATGACTCGATGGAAAATAAGGCCATCGTAGTACTGGTTCTGAACATAATTAACAAAGTTTTCTACTGTTACTGGAGCTTTGTCTGGGTAGAGCTCTAGCCGAATGTCGCCTAGATCTGTAGTGAGCAAGACCTGAATGGGTGTTGATGTCTCTGCCTGTGCTGTAGCCAGAAAAGTAGTCAGAAATACTATGGAAAAAACTCTTTTAAACATTAGCCCCACTCCGAAAAACTTTTGCGGCGTTTGAGCCGCGGAATAATTATTGTCAATAACGAACCAGCTATAACCGCGAACACTCCGTAGAGGAACCAAGTGTTGCGCTCTCTATTACTGAGCTGTTCGTTGGCAGCTTTTAGTACGTCGATGTCACTTTGTAGCATACCATTTCGTTTGAGTAGTTCCTGATTTTGCTGATTAATAGAAATGGCATTGGATGAGATTTTTTTAATGGTATTAAGTTCACTGCTTACTTCACTGCTCGTAGATTGTGCAGATTGAAGTTCTGTCGATAGTTCAGTGTTTGCTTGCCTGAGAGTGTTTAGCTCCTCAGAGAGCGCGTTAGCCTTATTTTCAGCGACCCCCAGCTTTGCTTCCATGCTTGCAATGCGCTCGCGGGCTATTGGTATATTTTGTAGGTAATGGGATGGCATCCAGCCGTCAAGCCCACCCTGAGTGGTGATATGGCTCCAGCCCTCTTCATTGGTTTCAACGAGATTCAGGGCGGAGCCACTCTTTATGCCCCGATGAAGGATAGAGCACCGAGGGCAGGGAGATTTTCGTAATGGCACTAAGTATTCGTCAGAAATGTAGACGGTTTTTGCCAAGAGTGTAGTACTGACAAGGGCGAATACAGCCGCCAACAATATTTTCATAACATTCTCATTCTACGGGCAGTTCTCTCGTTAATTCTCACGGTTCTCTTTTTGTCTGATGTATGTCAGAACGGATCTGCATAGCATGTTATGGAAGCACCTTTTTAAAGGGTTTAACAGTCACTTTTTCATAGACCCCGGCTTCAATATAAGGGTCTTCATCTGCCCACGCCAGGGCATCGTCTAGCGAGTCAAATTCCGCAATCACTAGGCTTCCAGTAAAACCAACATTCCCTGGGTTTTCTGTGTCGATGGCTGGATGTGGCCCTGCGAGTAGTAGTCGCCCTTGGTTTTTTAACATTTCTAGCCGTGCCAAGTGGGCTGGACGGGCAGCTAATCGTTTCTCCAGGCTGTTTTCTACATCCTGGCTGCTCACGGAATACCACATCAACTTAGTCCTCGTGTTTATCGTGATGGTGAATAACCTCTTCCAGCTTCAGGCCGGTTAGCTTGGTTACGCCCCTGAATAAATAAAAGAGTGCCCCCATAAGTACCAACATTGCTGGTATGGCAATGACAGGAAAGCTTAGTGCCGTCATTTTGCCTAATTGTTCATTGAACTCAACTGTTCCTGGCTGACTGGTGATCAGCACTGTGGCGAGAATGTAATTGAGCAGAGATGACAGGAAAAAAGACCCGGCGACCAGCCATGAGGCATTGGCTAGGCATGCTTCAAATTTTTTGTTGTTGCCATGTTCTTCCAGAGCCTGAGCAATACGATCTGTTTGTAGAATTTTATCGTTATATAAAAAAGTTTTCACCAGCGGGTAAGGTGTTTTCAGCGAAACAATGGTGGCTAGCCCAAATATTGCCGGAATCATCGCTTCCTTTATGGCGATGTAGGTGGGGTCTAGCTCCATAAGGCTGATGCCACCAGTGAGGAGAATGCTGATGACACCTAGGGCTGAGAAAAAATTAAACCGCCTCAGAGTCACAAAATCTTTAAGTCCGTAGACCACGGGGAATGACAACGCAACCACAATAGCAATGCGGGTACCCAAGTATTCATCACCGCTCAATTTGGTCAGAATAAGGGTAGGAATAATAATATTGAATGCAAGGTTTAACAGTAAACTTTCGCTTTGGTTGTTTTTTGCACACTTTTGTTTTTGGGGCGTTGGTGAGTCCATCAGGCGGTACAGCAGTCTCTGTAAGGGTATAGGGCGGTTATTGTAAGGGAATGAGCGTCAGTAATCGAGAGCATCTGGTGTTGCTAGATTCTTATTTTATAATTTTGTACTACTTCTCAGTTGAAAACCCAAAAAGTTGAAATTACTGTGAAAATAAGGCCATAATGCGGAAACCGGTACAACAGATTTAACAAAGCGCCATAACTTTCTGAAAAATAAGGAAAATAATTATGGGTGTTATGCAGGTTAGCAAAGAACTGGAGCAGGAGGCTGAGGGAGAGGCTGAACTAGGGGACTTGTTAGTCTCTTATTTAGAGCAGCTTGGTGTGGAATATGTGTTTGGCATTCCAGGCGGAGCCATTGAGCCACTGTACAATGCATTAGCTCGTAGCGAGCGTAGAGGTGGCCCTCGTGCGGTAATTGCCCGACATGAGACAGGTGCGGCTTTTATGGCAGAGGGTTACGCCATAAAAACAGGAAAGCTGGGTGTTTGTTGTGCCACTACAGGCCCAGGAGCCACCAATTTGATCACGGGTGTGGCGTCAGCCTACGAGAATAATATTCCCATGCTGGTTATTACTGCTCAGACAGCACTTAGTGATTTTGGTCGAGGTGCAGTGCAGGAGTCATCTTGTACCGGTATTAATACGGTTGGTTTGTTTGAGTATTGCACCCGATACAATACGCTAGTTTCCCACCCGAAACAGTTACAACATAAGTTGTCATCCGCTGTAATGACAGCGACGCATTCTCCTACAGGGCCTGTTCATTTAAGTATCCCTATGGATGTGATGAAAAGCCCTGTTTCATCGTCAGAACCAGATTTCAATCTTGATCGACTTCTTGATAAACCATCACTGCTTGATGATGTGGCAGTGGGGCAATTCTATAATGAGTTACTCAATGCAAAAAACCCTATTTTTGTTATAGGCGATGAGGCCAGTGAAGCCATCGGCAGTATCTTGAGTGTAGTTGTAAAAATGCAGGCGAAGATTATTGTGACGCCTCATGGTAAAGGCCTTGTCAGCCCGTATCACCCGCTGTTTAGGGGCGTGATAGGTTTTGCTGGGCATGAAAGTGCACGTGAGGCATTGTCTGATCCAAGTGTAGATTTAGTTGTCGCGGTAGGAACGAGCTTTGGTGAAGCCGCAAGTGATGGCTGGAATTCTGAATACTTCCTGACAAAAAAGCTAATTCATGTCGAAGCAACAGAAGAGCATTTACTGCGTACGCCAATGGCCAAACTACATGTCAGGGGGCGGCTCTCAACAATCTTTGAACAGCTGAATGAAGACTTAGGTGAAATGCAGGGTAAGGAAGGGAAAGTTGTTTCCATGCCAGTTGCAGTCGGTGGTTCAAACCTCAAATCACGTCGATATTTTAGCTTGGATGACCCTGATGCCTATCATTCTGATCAAGCGCCAATTAAACCACAGAGGTTGATGTGTCTGCTCCCACAACTGTTCCCTCCCAACACCTGTTATTTGGCAGATTCTGGGGCTAGTTTTGCTTGGGCTGCGCATTATTTGCATCCTTATGATAGGAGGATTGAAGGAAAGCGTGACGCCCATGGCGGTGTGTATCGTTCTGCTCTTGAATTCGGTTCTATGGGTTGGGCTATTGGTAGTTCTATCGGTGTTGCTCTGGCTGACCGAAAAAGCCCCGTTGTTTGTATTACTGGCGATGGCAGCATGTTAATGGTGGGCCAAGAAATTACTGTGGCCATACAAGAAAAACTTCCCGTAGTATTCGTGGTTTTGAATGATAGTTGTTATGGCATGGTGCATCATGGGCAGTCCCTTACTGGTGCAGAACCTATTGGGTGTGAATTGCCAGAAGTTGATTTCGCAGCATTTGCCCGTTCTATGGGAGTGGATAGCCACATAATAACTTCGCCAAAAGACCTGCTGGCTATTGATGTTGGTTATATTTGTAAACGAGAAGGGCCCACACTCCTTGATATCAGGATAGACCGAAATGAAGTTCCTCCTATGGGGGTTCGGATAAAATCCCTGACAAAAGAAAATGACGAATAAAAATAAACAAGAAACGATAACAACTAAAATCTGGAATGAAATTCCAGAGGATGACAACCCTTTCGCCGCTAAAGTTTGCTATTGCTCGGGCTTTGATGTTTACGGAGACCTTTTGGGTAAAGCTAGCTACATCGAATATCTGTATTTACTCTTTAAACTAGAACCCCCATCACAAAATCATGCATTACTTCTGGAAGGGCTAGCCATAGCATTGGCCAATCCAGGTATACGTGATCATAGTGTGCGCGGAGCAATGAATGCAGGTGTAGGTGGTTCCACACATGCTTCGGCATTGATGGCAGCATTGGCTGTAGGTGCTGGAAACCTTGGTGGAGGTCGTGAAGTTTATAACATGGTCAAGTACTGGGAGCAGTGTGGTACCGATATAAATACTTGGGAGCAGATGATAAAAGAACCCCCTGTTGAAGAACGAGCGGATGTTTGGCAGCCCATGGAGCATGCCCCTGGTTTTGACCCAAATGGCGACAGTTGTACATTGCCAGTTAGGCAGGTCTTGGAGCATATGGTAAAAATCGGCGAAAGTGAAAATCTTAAATGGCTGCAAGCCAATAGAGAGCGCTTGGAGAAATTTGCAGAATGCCCCCTCGCTATGTCAGGTGTTGCAGCAACAGTTTTGTATGAATTACAGCTAAGTTCAGATCAAGCTGAAATGTTATATCTGTTGTTGAGGCTGCCTGGTGCTGCTGTTCATAGCTTAGAGCAAGAGAAGCTTGGGTGGAGACGTTATCCATTTTTTGGCGATGGATTGAAGTTACAAAAATATAATCCAACAGAGAACATGGGATAACAGGTGAAAAAAGAAAAGGTGTTTTCAGAGTATGAAGATAATTGGGAGACATCTATGGGTGCTATTTTTCCTGGAGAAAAGGTTGTTCTCAGAGGGAAAGATGTTTTAAAAGAATTAAAAGATTATCGGTGGATTGAATACTTGTTATTTGGTATTACAGGAAGGGATTCGCCTCATCTTGCCCGTTTAATTGAAGGAATGTGGCTGATTTGTACAAGTTTTCCTGACCCTAGATTATGGAATAACCGTATTGCTGCTTTAAGTGCAACAACTAGATCAACTGGTGTTTTGGGTTCTGCGGGAGCTCTGGCTGTTTCTGAAGCCACAATATATGGTCTTAAGCCTATACAAGGTGTGTCTGATTTTTTGTATCGAACATCTGAAAAAATTGCTGGGGGGCAATGTTTGGAAGATGTGGTGAAGTCTGAAGTAAAAAAATACCGAGGAATCTATGGTTATGGCAGGCCAGTTGCTGATAAGGATGAACGAGTTGGCCCGCTTATGGAGTTTGCACAATCTATGGGTGCAGGTGAGGGCCCATATACTAAGTTAGCTTTTGATGTCGATAATTATTTAGGTTCTTCACGTTTGAAATACAGAATTAATGCTTCTGGGGTAGTGGCAGGTCTACTTGCAGATGAAGGTGTAACACCTAAAGAGTTATACCACATAGCAACACTTACGTTTACGGCGGGCGTTATTCCTTGTTACATCGATGCACTAGAAAAGCCGGAGGGTGCATTTTTTCCTCTTCGAACATCCCGAGTAAATTATGAGGGAACAACAGCATTTAGAGTCTGGGGACAATAAAAATGGCTAATAAAAAGTATCTAATAGTCTTACCAATGTTTTTCTTTTCCTTGTGTTCACTTGCTAATGGAGAAGATGCAGAAGAAGATTTGATGGCACTCTATGGAGGCGAAGAGTTCATAAGTATTGTAACAGGTGTTGAACAGCCCCTTCATAAAGCCCCTGCAGTTGTGTCTGTATTGACGAAAAAAGATATTGAAAGAATAGGCGCGACAGATATTGATGAGATTTTAGAAACGGTTCCTGGTCTTCATGTTGCCAGAGATGCGAAGGGCTATAACCCAATGTATGTGTTTCGGGGTATCAGTGCTACAGAAAACCCTCAGGTTTTAATGTTAATCAATGGTATCCCGCTCACCAATTTATTTCAGGGAGACAGGAATTTGGTGTGGGGTGGAATGCCGGTTCAAGCAATTGAAAAAATTGAGGTAATTAGAGGGCCTGGTTCAGCACTTTATGGGGCAGATGCATTTGCTGGTGTGATTAATATTGTTACTAGAGAAGCTGATGGTAAAGAGAGTTTTGAAGCTGGTGTTCGCTATGGAACACACAATACGAAAGATTATTGGTTAACTGGTGGTGGTTCAGTTGGAGAGCTAAAGTACTTTGGCGCATTGGAAAGCCATAAAACTGATGGTTTTGACGAAAAAATAACGTCTGATCAGCAATCAGTATTAGATTCACTTATTGGAACAAGCGCCTCGCTGGCTCCCGGTTCGGTGAATATGGAAAGAAAAAATTTAGATGCGCGTCTAGAGCTTGCTTATAAAAACCTGAAGCTGAGAGCGGGCGCACAAATTAGAGATGATGCCGGTGATGGTGCTGGATCAGCTCAGGCGCTGGCTGAAGATAATACCTTTGACAGTAACAGATTAAATGTAGACTTAACTTATGAAAATAAAGAATTTACAGAAAATTTAGCAGTAAAAATTCAAACAAGTTATTTACAAACAAGCCAAGAAGTAAATGGAGATTTAGTACTATTTCCAGCGGGTACAATTATTCTAGATCCAGTTTTTGGTCCTATAGGTCCTTTCCCAGATGGCGTAATAGGAACACCAGAAGTTAAAGAACGGCATACCCGGTTTAATTTCTCTAGTTTTTATACTGGAATAGACCGGCATGAAGTAGGTATGGGTGCCGGTTATTATCATGGCGATCTTTATGAAGTGAAAGAAAAAAAGAATTTTGGAGAGCATCCGTTAGGTGGGTTTATATTGCCGGGTGATCCCGTAGTTGATGTTACTGATACACCCCTTGTATTTTTGACAGAAGGAAAACGCGAAAACTCATATGCTTTTCTTCAAGATGTTTGGCAGTTTGCAAATGATTGGGAGCTAACGGCAGGGGTGCGTTATGACCATTACTCTGATTTTGGTGACACTGTAAACCCTCGCTTGGCTTTGGTGTGGTCAACAACAAGAAACCTAACCACTAAATTACTTTACGGTGAAGCTTTTAGGGCGCCTTCCTTTGCGCAACAAAGAGCAATTAATAATCCTTTAGTACAGGGAAACCCTGAACTAGACCCTGAAGAACTAAAAAGTTACGAGCTCGCATTTGATTATCGTCCAAGTCACGACCTTGTCTTTAATTTGAATATGTTCTACTACAAATGGAAAGATATTATTCAATTTGTGCCCGTTGGCGTCGGTGCTGCTGAAGCTCAAAATGATGGTGAACAAACTGGCCATGGTGTGGAGTTTGAGGTGAGTTGGCAGGCTTTACGTGATTTGGAGCTTTCTAGTAATTTTTCCTGGCAAAAGTCTGAAGATAAAAACCTAGATGCAGATGCGGCCTATTCCCCAGAGAAGCAGCTGTATATGGCGGCAAACTGGCAGCCTGCAGAGTTGTGGAATATCCATGTTCAGGCTAATTGGGTCATGGATCGTAATCGGGCAGCAGGTGCAGATGATTTTCGTTCAGATGTAGATAATTATGCACTAGTTGATCTAACCATAAGGCGTAAATCATTATGGGATCACGTAGATGTTGCCTTAATAGTCAAAAATCTCTTTGATGAGGATGCTAGGGAACCAAGTCTTGCCGGGGGAGTTGGTGTTCCTGTTCCTATTGAGGATGATTTGCCTTTGCCTGGACAGACAGTGTTGGGTGAAATTCGCTATCACTTTTAGGAATGAAGTATTGCCGACAAAGAGCGGTGAGGAAAAACACGGATGAAGCAGAATTTTTCTTTTATAGCTAGGCGGTTGGGTAGTAGTGCCTATTTGCCAGTTTTGTTACTCGTCGTTCTATCGCTATTTAGCTTTAGCACAAGAGGGCAGAGTGCCGAGTTACTGGTGATGTACCCGGAGGTTCGAGCCCCATTTTCAAAAATATTTCGGGATATTTCTTCTGGGGCTGAAGAGGGCTTTGTGGGTGATGCTAGTTCGGTAGCTATTAGAGAAGGTGAAGAAGTAGG
This sequence comes from uncultured Cellvibrionales bacterium, assembly GCA_913062605.1. Taxonomy (GTDB): domain Bacteria; phylum Pseudomonadota; class Gammaproteobacteria; order Pseudomonadales; family Porticoccaceae; genus Porticoccus. Next base: position 28,889 of record CAJXWQ010000017.1, read on the forward strand.
TTCACTTCTCACCCGTAAGAAGCCTGATGTAGTACTAGCGCTTGGCAAGCGGAGCCTTTCAAGTCTTAAGGCCTCAGATAAAAATGTGCTAGTTGTATTGGGCGCGGTAAGCGAAGATCAGTACGACTATCCAGGAATATCGATGGTGCCAGATCCTGAAGTAATACTGGATAAACTGATATTGTTGTCTCCTTCCGTCAAGCAGGTTCATGTGGTCAAAAAGTCCCGTGGTGTTGATGTGCAACTGGAAGGTGCTAGCGAATACTTAACAGAACACGGCAAAAAACTGATTGTTCATGAGAGTAGAGATATACGCGAGGCGGCCAATATCTATGCAAAATTAATAGAAGAAGCGAATACTGGCGATTCGATTTGGATATTACAAGATGGCTCCTATGTTAATAGTGCCATTTTTTCACTGTTACTCGATGCCGCATGGAGTAAAAATCTAGTTGTCTTTTCATCAAACCCTCTACATGTAAAGCGTGGAGCTCTCTTCGCGGTTTACCCTAGTAATAAGGACATGGGGGAAAGCCTTGGTAAGTTAGCAAATCAAGTTCTTAGTAATGAAGCGAAACCGGGTCTGCAACCTTTACGAGATGTTTTGGTTGCCGTTAATGAGAGAACGGGTAATCACCTTGGACTTGCATTGACAACAGAAGTAAAAAATAACGTCGACTTGCTGTTACCTGCGAGGTAAAACAGGTGGAGGCTAAACCAAACAAGAAAAAGCCGGGGATGAAGTTCAGAAATCAACTCAGTTTGATTTTTGTCGTCGGTATTTTTGTTATGGCGGTAACAACCTCTATTGCAGTCAGTAATATTTCTAGTCAAATTGTGCGTGACCGAGAGATTCAGCAAGGCTTGCAGGTGACGGATTCACTGGCGAAGCAGAGCGAGCTGGCTTTGCTTTATCACAGCAAAGAAAGTGCCAAAGATATCGTAGATACAGCCTTGAATTTTCCTGGAGTTAAGGCGGTATCTATTGTCACTGAAACGGGCACCGTATTACACACTGGAGGCGAGATCGTTACCCAAGCTCCCTTCTATAAGCCCTCTGTCGCAAAGATGGTTCACGAAGATAATGATTATTGGTCGTTTTCATCCCCGGTAGTGGCTGGAGCTTCACAAGACAGTGTTTGGGGTGAGCTTTACGGTGAAGATGTAGAGAAAGAAGTCTCGCTAGGTTATATAACGGTACTGATGGGGAAGGATACCGTTGTCCTGATGGAGCGGAGTATTCTTAGGGGTAATCTGCTGATTTCTCTATTGGTTGCTGTTGTCCTCCTATTGCTGTTATTAGGTATTTCACGTCGATTAACCAAGCCGCTTGAAAAGCTTGCGGCTACCATGAAGCAGGCAGAAGAAGGCGACTCGGTCATTCGGGCTGATGTGGGCGGTCCCGTGGATATCACCGATATGCAACAGGCCTTTAATTCCATGATGGAAGCTCTAGAAAATCGGCAGAAGGAGTTGATGCGTGCTATGTCGGCTGCTCTAGAGTCTGCTCGTGTTAAAGGTGAGTTTGCAGCCAATGTTACTCATGAGCTACGCACGCCAATGAATGCTGTGTTGGGGATGCTTGATTTGCTCATGACCATGGGCCTCAGTGCTAAACAGCTTGAGTATGTGGAAACGGCAAAAACCTCAGGCGAAAGCCTGTTGCAACTCATTGATGAAATTCTTAACTTCTCCCAGATCGATTCCAATAATATTTCTATCGTTAAAGATGATTGTTACATTCAAGAATTGTTAGATGATGTTATCAACTTGCTCGCTAATCAGGCGCTTAAGAAGAATTTAGACTTTGGTTACGTTATTTCTGATGATGTTCCCAGAATGATTCAATCAGACTCTTCGCGCCTCCGACAGGTGCTGATCAACCTGGTTGGTAACGCCATTAAGTTTGCTGATGTTGGTGAAGTATCTATTCACATGGATGTTCTTAATGTAGAAAATCCATCCTCTGAGAATGAATTGCTGGTTCGGTTTGAGGTTCGTGATTCTGGTATTGGAATTAATGCAGAAGACCAACAGCGCATCTTTGATGCCTTTACTCAGGCAGACTCATCAAGTACCAAGGAATATGAGGGAACCGGTCTTGGGTTGGCCATTAGCAAGCAGATAGTCGATTTGATGGGTGGAGAGATCTCAGTATCGAGTCAGCCAGGGATGGGGAGCTCATTCTGGTTCACTGTACCTACTCCGAGGTCAGATGTCAGCAAACCTGATGAAGCAGCTGTGCCGGCTTTTTCAGGCCTAAATGCACTATTGGTGGATGATAGCGAGATAGTCCGAGAATTTGGTGCCCAGCAGCTTGAAAAAAAGGGTATTGACTGTACCACTCTGGATACAGGTATTAAGGCGCTTGACGTGATTCGTGATATGTCAGCAAACGGCAGTAGCCTGGATGTTCTAATTGTTGATGAAGACATGCCTGGACTCAAGGGAATGGATTTTCTAAAGTTGACACGGGAGGAGCCCTCCCTGAAAAACACCACTATTCTGATGCTGAGTAATCCTTGGACAATGGGGGATATACATAACGATTACAGTATGACCCGACTGAATAAGCCGTTGCGTCCGAAAGAGATAAATGCCTGTCTTGAGAAGCAATTGTTGGGGCAGGGTGAGACCGAAAAACTAGAGTCACAGCCAAAGACAATAGAGAAGCTCTACAGTCGACCCAAGAAAATTCTGGTGGTTGATGATAACCGCGCTAATCAGCAGGTAGCTATTGGTATGCTGGAGCGAATGGGGTGCCGGTGTGAATTGGCGTCTACGGGCAAGGAGGCTGTTGAAGCAATTATTCGCAACCAATTTGATGCTGTTTTGATGGACTGTTATATGCCGGTTGTGAACGGCTACGATGCCACTCGCCAAATCAGAATGTATGAGGGCGGGGAAAATGCAGATAACCGTGTACCCATCATTGCCATGACAGCAAATAATACGCAGGTTGAGGTGGATCGCTGTATGGATGTAGGGATGGATGATTTCCTCTCCAAACCTTTGCGTATTGATGAGCTAACAAATACCTTGGCCAAATGGGTGCCCAGAGACTTACCTGAAGTTTCTGCCGATAGTGACAGTCAGCTAGGTGAACTTAGCTCAGATGAGCCTTCCATCGTGCACAGCAGTGCCAGTTACGACCCCTTGGTCATTCAAGAACTAAAAAATGGTATTGGGGAAGTTGTCATTTCGATGATCGAGGCTTTCCTTGAGGACACACCCGTTTATTTGCAGTCATTAAAAGCGGCAATTGCTCAAACAGATACTAAGCAGGTTAGGGAGTTGGCGCATACTGTTAAAGGGAGTGCATCAAATTATGGCGCCTACCAGGTCGTTGAGCTTTCTCGATTACTGGAAGAAAAAGGTGCTGCGGCAGAGTTGTCGGGTTCAGAAAAATTATATGAGAACTTAGTGGAGGCATATGCCAAATTAGGGAGAGATTTGGAAGAGTACATTCTGGCAGCTGACGACAGTACCAAAGGGCGTGAGAAGGGGCATCATTTGTTGATTGTAGATGATGACCGCTCCATGCGGCTTGCACTGAAAAATGTGTTTAAGTCAGAAGATTATGTCATCGAAGAAGCCAGTAACGGAATGCATGCTATTTCCATATGCCAGCGAAGAATGCCAGATTTGGTGTTGATGGATGCCATGATGCCGGAAGTTGATGGTTTTACGGCCTGTGAGCGTATTCGAGAGCTACCAAATGGCGCGGATACACCTGTGCTAATGATTACCGCCCTTGATAACGAGGAATCCATTGTAAAAGCCTTTGCTGCTGGAGCGACTGACTTTATTCCCAAGCCCATTCACTTTGCCGTGCTGAAGCAGCGTGTGTCTCGTCTCATTCAGGCAAACAAGGTAGAGAAACATGTGAAGCAGCTCGCTTACCACGATCAGTTGACAGGGCTTCCTAACCGGACGAACCTGATGCAGCAGCTTCGGGTAATGGTGAATCGCGCCCAGCTGGAAGAGAAAAAAGTAGCGATACTATTTCTTGATTTAGATAGGTTTAAATTAATCAATGATACCCTTGGGCATGATGCGGGTGACCTGCTGCTTAAAGCAGTATCCGACCGGATTCGCCGATGTGTCCGGAATCAAGACTTTATCGCCCGTTTGGGTGGAGATGAATTTACAGTAGTGCTTGAAGGCGTCACGGACCAAGAAATTGTGTCTAAAATTGCAGCTAAAATCTGTGATGCCCTGAGCCAGCCATTTGTGTTCCTTCAGCAAGAAATGTTTGTTACTACCAGTATAGGGATATCCATGTTCCCTAATGATGGGGCGGATATCGGCACTCTGATAAAGCATGCAGATTCAGCCATGTTTCGCGCCAAAGAACAGAGAAATGGCTATTGTTTCTATGTGCAGGGAATGGAAGATGAAATTGCTCGGCGTATGGAGCTGGATAGAGAGTTACGCATGGCGATTGGTGCTAATGAGTTAGTGCTGTATTACCAGCCTCAGATTGATTTGGCTACAGGTGAAGTAGTGGGTGCGGAAGCATTGATCCGTTGGAATCATCCGAGACACGGATTGGTGATGCCCGATACATTTATCCCCTTGGCTGAAGAGTCTGGGCTTATTAACCAAGTTAGTGACTGGGTGTTGGAAGAGGCCTGTCGGCAAATACAGGCTTGGAGTAATAGTGGAAAAGAGTTGCTCAAGGTTGCCGTGAATATGTCCAGTAAGGATATTCAAGCAGAGGGTTTTAATGACAAACTGAGCAGAATACTAGAGCAGTATGACGTTAACCCCAATAGGTTGGAGCTGGAAATTACTGAAAGTACCTTGATGGAAAATCCGGAAGAGCTTGAAGGGGAATTGAACGCTATGAGGGAGATGGGGCTGACTCTGGCGATTGATGATTTTGGTAGCGGTTTTTCTTCACTTAATTACTTGAAACGGCTACCTGTTGATGTGTTGAAAATTGACAGAATGTTTATCCGAGATTTAGAAGAAGATGAAAGTGATAGGGCGATTGTCACCGGTATTGTTGCATTGGCTACCAGTATGGGGCTTGGCACCGTGGCTGAGGGGGTTGAGACTGAATACCAATATCGTCTCCTCCAAAAGTTAGGTTGCGATACTTGCCAAGGCTACTATTTTAGTAAACCAATACCGGTTGCAGATTTTGAAGAGAAGTTCTTTAAACAGGAAGTTATTATCTAAGTCTACCTTTGCTTCTGTCATGGGTTCTGTGACCTAAAGCCTTGAGTTTTTCTCCTACCTTTACTGCCTTGTGTGAGATAATCAGTTTTTACCCTCAGCGTAGTTGCATCATGAGTCAGTTTTTCTCTATACACCCTGAAAACCCACAGGCAAGACTTGTTCGTCAGGCGGTTGAAATTATTCGCAAAGGTGGAATCATCGTTTACCCAACGGATTCGGCTTATGCTCTTGGGTGTCATATTGGTGATAAAAAGGCACTGGATAAAATTCGTCAGATTAGGCAATTGGATAAAAACCACAATTTTACACTGATGTGTCGTGATCTATCGGAACTGTCTGTTTATGCCAAGGTGGACAATCAAATGTACCGTTCACTAAAGGCGCATACGCCGGGACCCTATACCTTTATTTTGGAGGCAACCTCTGAGGTCCCTCGCAGACTAATGCATGCCAAGCGAAAAACCATTGGTTTGCGGGTGCCAGAGAATGCGATTGCACTGGCCTTGCTGGAGGAGTTGGGTGAACCCATTATGAGTGTCACCTTGATTATGCCGGGTGATGAATACCCTCTGACTGATCCTTATGATATTCGAGATTTGTTAGAGCATCACGTGGACTTGGTTGTTGAAGGAGGCTACTGCGGTCTTGAACCAACTACGGTGGTAGACCTCACCGGTGAAGCACCTGAAGTTACTCGACAAGGTATGGGACAGTTTGATGATTTTCAGAGTTAAGCACTCATTAAGCATGTAACAAGCATCATCTCTACTCATTGATTTTAGCTTATCAAGGCTTAAGTCCAGTCTTACCGCCATAATATTCTTACTGATTGTCTAAGGGGCACACACTGGTTGTCTTAATGAATCACAGTATAATGGTGCTCTTTATTAAGTTGCTGATACATCACCCATGTCTACGGAAGCTATCCCCAGCGGGTCTGAACAGGCTAGCCCAATAACAACGACAGGTACTGCTTCTCACCCTCTGCAGGAGGAGATGCCATTTGCTGTGGTTTTGGGGAAAGAAATCACGGCGCTACCCAAAGACCTGTATATTCCACCTGAAGCACTAGAGGTCTTCCTAGAGGCTTTTGAAGGGCCCTTGGACTTGCTGCTCTATATGATCAAGCGCCAGAATCTGGATATTCTGGAAATCAACGTTGCTGAAATCACCCGTCAGTACATGGGTTATATCGATATGATGAAAGCCATGCAGTTTGAATTGGCTGCAGAGTATCTGTTGATGGCAGCAATGTTAGCTGAAATTAAATCTCGGATGTTACTTCCCCGGCAAGCAGTGGAAGAGGATGAGGACGATCCTCGGGCTGAATTAATTCGTCGCCTACAGGAGTATGAGCGCTTTAAGAAAGCTGCTGAAGATATTGATGGTTTGCCACGTCTGGGTCGGGATGTTTTTGTGGCTACAGCAAAAGAGCCGGATCGTAGCAAGGAACGCCCTCAGCCAGATGTGGAAATGCAAGAAGTCCTGCTGGCATTATCAGAAGTGCTCCTGAGAGCCGAAATGTTTGAGAGCCACCAGATACAGTTAGAGCGCCTTTCTACAAGAGAGCGAATGTCACAGGTGCTGGACACGTTGTCAGGGAAGCAGTTCGTACCTTTTGTTTGCTTGTTCCGGCTGAGCGAAGGAAAAATCGGCGTGGTAGTGACCTTTTTGGCTATCATGGAATTAATCAAAGAGTCACTCGTAGAAATTGTTCAGAATGAAGCTTATGGGGCAATCCATGTTAAAGCGCGTTCGTCGTGATGTGAACACAGAGACTAGATAGCAAATAAAAATGGAAAGTGATCAACTGAGAAAAATTATAGAAGGTGCTCTGCTGGCAGCGGGGCGTTCTCTGGATATTGGGCATCTGGAAAAGCTGTTTGATGAATTTCAGGTCCCACCTCGAGATCAGATATTAGCCGCACTTGAAGAAATCGAGGGAAATTGCTCTGGCCGTGGATTTGAGCTCAAGCGGACGGGTAGTGGTTACCGCTTTCAAGTGCGTGAGGAGCTGTCAGAGTGGGTGAATCGTTTATGGGAAGAAAAGCCAAAAAAGTATTCCCGTGCACTTTTGGAAACATTAGCGCTAATTGCTTACCGTCAGCCAATTACCCGTGGCGATATTGAAGAGATTCGGGGTGTGTCGGTTAGTTCTGAAATTATTAAAACGCTGCTTGAGAGAGAGTGGGTGCGTGTCGTTGGGCACCGGGATGTCCCGGGTCGGCCAGCACTTTATGCCACGACTCGACAGTTTCTTGACTATTTCAGCCTTAAAAATCTTGAAGAGCTGCCAACACTCAATGACATCAAGGATATTGAAGAAATTAACCCAGAACTTGCATTGGAACTCGCGCAAAAAATGGCAGAGGAACAACCCCAAGCAACATCTGACGCCCTAGGCGAGTTATCAGAAACCGATGTGCATGAGGAGTTAGTTTCCGTTGAGGATAGTATCGATTCTGATACGGCTGACTCTGATGTAGATAGCAACCTTCAAACGACTGAAAACCATCAAGAGACCCAGTAACTCCGATGTCTGAAAAATTACAAAAAGTACTGGCTGCCGCTGGTTATGGTTCACGCCGTGAGCTTGAAAAGTGGATTGCTGATGGTCGTGTTACTGTTAATGGTAAGGTGGCAAAACTCGGTGATCGAATATCACTGGATGATGCCGTTTCTGTAGATGGTAAGCGCGCTAAGCTTCCTGCCAAAGACCAGCGAATCCGTGTGTTGCTGTACAACAAGCCCGAAGGCGAAGTTTGTACTCGTTCTGATCCTGAAGGGCGAAAAACAGTATTTGAACACTTGCCTCGCTTGAAAGGCGAGCGGTGGATTGCCGTGGGTCGTTTGGATATCAACACGACTGGGTTGCTTCTTTTCACTAACAACGGTGAGCTGGCCAATAAATTAATGCATCCGTCTTCCAGAATAGATCGTGAGTATCTGGTTCGGGTACACGGTGCTGTTGATGATGATATGTTGAAGCGGCTTCGCGAAGGTGTTCTGCTCGAAGATGGCATGGCAAAGTTTAGTGATGTTGTGCCTGGTGAGAGAGTCGGTACTAACGGTTGGTATACCGTGGCACTGATGGAGGGTCGAAACCGCGAAGTCAGGCGATTGTGGGAATCCCAGAATGTCGAAGTTAATCGTCTTAAGCGTGTGAGGTTTGGGCCTATTTTTATGCCCTCTTATACCCGTCGTGGGCAGTGGGTGGAGCTTGATGAAAAAGCACTCAATGACCTATTGGTAACAGTAGATATGAGGGTGGCTAAAAAACAAAAACGACTCTTGCCCGATGATAAAGTGCGTAGGGATAGGCAGTTAAAACGACTCCGTTCTAAAGGGCCGAGGTCTAAATAATAAAAATAATTCCAAATAAAAAGGGCCTAAGAGAAATAAAGCCCCTTTTTGTCTATGTGGTTTATTGCGCATCCTTCATTGTGCATCCATGGATTGCCCCGTAATACCTTCACTGTCGTTGCCCATGAGGTATAAATAGAGCGGCATGATGTCTTCAGGAATTTTGATGGTAGAGGGGTCTTCTGCGGGAAAGGCCGTAGCGCGCATGCGGGTTCGTGTAGCACCCGGGTTGATACAGTTAACCCGGATATTGCTAATACCTTCTAGTTCATTGGCAAGTACCTGTGACATCCCTTCAGTGGCAAACTTTGAAATGGCATAAGCGCCCCAGAATGGTTTGCCGACCCTGCCAACACCTGATGTAGTAAAGATGATGGAAGCACTGTCAGATTTTTCCAATAATGGCAGTAGCGCCTTTGTCATCATGAACTCTGCCGTCACGTTAACCTGCAACACCTTTTGCCAAGTGCTCAATTTATAGTTGGCTATAGGCGTACGCTGGCCGAGTTCGCCAGCATTGTGTAATAGGCCGTCGAGCTTGCCAAAGGTTTCTTCAAGGCGGTCGTACATGTCTTCGTAATCTTTTTCTGACGCCCCCTCCAGGCATATAGGGTAGATTGCGGGTTGTGGCCATCCAGCAGACTCGATGTCATCGTATACTTTCTCCAGCTTGGGCACAGTGCGGCCCATTAGGATGACGGTTGCACCAAAAGAGGCAAAGGTTTTGGCGGCGACGGCGCCTATGCCATCACTGGCTCCAGTCACAGCAATAACTTTTCCAGTGAGCAGGTCTTGTGGGGCGCTATAATTCTGTGAATCCATGATTGTTGGTTTTCCTCAAAGTATTAGTTCTAGCAGTTGGGTGGCACAGTTGACGGTATAGTGTGCACCCCATAGTGTCGGATCTTCGTTTTTGTCAATGTATCCATAGGCCGCAGCAATGGTGGTTGTTCCAGCTCGCAGCCCCGCTTCAATGTCACGCTGGTGATCGCCGATATATACGGTTTTATCAGGGCTTATCCCCAGTTGATCGCAGGCTAGCATAACTGATTCGGGGTCGGGCTTAGTCCTGGTGACATGATCTGGGCAGATAATGGTGGCAGGTGCGGGAGAAAGCGGTAACTGCTGTAGGATTGCTAGGGTGTAACTCTCAGGCTTGTTGGTAACAATTCCCCAGGGGATTTGTCGCTGTCCAAGCGCCGAGAGCAGTTCGGTGATCCCCTTAAAAGGATGTGTTTGGTCAGCCAGGTTATCCATGTATAGAGCCAGTAGCTCTTGACGAATAGGCTCAAAACTTGGGTGCTGTTCATCCAATTCAAAAACCTTTTTGATAATACCAACAGAGCCGTGAGTGACCAGTCGGCGGATACTTTCTGCTGGTAGTAGTGGCATCCCTTTTTGTGCAAGCAGCCGGTTGGTGGCTGTCAAGAAGTCAGGGGCGGTATCGAGCAGGGTTCCATCAAGGTCAAATAAGACAGCTTGAAATCGTGTAGGCGTTCGTCTTATGGGATGTTTCATAGGGTGCGATGTTAGAGTTGGCATCAATCTGGTTTGCGAGCGTAGACCAAGTAGTTTACATCTACATCTTGGTCATCAAGACGGTAATGTTTGGTCAGAAGGTTGTAGGTCATACCTGTCATTGTTTGTAGCTCAAGGCCACATTCCCTAACCCAATTACAGAGTTCAGATGGGCGAATAAATTTACTGTAATCATGGGTGCCTTTGGGTAGCATTTTCAGGAGGTATTCGGCCCCGATAACAGCAAAGAGATAGGCCTTTGGGTTGCGATTGATCGTAGAAAAGTATAGGTGTCCACCAGGCTTAACCAGTTTTGCGCAGGCATCAATAACAGAGCGAGGATCTGGTACATGTTCCAGCATTTCCAGGCAGGTCACGATATCGAACTCACCAGGGTGTTGTTCTGCCATCTCTTCTGCAGTGCACTGTTGATAATTGACGGATACGCCTGATTCCAAGCTGTGAAGCTGGGCGACAGCCAGAGGTGCTTCACCCATATCAATGCCGGTAACATCAGCGCCTCTGTGTGCCATGGATTCTGCCAGGATACCGCCACCACAACCAACATCGAGTAGTTTGCATTCGACGACGGGGGAGTGCTCGTCTATCCAGTTTGCCCTCAGTGGGTTTATGTCATGCAGTGGTTTGAATTCACTTTCCTGATCCCACCAGCGGCTGGCCAAGGCTTCAAACTTGGCAATTTCGGCGCGGTCAATGTTTTGTGGTGAGTGGTTGAGTTCAGACATCAATAAATTCCGGTATTAGTTACTTGGATGTTTGATTTTCCAGATTAGCACTGTTATTCAGAAAGAGGGTTTTCTGATGCCTCTATCAGTCATGTTATGACTAGCAATTATTGGCTATTTTTCGTTGCCACTGTTTTACCTTGGTGAGTACTTCCTGTTCATTTAAGGTTTGTAATTGCCGCTCTATCATGAGCGCTGCACCATTGACCCACAGGTGGCTAACACGGCTGCCAGTATTGGTGTAAACCAACTGGGAAGCAGGATTATACAGTGGTTCTGACTCAATTGTGCCAAGTGTTACAGCTGCCAAGTCGGCGCACTTGCCGGCTTCGATACTGCCAATCTGGTCATCCCAGCCCATCGCTTTGGCGCCATTGATGGTGGCCATTTGCAGGGCAGTATGGGCGTCGATTGCACCGGCATCCCCTGATACGGCTTTGGCTACAAGCGCTGCCGTGGACATCTCACCAAACATATCCAAGTTATTGTTGCTGGCGGCACCATCAGTGCCTAAGGCTACATTGATGCCGCTATCCAGTAATGTTGTCACCGGGCAAAACCCACTAGCCAGCTTCAAGTTGGACTCGGGGCAGTGAATCACATGGGCGTTATATTCCACCAGGGTGTTAATGTCTTGCTCATCGAGTTGAGTCATATGAACACATTGGGTCAGTGGGGATAGTAGGCCTAGTTCTACCAGTCGTTGTATGGGTCTCATCCCGTGCTCTTTTAGGCTGTTTGCAACTTCTGTTGCAGTTTCATGGAGGTGGATTTGTACGTGGCTATCAAGTTCTTCTGCGTAGGTAGCTATTTTTTCTAATGGTCCATTCGAGAGGGTGTAGGGGGAATGAGGGCCAAAAGCAATACGAGTAAGTGGTCGATCCTTGTAGTCATCGCGTAGCTGGAGGCCTTTATGAATATAGTCTTCAGGACCACGGCCCCAGGCTGAAGGGAAGTCAAAAACAGGGAAAGTGATCTGGCTGCGAATCCCGCTATGGCTGGCAGCTTCCGCTGCACAATCCGGGAAGAAATACATATCTGAGAAACAGCTGGTACCGCTGCGAATCATCTCCGCAATGGCGAGCTCAGTGCCATCACGGACAAAATCTTCACCTACCCATTGTCTTTCGGCAGGCCATATATGCTTTTCCAGCCAGTTTTTCAGTGGTTGGTCATCTGCATAGCCGCGTAGAAGCGTCATGGCCGCGTGGCCGTGGGCATTGATCAGCCCAGGAATCAGCACATGATTGGGTAGCTTAGTATGCTCTAGGGCTATATATTTTCTGGTC
>CAJXWQ010000018.1 GCA_913062605.1 uncultured Cellvibrionales bacterium
CGCAAAATCATTGCTAGGAGGCAGCCTGAATTTCGACTGGGCTATGCCCGTTCTGGCTGGCGAAGTCTAAAATGTTGGGCGTTTGATCGCGTTTTCGCTAGGGGTCGTTGATGTACTTTGGGCAAAGATGGCCAATACTTACAGGCAGAAAGTGATGAAGTTTATTGTACATATTGGAACGGAAAAAACCGGCAGCAGTTCGATACAAAAATTTATACATATGAATAAGTTTGCCCTCACTGAGTTGGGTTTTTTGTACCTGCATAACCCTGGCAGGGCCGATTACAGAGGTATTTCAACCTTCTGTATAAATAGGGGGCGTGTGGATGACTATCTGAGGCGAAAGCGAGTGAAAACATCTTCTCAGCGGGCTGAGTTCGACAAGAATTTTCTATCTGACTTTCATCGGCAAATGGGTGCTGCAACCGGACACATTCATACGGTTATTATTTCCAGCGAGCATTTAAGTTCGAGGCTGCACGACTTGGAGGAGATTGAGAGGTTAAAGTCGTTGTTGTCGGAGTATGCTTCTCAAGTGAAAATAGTTTGCTATATCAGGGAGCAGACTGGCATGGTTTGTTCACAGTACTCGACCCGAATAAAAAGCGGGGGTAAGGTTAAATTTGGTAATTTTTTTGCTGCATATCTTTGTAAAAAGAACCGACGTGATCTGTATGATTCAATGTTTGAACTGTGGGGGGAAGTCTTTGGTCATGATAATTTGAACGTCCGCCTGTTTGATAAGTCCTTTTTTAATGGGGGAACACTGCTATCTGATTTTGCCCGGCAATTACCTGACGAAATCTGTGAACACCTGAGCCCCCTCCGAAAACATAAAAACCAAGCATTGAGCAGAAAGGGCTGTGAATGGTTGCGCCGGTTGAATTATCTCTTTCCTGAAAGAGTACGTGGCTATACGGTTGTGGAGGGATTTAGAGCGTTGCTGGTTCATACCGTTGCATTGTTGACAAAAGGAGAAGGGCTACAGCTCAATTCAGAGCAGAAAGTGCTTATCGCCCAAAAATTTGGGCAATCAAATGCGCGCACATGTGCAAACTTTTTTCCTGACCGTGAGCGTTTGTTTCCCGAGTGATTGTATTTAGAAAGTGACAGTATTTTGAAAAAACTTAAAAATATTTATCTGCATGTCGGTGGAGACAAGACTGGCTCAACTACCATTCAACATGTTTTTGATACTAATAGAGCCAGGCTGGCTGAAGCAGGTTACTACTATGCGAAAAATACCAGCCACCATCATTTAGCAGGCTTCTTTAGTCAGAGCCCAATGCTATTGGATCATTACCGGGTGAATACAAGCCAGTATGATAAAGACAGTGTCAAAGTGCTGGCGTGTGAATATCTTGATGACTTAACCAGTGATTTACGATCGGGAAACTACCACACGCTGATTCTGTCTTATGAGGGGTTTTTAGGGTTGTCTCAAGAAGAGATGTACAACCTGAGAAATTTCTTATTAGAGTGGTCAGAAAGTGTCAGCGTGATTTACTACATGCGACCACATTTGTCGTATGCAGCAAGCGGAATGAGTGAACGTGTTCGATACGGATCGCCTGCTTGGGGTGTACACCCTCCGATAACAATATACATGCCTCGATTGAAAATTTTGAAAAAAGTGTTTGGGCGATCGGCTCTTTCTCTACGAAAGTTTTCTCGTGCTGATTTTCTGGGGGGAGACGTTTTACAGGATTTTTCTACGCTAATAGGGATGACGAAGACGTTAATAGATAATATGGATATTACTGTTCGCAAGGCTAACGAATCCCTTTCTGAAGAAGCCATTCTGATTGGAAGTGCTATTGCACGTTTGCTGAAGCCTGTATCTGGACCTGTGGGCGGAGATTTTGATAAAATATTTAGCCCGATTTTAGAGAGAATCAAGGGACGACGTTATCGGCTGAGTAAGCTGCAAATAGAAGTTATTCAACGTGCAACAGAAGAAGATGTCAGGGGCGTTTCTCGAGAGTTCAGAATTGATCTTAGCATGGGAGAACCGAATCCCAGTACATCTCAAGCGTTATCTGGTCAAGCGGCAGCGTCACTGGCTAGGTTGTTGGTTGAACAGGTTTTACCGGGGCAGAAGTTACCACCGGAGCTTCCAGTATGGCCGGCAGAAGCAAGTGTTGTAAAGGCAGCACAAGGTAGAGTAAATGTAGATCTAGGAGCAGGGTTTAATCTGAAGAGTGACGGATTATACGATCTGGTAGTGGCTGTTGAGAATAACTCAAAATATTGGTGGGGAGGCGATATAGCGCCTGTGAAGCTGTGTTATCACTGGTTTGACCAAGAGGGGGGCAGTGTTATCTTTGACGGGATAAGGACGGAATTGCCTGATGAAGGGATTGGCCCGGGTGAGAAAGCAAAACTAAAAATGCGTATCAAGATGCCAGATTGTTCTGGAACATACAAATTGCAGCTCACTATTTTGCAAGAATATTTTAGTTGGTTTGAAACCATTAGATTAGAGACTTCTTGGCTTTCAGTGGATTATTTTGAAGGTCGCGATCTAAGTTTTAAGCTTCTCTAATGTTTTCTGTACACTGCTGTCGCAATAGCTCGGTCAGTTACCTTGTTGCTGCGAGGCTAAGGATTATTTTTGGAGAAAGTTGTGGAAGTTTTTATAGATGCCGAGACAACTGCTAGGCGTAGTGGGGGAATAGGGAGATACACTGAGCGCTTATTACGTGAACTAAATAATCTTGAGGTTGTTAGAAAAATTTATTGCTTTAGGGGGCTGTCTTGGCAGGAATTCTCTGAAGAGGGAAAGGGTAATAACCTAGAATTACAAGCCCCGGCTAGTACTGGTTTACTTAGAAAAGTAGCCAGAAATTTACCGGGTTTGAAATCACTGCACCAAAAACTAGTCGGGTTCTTTTTTAAATCGAGCGTAAGAAAAGCGACGGAGAAGCAGGTTGGAGTTAAGGTTAATAAAATTTACCATGAAACAAATTTTATTCTTAAGCCATTTGATGGGTTTAAAGTAACAACAATTCATGATCTTTCGTTTATTCACTATCCAGAGTTCCAACCTAAATCGAGAGTTCGTTTTTTCAGAAAGAATTTGCCCGAAACGCTAAGGAATGCAGATCACCTGATAACTTGCACGGAGCATATAAAGAAGGAGCTGATTGCCGAATTCGGTGTTGCTGAAGAAAAAATTACACCCATATATTTGGGGGTGGATGAAGAATACAAACCTAGGTCTGAGGCTGAAACTAGTACTTTTTTGAGAGAGTATGGGCTGGAGCATGGTAAGTACCTGCTATCAGTGGCTACGCTGGAGCCTAGAAAAAATCTCGGTAATGTTCTAAAGGCCTTCTGTGCATTACCTGGTGAGTTGAGAAGAAGCTACCCACTAGTACTCGTTGGATGTGACGGGTGGATGAACCACAATTTGCTCAGTGAAATAAAAGTGTTGAAAGAAAAAGGGACGGTCATTCTGTTGGGATATGTGGCAGAAGAGGCGCTCCCTTATCTTTATTCTGGCGCAAGGGCTGTCATTTTTATTCCTGTCTATGAAGGGTTTGGGTTGCCTGCTTTGGAGGCGATGGCATCGGGTGTGCCGTTGTTGGCTTCTGATATTCCCTGCTTAAAAGAAGTTGTAGCTGACGGAGGTTTGTATGTGCCAGTAAATGATATTTCCGCTATATCGATTGGTATGACAGAAGTGCTTAAAAGTGATGTGGTTAGAGAAAAGATGATAGGTAGAGGGCTGGAGCGAGCATCACAGTTTTCCTGGCAGAAATGTGGGGTGGAAACATTGTCAGTGTATAAAAAACTGTTGGCAGAAAAATGAAGGAAGAGCTGCTGCTTGGCCTTATATTTAATCCAATGACGTTGAATGAGGCCGCTGAAGCATTAATTTCTGATGCTCAGCGTGGTTTAAAGCGTTCAGTGGTGACCCCTAATGTTGACCATGTAGTTCGAGCGAAAAAAGATTCTCTTATTAGGGCGGTATTCAATTCGTGCCAATATCATTTTGTTGATGGTATGCCATTGGTGTGGATGAGCCGATGGCTTTGCAGTGAAAAATTCCCAGAACGTGTTTGTGGGGTGGACTTATTTGAAAAAATTTGTGAGCTTTCTGTTAGAGACAAGATAAAAATTTATTTATTGGGTGCAGAAGAAAGTGTTCTGAAGAAAACGATTAATAAATTGGAAGATGATTTTCAAGGGATAGATATAGTTGGAAGTTTTTCTCCGCCAGTGGGTTTTGAGAATAACGCGGAAGTTAATCAGTTGATCACTGAGCAGATAAATTCATCATCTGCTGACATTGTGTTTTTGGCATTGGGAGCACCTAAGCAAGAAATTTGGATGCATGATTATATTTCTTTTCTAGATCGAGGAGTTTTAGTTGGCGTTGGGGCGGCCTTTGATTTGTATGCTGGCAAGTATTGTAGAGCTCCCAAATGGGTTCAGAACATCGGCTTTGAATGGCTGTGGCGGCTTACCTTAGAACCCAGAAGGCTTTGGCGGCGTTATATTTTGGATGATATGAGAATATTGCCTTATTTTATTTCAGAGGTGTTTTTCAATCGAAAGTAAAGAATGTTAGATATTAGTGCAATCCATCTCTTGCCATTTATAATGGCGCTTTTTAAATTCTCTCAGAATTATTGATGATATCAATAGAATGAATTCACTAGAACGTAAAAGCTTGTTTGGCCTAGCCTCCCTCTATGCCTTTCGTATGCTGGGATTGTTCATGCTGCTGCCAGTTTTGGCGCTTTACGCTGAGAACTATTCGGGCAGTACGGCACTTTTAGTTGGTCTTGCGTTAGGTGTTTATGGCTTGACGCAGGGGCTACTCCAGATCCCTCTAGGTTTTTTATCGGACAGAATTGGTCGAAAGCCTGTAATTGTTGGAGGAATGTTACTTTTTCTAGTCGGTAGCATCGTAGCTGCTATGTCGGATTCTATGTGGGGGTTGATTACTGGGCGTGCCTTGCAGGGTACTGGTGCAGTAGCCAGTACAATTATGGCACTGCTATCTGATCTTACCACTGAGCAAAATCGTACTAAGGCAATGGCGACTGTGGGTGGTAGCATTGGCGTGGCTTTTGCGGTATCTATGGTATTTGGGCCAGTATTGGCTAATTGGTGGGGGCTTTCAGGACTGTTTTGGTTGACTGCGTGCTTGGCGGTAGTCGGCATTATGGTCTTGTTGTTGGTCATTCCTACGCCGGAAATATCTATACGAAACGCTGAAGCTCAAGCTGTACCCGCGATGTTTGGCAAACTATTACGAGATGGTGAGCTATTACGCCTCAATCTAGGCATTGGAATATTGCACTTTGCTCAGATGGCGAGTTGGGTTGCTGTACCGGTAATTCTGGAACAGTCGTTATCCTACAGCCGTGATCAGCATTGGATGATTTACTTGGGAGCCATGGGTCTTTCATTTCTTTGTATGCTTCCCTTTATTCTCATTGCCGAAGCTAAACGAAAAATAAAGCCTGTATTTGTGGGTGCGGTGGTCTTGCTTGCTTTAGGGGAGGTCGTACTCGGCGGGAACATAGAAAGCCGTATCTGGTTTGTATTTGGATTGTTTGTGTTCTTTATGGCCTTCAATCTATTGGAGGCGACATTACCATCACTGGTCAGCAAAATTGCTCCAGCGGGCGGTAAGGGGACTGCGATGGGAGTTTACTCCACCAGTCAATTTCTTGGGGCTTTCCTTGGTGGTGTTGTAGGCGGCTATGTGGTCCACCATTATGGCTATGCTCCAGTTTTTTGGGTTGCGTCTCTGCTGATAGCTGTTTGGATTATCGCTGCAGTAACCATGAAAAAACCTCGCCATTTGAAGAGTTTGGTGGTGCAGCTTCTGCCCAGCGAAGTAATTGTCGCGGATGATTTTGTCGGGCCGGTTCCTGGTGTCTGTGATGTAGTGGTGATTCCTGGGCAGCAGCTGGCCTATTTCAAGGTGGATAACGATGAGTTTTGTCGCGAAACCATGCAGAAAGTTTTGGGGCGGGCTTTCTAGGGTGCTGTTCTAGAGTCTTGGTCTACACATCTTCACACAAAAAAGCCCGCAATTATGCGGGCTTCAAAAATACTCTCAACAGCGGTATTAACACTAAACGCTAAAACGCCTTAAAAGGGGATGTCATCATCAAAGCTGTCAAAACCAGCGTCTGGCACTGATGTGGTTGAGCTTGGTTGTTGGTTCGGTTGTTGTTGAGATCCCTGTGCCTGAGGAGCATTCTGCTGCGCGGGTGCTGGGTTGTCATAACCTGTAGAACCACCGCGACTGTCCAGCATTTGCATTTCGCTGGCAACGATCTCTGTAGTATAGCGGTCCTGTCCGTCTTGGCCTTGCCACTTACGAGTGCGAAGTGAGCCTTCCACATACACTTTTGAACCTTTCTTCAGGTACTCGCTGGCTATTTCAGCCAGTCGATTGAAAAAAACCACCCGGTGCCATTCGGTACGTTCCTGTTGTTGGCCAGTCTGCTTATCCTTCCAGCTTTCACTGGTCGCTACAGTGATGTTTGTTACTGCATTACCATTAGGCATGAATTTAGCTTCTGGGTCTTTTCCCAGATTGCCGACCAAAATAACCTTGTTAATACCCCGAGCCATACTTTGCCCCAACTTTAAATTTACTTAATTAAGGACGCAAGTTTACCTTGGAATGCCAAGACTGTCATGGGAGGAAATTGGGTGGGGAGAAACTATCACTCTTCTGTCAGTGTGGCGTGTTGTGGGTGTATGCCGTTCAGTAAACAATAACATGAAGTCTAGATTCTTAGCTGTTTGACTTTACGCTGGGCCGCTCCGACACTAGGGCGTGCCAGCGTTTCAAGTTCTTATGAGTGTCTGGAATCTTAACTTTGGCCCACTGGGCGAAATCAACAGTTACTAGCGCAGTAATGTCTGCCACTGAAAACTGGTTTCCTGCAAAATAATCATGATCAGCCAAGTGACGGTCTATATCACTATAAAAATTCATGACTCGTTGGCGACCACGGTCAACGAGTTCAGGGATTTTGTCATAATTGTGTGGACCAATTAATGCGCGCCCTTCGAACCAGTCTGGACCATTGCGAAACAAATCGGCGACTGCTTGAAATCCATTAGTGAAGCAAATGTGATTCCACATCTCAATGGCACCAATTTCTTCAGGGGTTGTGCCGTATAAGGGGGGCTCAGGGTAGATGGCTTCTAGGTAGCGGCAAATAGCATTGGCTTGTGAGATGCAGGTGCCATCATCTAATTCTAGTGTGGGTACATCACAATTGGGGCTTTTAGCTCGAAAGGTCGGTTCCAGCTGTTCTCCCTTTAATAGATCAATCTGGGTTCGAGGGAGGTCTACCCCTTTTTCAGCCATAAAGATATTTAAGCGACGTGGATTAGGTACTCCGGGGTAGTCGTAGAGTTTCATGGTATCTCCCAAGATGGTGATTGTTACATTACTAGCTGCAAGGATACTGTTTTTTGGGGAATGACTTCTAGGTGAAACTTAAACGTTTCTTGTTTGAACGGGTGTGTTTTTTGAGTTTGTTTGAGAATAATTGGTACTATTGATAAGTGATTATGTAGGAGAGGGTAATACTTCTAATACGCATTTTTATTAATGAAACCTTTAAGAGTAGTTAATAAAATGATCTTGATATCCAGCCAAAGGGACCAGTTGTTGATGTATTCAAGATCACACTCAACTCGTTTTTCCATTTTTTCTAGTGTATTTGTTTCGCCTCGATATCCCCGAATCTGTGCTAAACCCGTGATGCCAGGCTTAACCTTGTGCCGCCACATGTAAGACTCCACCAAGTCTTTGTAGTACTCGTTATGAATAAGGGCATGTGGCCGTGGGCCGACAATAGACATTCGGCCTTGTAGTACATTAAAAAACTGGGGTAATTCGTCAAGGCTTGTACGGCGGAGAAACGAGCCAATTTTAGTAACTCTGAAGTCATTCTTTTGCGCTTGAGTGACATTGTCCTCATCTTCTGTATACAGCTTCATGGTGCGGAATTTATAGACTTTAAATGGTTTTCCATCCCGCCCATGTCGGTGCTGTTTGAATAGGACCGGCCCTGGGTCAGTCAGCTTCATCAGTAAGGCAATCATTAGGCAAAGGGGTGTGATTAATAGCCCAATAGCCACCCCTAAAATGAGATCTTCAAGGCGTTTTAGCCATCTATTAATACCATCTAATGGCGTGCAGCTGATATCAATGGCGTAGTGTCCAGCAGTATTGGAAACTTTGTGGTTGAGAAGCTGTAGGTCTTCAAGGTCAGGAAAGAATCGAATATCGACGGTCTCATGGCGAAGTTCGTAGATAATGTCTGTGATAAAGCTGCCCATGTTCAAAGGTAGGTTAAGCCACACTTCATCAGCCTGATATTTCTTTAGGTCATTAATCATCGTTGCGGCATGAATACTTGCCTCTATCTGGTGGGCGCTGATGTAAGCCGCTATGTTATAGCCAGTAAGCGTTATATCTTTCTGGCTAAAGGTTGCTTTTGATAGGTTTCCATCTGTGGTGATAACAAGAATGTTGCGTAGATTTTTTCCTGATCGCCGCAGGCTTTTGAAATAGAGGTAGTGGAAACTGCGGTAGGCAACACCGCCAGTCCAGATAAACAGAATCATGTAAGTGAGCCAGAGGCGGGAAAATTCTATGGCTGTTCGGGTAAAGACGAGGAAAGCGGTTAGCAAAGCAATGCTTAGTCCAAGGCTTAGGCTGTACCGCTTGAACAAAGTCAGCAATCGTCGCCCACGCCATGAGTCGTAGGCGCCTGTGATCGTGAGGCAGAAAACCACTAATAGGGCTACGCCACCACTGAGAACTTGAAATTTGGTCTCCATTGTGGGGCTGCCAAACCGGATGGCGTGGGCCAAAATACTGGCACCGACAACAATCGAAAAGTCGATTACAGCAATTATTGGCGCAAATGTTGCCCTGTAGCCTGAAGTGGTCGGCATTATCTATTCACTGTGTATGGTGCAAAAAAAAGAGAGCTGTTGATGGCTCCCTTTAATTATATCTTTTAACTTTATAACAACTGCGAACTGTTATTCATAACGCTGAAAAGTTAGCGTTGCGTTAGTACCGCCAAAGCCGAAGCTATTGGACATAATACGCTGCAAGTTAGCGTTATCGATACGTTTAGCCACGATGGGCAGATCTGCTGCTTCGGGGTCAATCGTTTCAAGGTTTGCTGACGCACAGATGAAATCATTTTCCATCATTAGCAGGCTGTAGATGGCTTCCTGAACACCTGCTGCTCCCAGGCCGTGACCTGAGAGAGATTTGGTGGAGCTAATGGGCGGTGCATCGTCACCGAACACGTCTTTAATCGCTTTTAGTTCTGCCAAGTCACCCACGGGTGTACTCGTGCCATGAGTGTTGATGTAATCAATGCTGCCATCTGTCGTTTCCATGGCCATCTTCATACAGCGTGCAGCACCTTCACCGGAGGGGGCTACCATGTCATAGCCATCTGATGTGGCGCCGTAACCAACGATTTCAGCATAAATAGTTGCACCGCGGGCTATGGCGTGTTCCAGATCTTCTACGACTAGGCAGCCAGCACCAACACCAGGGACAAAGCCGTCGCGATCAGTGTCGTAAGCACGAGAGGCTTTCTCGGGTGTATCATTATATTTACTGGACAGGGCACCCATAGCATCAAACATACCGGCCATTGACCAGTGCATATCTTCTGCACCGCCAGCAAATACCACATCCTGTTTGCCCATCTGGATCAACTCCATGGCATGGCCAATGCAGTGGGCGCTAGTCGCGCAGGCTGATGAGATGGAGTAGTTAGTGCCTTTGATCTTGAATGGTGTAGCCAAACAGGCGGAGACGGTGCTGGCCATAATCTGGGTCACCCGATAGGGGCCCGCACGTTTGATACCACGCTCACGCATGACATCAATCGTTTCAGTAAACATTTCACCTGATACGCCGCCGGAGCCCATAACGAGTCCAGTTCGTATGTTGGACACTTGGTCTTCGGACAGTCCTGAGTCAGCAATGGCTTGAGCCATGGCGATATAGCCATAGGCAGCAGAAGGGCCCATAAAGCGCAGCACTTTACGATCGATATGCTCTGCTGGGTTGAGATCAAGTTTGCCTGCAACGTTGCAGCGCAATCCCATCTCTTTGAAATCTTCCCGGAAGGCAATGCCCGACTTGCATTCTCTCAAAGACTCGGTGACGGTTTCTTTGTCATTACCTAGGGGGGAAACAATCCCCATGCCGGTAATTACCACGCGTTTCATTGGCTACCCCTATGCCGGTCAAAAAATCCGGTCATCATTGTCACCTAAAGTGTTATCTATAGGATCAATTGTAATCTAATGGATCAAAAGTTGTCAGTTGACTCGAACAGTCCAACCCTAAGATCTTTTGCAGTGTAAATCTCGCGGCCATCTACAGAGACGGTGCCGTCAGCGATCACCATTTTCAGTTTGCGTTCGACAATCCGTTTAACATCAATACGATAAGTGATTAACTTGGCTTTTGGTAGGACTTGACCGAAGAATTTCACTTCTCCGGAACCCAGTGCGCGGCCACGCCCAGGGTTGCCCTTCCAGGCTAGGAAAAAACCGGTGAGCTGCCACATGGCATCGAGACCAAGGCATCCCGGCATCACGGGATCGCCTTCAAAATGACAACCGAAGAACCAGAGGTCTGGCCGGATGTCTAGCTCAGCGGTCATGACCCCCTTGCCATGTTCTCCCTCACTGGCATGAATGTGGGTGATTCGATCCACCATCAGCATATTGTCGCTGGGTAGCTGGGCATTACCTTCGCCAAACAGGTTTCCTTGGCTGCAAGCAATAATTTCCTCGCGAGTGTATGAGTTCTGCGATTGTGGAATGAACGTGGTCATCGATTGAGTGGCCTCTGCTAGCTACTGTTTACTCCGGTTTCCCCGGAGTTATTGGTTTTTTGTCAATTTATTGGTTTTTATCAAAGGGGGCGAATTTTATCTGATCTGAGTGTTAAGTCCAGAAAAGATGCGGTTTACAGCCCCATTAGGAGAATAGTTGACAATAATTGTGGTGTTATGACTTGCGTTGAATAGCGAAGTCCGCCAGCTCTAGCATGGCTTTGCGTTCGGGGGTGTCAGGTAGGTTGTGGAGACATAGCTGAGCCTGTTCAGCATGCTGTTTAGCACACAACATAGTGTAGTCCAGAGCGCCAGTGGTATTGATGGCGTCCAGGATGGCATCCATCTGGTCAATGCCGCCTTCCTCGATGGCGCTTCGAATGAACGCTGCTTGGTCTCGTGTGCCATTCTGCATGGCATAGATGAGAGGTAGTGTGGGTTTGCCTTCCGCAAGGTCATCGCCAACATTTTTGCCAAGGTCTTCGGTGTTGCCATTGTAGTCCAGTGCGTCGTCCACCAGTTGGAATGCTATTCCGAGGTGATGCCCGTATCTGCCCATTGCCGCCTGTAGCGTTGGAGTGGCACCGGCAAGTACCGCACCTGTTTCGGCGGCGGCATCAAATAACTGAGCCGTTTTTTTACGAATAACTTCGAGATACGTTTCTTCTGTGACATCCGGGTTCCCAGCATTAATCAGCTGTTGAACTTCGCCTTCAGAAATAATATTGGTGGTGTCAGCGATAATTCGCATGATATCCATGTTGCCGATGGCGACTAGCATCTGAAACGCGCGGGAATAGAGAAAGTCTCCCACCAAAACACTGGGAGCATTACCAAACTTGGCATTGGCAGTAGCGCGACCGCGACGTAGGTCTGAGGTGTCGACCACATCATCATGAAGCAGGGTGGCTGTGTGGATAAACTCGATAATGGCGGCTAAAGAGGTATGTTGAGTGCCTTGATAGCCACAACTATTAGCACTGAGTAATACTAGTAGTGGGCGTAACCGCTTGCCTCCAGCATCGATAATATATTGGCCGATATTCTCCACTAGCCCTACATCGGAATGTAGTTGGCTGAGAATCAGCTCATTAACCTGATTAAACTCGGATTTTACCACTTGGTGAAACGGCAACATGCCAGAGCCTCGTGCATTAATTTTTATTAAAGATGTCCTCTGAAACGGACGCGTTGGCATCCTAGGGTTGGGTGGGGGGTGTGTCAAGGGGAAGGCGCATTATTGCTGGATTTTAGGCGATTTTTCCTTGCGGTTGTGAGTGGTTTCCCTTAGACTTCCCGCCCTCGCAAAACCGGCCTGGAGAAATCGTTCTCGTGGGCTTAGAACTGGCATATGCGAATACGGAGCAAACTATGTACGCAGTAATTAAAAGTGGTGGCAAGCAGCACCGTGTGCAGGAAGGTGAATACCTGCGCTTGGAGAAGCTGGAAGTGGCCACAGGTGAAAGCATTGATTTTGATGAAGTGCTGATGGTAACAGACGGTGACAATATTAAAATTGGCACCCCTCTGGTTGAAGGAGGCAAGGTTACTGGAGAAGTACTTAGCCATGGCCGTGCTGATAAGGTGAAGATCATCAAGTTCAACCGTCGTAAGCACAGTCGCAAGCAAATGGGCCACCGCCAGTGGTTTACCGAAGTTAAAATTACTAGCATTAGTGCTGGTTAAGATTAGATAGGAGAACGGCATGGCTCATAAGAAGGCTGGTGGTAGTACTAATAACGGACGCGATTCCGAAAGTAAACGCCTTGGTGTTAAACGCTATGGTGGCGAACAGGTCATCGCAGGTAATATTATTGTTCGTCAGCGTGGTACTCGTTTCCACGCGGGTGTAAACGTTGGTATTGGTCGCGACCACACAATTTTTGCAAAGGCCGATGGCCAGGTTCAGTTTACGGTCAAAGGACCGAAGAACCGTAAATTTGTGAATATCGTCACTGCGTAAGGCTAACAATTTGAGAAAGAGCCCCGCATTGGCGGGGCTTTTTTGTTTCTGGAATTAGAGGTTATCGGTTTATATATAGGCTTTAGTGTTTCCTATGTATAGCTGGTGGGCTTTTTCGAATGATGTCTTAAGCACAGCTGATAACAACCTACAGAGCACGGTATACTCTCACGATGAAATTTGTTGATGAAACACCCATTCATGTACAGGCTGGCCGCGGTGGTAATGGCTGCCTGAGTTTTCGCCGTGAAAAATATATTGAACGGGGTGGCCCCGATGGCGGCGATGGCGGAGATGGCGGTAGTGTCTATCTGGAAGGAGATGAAAATCTCAATACACTGGTGGACTACCGGTTTCAACGAAACTTCAACGCCGATAGTGGCCAAGCTGGCAGTTCCAGGAATTGCACCGGCAGGGGTGGAGACGACTTGGTTCTAAAAGTCCCTGTTGGAACCACCATCATGGATGAGGATACAGAAGAAGTCCTTGGAGATATTACCGCTGCTGGTCAGCGATTGGTGGTGGCCAAAGGGGGCTTCCATGGTTTGGGTAATACCCGTTTTAAATCCAGTACCAACCGTGCACCACGCAGGACATCACCGGGTACAGAAGGTGAATTACGACATTTGAGGCTGGAGTTGAAGGTGTTGGCAGATGTTGGGCTGTTAGGGTTGCCCAACGCCGGAAAGTCCACCTTTATACGTGCTGTATCCGCTGCACGCCCAAAAGTGGCTGATTATCCATTTACGACGCTAGTGCCAAACCTAGGTGTGGTACAGGCTCAGAAGTACCGCAGTTTTGTCATTGCTGATGTGCCTGGTTTGGTGGCTGGAGCCGCTGAAGGCGCGGGGTTGGGTATCCGTTTTCTGAAACACCTGACCAGAACGCGCCTGTTGCTTCACTTGGTGGATATGATGCCGAGTGACGGTGCTGACCCTGCGGATAATGTGAATATTATTGAGAATGAGCTCGACAAGTTTAGTCCGACCCTGTGGGGACGTGAGCGTTGGCTGGTATTGAATAAAATTGACCTGCTGCCAGAAGATGAGCGAGAGCAACGCTGTCAAGATGTCGTCGAAAAGCTACAGTGGGAAGGCCCTGTTTATCAGGTGTCAGCAGTGGCAGCAGAGGGAACCAAACAGTTATGCTGGGATATTATGGAGCGATTGGAGGCGTGCTGGGACGCGGAGCGGGAAGACCCTGAAGTTGCCGAGCATGAGCGAGAGCTGCAAAGCAGAATGCAGCGCGAGGCGCGGGATCGGATTGAGGCATTGCGCCGCCGCCCAAAAACTGATGATTCGGATGATGACGACTTCGATGACGAAGATGATGATCATGATGTAGAAGTTATTTATACCCCTTGAGTCTGGCGCTAAAACGGTTGAAGAGCTGACGGTCAGGGCTGCTTAAGGTAAGAGCTGCTGTATAGTTATGAGCAATATGTTATGAGCGATATGAGTGATAGAAGTATCGTAAAAAATGCCAAACGCTGGGTGGTAAAAATTGGTAGTGCACTACTGACTGCCGATGGTCGAGGCTTGGATCGGGAGGGTATCTCTGCCTGGGTTGAGCAGGTTGCAGCATTACTTGATCAGAATATTGAAGTCGTCATGGTGTCATCCGGGGCGGTGGCCGAAGGTATGTCTCGATTGGGCTGGGGTAAACGGCCTTCATCCATCCATGAATTACAAGCGGCGGCAGCAGTCGGCCAAATGGGCCTGGTGCAGGCCTATGAATTTCAGTTTCAACAATTTGACCGTCATACGGCCCAGGTTCTACTGGATCATGATGACCTCTCTAATCGGGAGCGTTATCTCAATGCCCGAAATACGCTGCAGACATTAATTGAGTTAGGCGTAGTGCCGATCATTAATGAGAATGATACGGTGGTAACCGATCAGATTCGCTTTGGTGACAACGATACCTTGGCAGCAATGGTGGCTAACCTGATTGATGCTGATCTGCTGGTCATTCTTACCGATCAGGATGGACTGTTTGATGCCGATCCTAGAAGCAACCCTCGTGCACAATTGGTTTCTCAGGGGAAAGCTGGCGATCCTGCGTTAGATGCATTGGCTGGTGGGAGTGCTGGTGGTTTAGGTCGAGGTGGCATGATCACCAAACTCACCGCCGCTCGGCTTGCAGCTCGTTCCGGTGCAAATACCGTGATTGTTGGTGGTCGAGCAGAAAATGTGCTGACGAGTCTGGCCGATGGTGAAACACTTGGCACACTGTTAACGGCAGAGCAGGAACCCCTTGCTGCCCGCAAACAATGGTTGGCGGGTAGGTTGCAGGTGCGCGGTTCGTTAACCCTTGATGCCGGTGCAGTACGGGTACTTAAAGAGCAGGGTAAAAGTCTGCTTCCAGTGGGTGTGAAGTCAGTGGTAGGTGATTTTCACCGGGGTGACTTGGTGCGCTGTGTTGATGAATCAGGACGTGATGTTGCTCGGGGTCTGGCTAACTATAATGCCTTGGAAAGCCGACAAATTATTGGCAAGAACAGCCACTTGATTGCCGAAATATTGGGTTACTGCGATGATGAGGAGTTAATTCACCGTGATAATCTGGTGCTGGTTTAGTTTGTCTTGGTCGTAGATAGTTTAGACCGTTAACTTAAAAGCATTAGCTCCAAAGTAGAGTCACCACAAAAAAACCGGCCTAGAGCCGGTTTTTTTAATCTTAAGAATAAGTAAATGCTTAGCTGGCTGAGAGTGCCTTAACCTGAGCATTCAGGCGGCTCTTGTGACGAGCGGCCTTATTCTTATGGATGATACCTTTGTCAGCGATACGGTCGAGTATAGGGACAACCGTATTGTAAGCAGCTTGAGCTGCTTCAGCTTCGCCTGATTCAATGGCGGCATAAGTCTTTTTGAGATAGGTACGCATCATGGAGCGCAGGCCAGCGTTGTGCGTGCGACGATTTTCGTTCTGCCGTGCTCTTTTGCGTGCTTGGGGTGAATTGGCCACCTAAGTGCTCCTTTCTTTCAACAATGAGTCTGATATTCGAGGCGCGGAAATATACAGTGTTTGCCCCCATTTATCAACACACATTAAGTGGAAAGAAGACCGGAGTAGGGGGTTTTGAGCGAAACAGGTACTGGGAGCGCTCAGTTAAGAGTCAATCAGGTCATTATGGTCTTGAGCGCTATGCTGGCAGCTATCATCCAGTGGTTAAAATCACTATGATCTGGCCTGTGAATTCAAGAACATAGCAGAGAACGTTAAGTTTGCCGCATCAAGATACAGAGTCACACAGCCAGCCACAGAACCCACCGGTAAAATCATCGAAATTACTGCGTTCCAGTGGCGTGGTCAGCAGTATGACCATGCTGTCACGGGTGCTGGGGCTGCTGCGTGATATCGTCTTTGCTCGGGTCATTGGTGCAGATGCGATGGCTGATGCCTTCTTTGTGGCATTTAAAATCCCCAACTTTTTTCGTCGACTGTTTGCAGAGGGCGCTTTTTCACAGGCGTTTGTTCCAGTGTTGGCGGAGTACAGGGAAAAGGGAAGCGAAGCCGCCGTAAAGGAGTTGATTGATCGAGTAGCCGGAGTGCTGGGTTCGGCGCTGATAGCCCTGACGGTATTGGTGGTCATTGCTTCACCGCTGGTGACAGGGCTATTTGCATTTGGTTTTTGGTTGGATTACCCCGATAAGTTTGCTGCAGCTAGCAGTATGTTACGAATTACCTTCCCCTACCTGATGCTAATTTCTCTCACCGGGTTAGCGGGTGCCATTTTAAACAGCTACGATCGTTTTGCGGTGCCGGCAGTGACCCCGGTACTGTTGAATGTCTCTATGATACTGGCCGCAGTGGTCGCAGCCCCATGGTTTGAGCAACCGGTCTACGCACTGGCTTGGGGTGTGTTAGTTGCTGGAGTGTTGCAGTTGTTGTTCCAGCTGCCCTTTCTTGCACAGATTCATGGTGTGCCGCGGCCAGTGGTGGATTGGCGTGACGAGGGTGTAGTGAGAATTCTGCGGCTGATGGCGCCGGCAATTTTTGGCGTGTCTGTGAGTCAAATAAATTTGCTGCTGGATACCATGATTGCTTCGTTTCTACCCACGGGCAGCATCTCTTGGCTTTACTATTCAGATCGTTTGTCCGAGTTGCCTCTGGGCGTTTTTGGGGTGGCGATTGCAACAGTGATTTTGCCGAGTTTATCTCGGCAGCACGCTGCAGATACACTGGAAAAGTTCAATAGCACCATGGATTGGGCGCTACGGATGATACTGCTAATTGCCATACCGGCAGCAGTGGCGTTGGTGGTTTTGGCAGAGCCGATCTTACTGACCTTGTTCTACTATGGTGATGTGATGACTTCTCGTGATATAGCGATGGCTACACTGAGCCTGCGAGCCTATGCCATTGGATTGGTCGCTTTTATGTTGATCAAGGTGCTGGCTCCGGGGTACTACGCTCGTCAGGATATTAAAACGCCGGTTCGGATAGGTGTGATTGCCTTGGTAACCAATATGGGGCTAAATATTGCATTTGCAGTACCGCTTCATCTCTACTGGGGTATAGGGCATGTGGGCTTGGCGCTAGCAACTTCATTGTCTGCCATATTAAATGCCGGATTGCTATTCCGCGGTTTAAGAAAAGGGCAGGTATACACTCCAGAGGCGGGTTGGCGTAAGTTTCTGCTGATATCGCTGTGCGCTAATTTGGTGATGGGGTTAGTGTTGTATGGGTTGACTCTAAACCTGGGTGATTGGGTGCCCTGGTCGTGGTGGCAGCGGGCTGGGTGGATGGGCACCATCTGTCTCATGGGTGCACTAATTTATACCGTATTCCTTCTGATGGGTGGGTTGCGTCTATCTCATCTCAAACACCGATAAAATCAGGCGTTCGCCTGTTTTTCATCTAGCTGGCTGGGTTATACTTTCGCCTTTATTTTTTGATGTCGGCAGCAAGTGAACGGAGAAAAGAAGCAATTTATTCGTGGCTTGCATAATCTGAAGCCAGAACACGGTGGTTGTGTTGCGACCATCGGCTCGTTTGATGGTGTTCATCGCGGGCATCGAGCCATTTTACAGCAGCTGCACGAGAAGGCTGTTGAGCTTGGTTTGCCATCGGTGGTGATGATTTTTGAGCCACAGCCACAGGAGTTTTTTTCCGGTGAGCAGGCACCTGCTCGATTGATGCGATTGCGGGAAAAAGTTGAGTCCTTTGTTGAAGAAGGCGTTGATCAGATTTTTTGTCTCCAGTTCAATCGCTCACTTCGCAGCCTGTCGGCGAGAGAGTTTGTTGATCAAGTATTGATAGCTGGGTTGAATGTTCATTGTCTGGTCGTTGGTGACGACTTTCGTTTTGGCCATGATCGCAGTGGTAATTACCAGTTATTAAAGCAGGCTGGTATTGAACATGGCTTTGATGTGCTGGATACCCGTACCCTGGAGTATCAGGGAGAGCGAATCAGTAGTACTCGTATTCGCCGGGCATTAGACGATGCTAATTTTGAATTGGTCGAGATACTTTTAGGTAGGCCCTACCGGATTGCTGGCAGGGTAGTTTACGGACAACGTTTAGGTCGGCAGCTGGGAATCCCTACTGCCAATGTTCACCTTAACCGTTACCGTGCACCACTTAGTGGTGTCTATGTGGTGGAAGCCTTTTTGGGTGGCCGGCGTCTGCCGGGTGTGGCCAATGTGGGTGTACGCCCTACCGTGGGTGACCTGGTCAAGCCAGTGCTAGAGGTTCATTTACTGGATTTTGATGAGGAACTATACGGGCAGAGAATTCATGTGGAATTTAAAGCCAAAGTTCGCGAAGAGGCTAAGTTCTCATCGCTAGACCTGATGGTCGAAGAAATTCATAACGATATTAAAGTAGCTCGGAAATACTTTGCCGAGCAAATAGATGATGCTAAAGAGAAATGACTGACTACAAATCAACCCTGAATCTACCTTTTACGGAATTTCCGATGAAGGCCAACCTGGCTCAGCGGGAGCCAGGCATGTTAAAAAAATGGCAGGAATCCAAGCTCTATGAGCAACTGCGTGAGCAGCGCAGTGGTCGGGAAAAATTTATCCTCCATGATGGCCCTCCCTATGCCAACGGTAATATTCACATTGGCCACTCCGTTAACAAAGTGCTGAAGGATATCGTGATCAAGTCCCGCAGCCTAAGTGGTTACGATGCCCCCTATGTGCCGGGTTGGGATTGCCATGGCTTACCCATTGAGCATCAGGTTGAAAAGAAAATCGGCAAGGCGGGCGTCAAAGTAGATCATAAAACTTTCCGGCAGAAATGCCGGGAATATGCTCGACGTCAGGTCGACGGCCAGATGAAGGACTTTATCCGTCTCGGTGTGATGGGGGAATGGGATAATCCTTACCTCACGATGGACAACAGTTTCGAAGCGAACATTATTCGTGCGTTGGGCAAAGTGGTTGAAAACGGCCACTTGGTTAAAGGTTATAAGCCGGTGTATTGGAGTGTGGTGGGTGCTTCGGCGCTGGCCGAAGCGGAAGTGGAATATCAGGATAAAACCTCATTTTCAATTGATGTGGCTTTCTCCGTGGCAGATACAGGTGCCTTTGCCAGTGCTATGGGTGACGTGGCCGGTGAGGGTGATATTTCTGTGGTGATTTGGACCACAACACCTTGGACGCTGCCTTCCAATCAGGCGGTCAGTCTCAATGCTGATTTGGACTATGTATTGGTGCAGTGTGAGGTTGCCGGTCATGTGGGCCGATACCTGCTGGCGGAAGATTTGGTGGAGTCAGTCTTAACTCGATGGGGTGTTGATAGCTCTCAGGTGGTTGGCAGAGCCAAAGGTAGCCAGTTCGAGAACTTGTTGTTACAGCATCCATTCTACGATCGTCAGGTCCCCATCATTTTAGGCGAGCATGTGACCACGGAAGCGGGTACGGGCTGTGTGCATACAGCGCCGGATCATGGTGTGGATGATTTCGTCGTAGCGGCCAAATATGACATTGGTACCCTGAACTATATCGATGATAACGGTCTATTCCGTGAAGACGTGGAGCAGTTTGCTGGCGAGCATGTTTATAAAGTCGATGAGCATGTTGTTGAGCTGCTGAAAGGCTGTGGTCGGTTGTTATCCAGCGACAAAATTACTCACAGTTACGCACATTGTTGGCGAACCAAGACGCCGCTGATTTATCGAGCCACGCCTCAGTGGTTTATCAGCATGAACCACAATGGTTTGTTGGAAAAAGCGAAGCAAGCGGTTAAAGGTGTGTCCTGGCACCCTGATTGGGGGCAGGCCAGAATCGAAGCAATGCTTGAGAATAGCCCGGATTGGTGTATCTCTCGCCAACGCACTTGGGGTGTCCCCATTGCATTATTTGTCCACAAGCTGACGGGGGAAATCCATCCGGATACCCCGGCATTGATTGAGGCTGTGGCCTCCCGTGTGGAGCAAGAGGGGATAGATGCCTGGTATGAGCTGGATGCAGCTGAGTTGCTCGGTGATGAGGCAGATCAGTACAGCAAAGTCACAGATACTCTGGATGTGTGGTTTGATT
The DNA here is from genome assembly GCA_913062605.1 of uncultured Cellvibrionales bacterium. Taxonomy (GTDB): domain Bacteria; phylum Pseudomonadota; class Gammaproteobacteria; order Pseudomonadales; family Porticoccaceae; genus Porticoccus. The sequence goes on from CAJXWQ010000018.1 coordinate 20,328, forward strand.
CCGGTGTTACCCACACCGCGGTGCTGGATGCCCGTGAGCAATTACAGTACCCAGCCGATCTGTATCTGGAAGGCTCTGATCAGCATCGGGGTTGGTTTCAGTCATCGCTAAAAACAGCGATAGCTATCAAGGATAATGCGCCCTACAAGGCAGTGTTGACCCATGGCTTTGTGGTGGATGCCGATGGCCGAAAGATGTCCAAATCCATTGGCAATGTGATGTCGCCGCAGAAAGTGGTGAATGATCAGGGGGCCGATGTGCTCCGTTTGTGGGTGGCTGCCACAGATTTTAGTGGCGAGATGAGTGTTTCTGATGAAATTCTTAAACGAACAGGGGATTCCTACCGACGGATTCGCAATACGGCCCGTTTCCTCCTGTCGAATTTAAATGGCTTTGACCCCGCCAAAGACTTGGTGCCGATGGATGATATGTTGGCACTGGACCGTTGGGCGGTTGATTGTGCTGAGAGTATGCAACAAGACATCCTTGCCGCTTACGAGAACTATCAGTTCCATCATATCTACCAGAAGCTACACAATTTCTGTGTGACTGATATGGGGGGGTTCTACTTAAATATCATTAAGGATCGACAGTACACCTGTCAGGAAAACTCTCTGGCGCGGCGCTCTGCACAAACAGCTATCTACTATATTGTTGATTCATTTGCCCGTTGGATTGCCCCGATCTTGAGCTTTACAGCAGAAGAGATTTGGTCATTTATTCCAGGCGATCGTGAAGCCTCTGTTTTCTTCGCGGAATGGCAGGCATTGCCTTCGGCGCAGACCGCTGCGATTTTACCGGGTGACTGGGCATTGATTGCCGATGCAAGAAATGCTGTGAATAAAGTGCTGGAAGGAAAGAAAGGTTCTGGTATTCAGAAGTCACTGGAAGCCGAGGTGATACTGTATGTTGATGGCGAGTTGCAGGAGGCTCTGGCTAAGTTGGGTGATGAGCTCAGGTTTGTTCTGATCACTTCGGCAGCCAAGCTCAAGCCAGCAGGTGAAGCTAGTGGTACTGAGGCCAGTGACATTGACCCCACCGAAATTGAAGGGCTACACGTGAGTGTTGTGAAAACAACCCATGCTAAATGTGATCGTTGCTGGCACCACTGTGACGATGTGGGTACTAATACAGAGTATCCAGAAATCTGTGGCCGTTGTGTTGAGAATGTTGCTGGTAAGGGTGAGCAGCGTTTATATGCTTAATCCAGACATATGTTGGATGCCAGTGTGAGCTGGAGGCTAGGGCGTTGGTATCTGTTAGCCGGATTGATAATTTTTGTTGATCAGCTGACCAAGCATTGGATATCCGACGTATTTTCTTACGGTGAAACGCTTGAGGTCTTACCGTTTCTAAATCTGACCTTGGTGCACAATGTGGGAGCTGCATTTAGCTTCCTCAGTGAGGCTGGGGGTTGGCAGCGATGGTTTTTTACCCTGATAGGCGTTGTCGTTACTGTTGTCATTGTGGTTTGGCTATCGAGGCTGTCTACCCGCCAGAGTTTGTTGGCCTTGGCTCTGTCATTGGTGTTGGGTGGGGCCATTGGTAACCTCTGGGACCGAATTTTGCTGGGTTATGTGGTGGACTTTGTCGATATTTATTACCGACATTACCACTGGCCCGCGTTTAACGTAGCTGATACTGCCATTACTCTGGGGGCGTTGTTGTTAATATTGGAAAGCCTGTTGGCTTCCAAGGAAAAAAATCTGGATTGTGATCATGACTGATTTATCTGATGCCGTATTACTGCCTGTTGGGCCTGATACAAAAGTAACCCTACACTTCTCCCTCTCTCTTGAAGATGGTTCAACAGTAGACTCTAATTTCGACGGTGAGCCCGCTAGTTTTGTGGTGGGAGACGGTAATTTTTTGCCAGGATTTGAGGCTGTGCTACACGGCTTGAAGGCTGGTGCCGAAGATATATTTTCTATTTTGCCTGAAGAGGGTTTCGGTCAGCATAACCCCAGTAATCTTCAGCAGTTTTCACGTAAAGACTTTGATGAAGATATGGCCCTTGAACCTGGCCTGATGTTGTCTTTTGCTGATGCCAAGCAAGCTGAGCTGCCTGGTGTTATCGTCGAGGTTGATGAAGACTCTGTCACCGTTGATTTCAATCACCCCTTGGCTGGACATACGATTAGTTTCAAGGTGCAAGTTCTTGATGTGGTACCTGCGGTAACGCACTGATGGAGATTAAACTCGCCAATCCTCGAGGCTTTTGTGCCGGGGTCGACCGAGCGATTGATATCGTTAGCAGGGCGCTGGATATTTTTGGCGCACCTGTATATGTGCGGCATGAGGTGGTTCACAATAAATTTGTGGTTGAATCGTTACGTGACAGGGGTGCAGTGTTTGTCGATGAGCTCGATGAAATACCCGATGGCGTCAATGTTATCTTCAGTGCTCACGGTGTCTCTCAGGCAGTACGGACGGAAGCTGAATCCCGACAGTTAACCGTATTTGATGCCACTTGTCCTTTGGTGACCAAAGTACACATGGAAGTTGTTCGCTACAGCAGGGAGGGGCGAGAGTGTGTACTGATAGGCCATCAGGGGCACCCAGAGGTTGAGGGTACGATGGGGCAGTATGATGCCAGTAGAGGTGGTCACATCTATTTGGTCGAGAATGAATCTGATGTAGCACAGTTAGAGGTTAAGCACCCGGAAAGCCTGGCTTATGTTACCCAGACAACATTGTCTATTGACGATACGGCTCGGGTGATTGATGCGTTGCGACAACGTTTTCCTGCTATACATGGTCCTAAAAAAGACGATATTTGTTATGCCACCCAAAATCGCCAGGATGCGGTAAAACAGCTCGCACTGGAGTGTGGGCTTGTTCTGGTGGTAGGTTCACCTAACAGCTCCAACTCCAACCGACTCAGGGAGCTGGCCGAGCGCTGTGGTGCTGAGGCACATCTAATAGATAGTGCCTCAGATATTCAGGAAAAGTGGCTTTTAGATAAAGCTATCATTGGAATCACTGCGGGTGCTTCTGCTCCTGAAGTGTTGGTTGGGAACGTGGTAGAGGCTTTGCAAAATATGGGTGCTGCAGCACCTCAGGAAATACCTGGTCGGGCTGAAAATATTCGATTTTCTATGCCGAGGGAGTTGCGTTAAATGTCTTTTCTATCCATTTTTTTATAAAGTCCACTACCGCTCATCCATGAATTTTACCGAAAGCTTTATGTCAAGGGTTGGCTGTCGGGCTATTTTTCCAATGGTCGATTTGTGAGGAATCATTTAAACCGATTTGCTATAGAGGTTTCATGGATACAAAAACATCGAAGAAGGGTTTCACCCTCATTGAACTGATGATCACTATCGTGATTGTGGCCGTCTTGTTGAGTCTTGCCGGGCCATCATTTATTGAGACCATCAGAAATAATCGTATTCAAACAAACACGGACACGCTGTTTACGTCATTGATTGTTGCAAGAAGTGAGGCACTTAAAAGAAATCAGCCGGTCGTGCTCTGTAGAAGTAGTAACGGAAGTGCTTGTGCTACATCGGGTGGGTGGGAACAAGGCTGGCTGATGTATGCCGATGAGAGTGCTGATAACACCTTGGATGCAGGTGAGCCGATCATAAGTGTTAATGGCGCACTGCTTCATGGGCTTACCCTTCGTACGGGAAGTAATTTTACGAATAGGGTGGTGTATCGTCAGGATGGCACTTCTTCTCAGGTAGACACTTTTGTGTTGTGTGATTCAGAAGCCAACCTGACGAGAGCAAGGGAAGTTGTGGTGTCAAATGTTGGCCGCCCAAGACTGGTAAAGACTACGGATGACTGCACTCCTTAAGTGAGTGAATGAGGAATTATTACTGATGAGAAGACTCTCACATCAAACAGGTGTAGGACTGATTGAAGTCTTAATCGCTGTTCTTGTATTGGCGGTTGGTCTACTTGGCATGGTTTCGATGCAGGTGACGGCAAAACGCAACTCTTATGAAGCCACTCAACGATCCATAGCGACAGCATTGGCTAGGGATATTATTGAAAGAATACGAATTAATTCACCAGAGCTGACGACCTATGATGGTCAAACTCTTGGTGGGGGTACCATTACAACGGTACCTGCCAGTTGTAATACCTCGGCTTGCTCTACCTCGGCGTTAGCCAGCAGAGATTTATATGAATGGGAGCAGTCACTGGATGGTGCAGCAGAAAAAATTACCCTTGGTGGAACTACGTCAAATGCTGGAGGATTAATAGACCCTACCGCCTGCATCGATACGAATGCAGGTGGCACTTCGGGCAGCGTAGCGGTTGCTATTGCTTGGAAGGGAGTTGCAGAGTTAACAAATCCTACAGAGTCCACTTGTGGTGAAACCAGTGGGTTGTATGGTTCGATTAATGAGCAAAGAAGATTATTGGTGATAACGACTTATGTCAGCAACACATAGAAAAAAAATGGCCTGCAGAAAAAGTGTTTCAAGCAGCCTACATTATTCAAGGGGTTTGTCTCTTGTCGAACTGATGATCTCGATTCTTTTGGGACTCATTCTGTCAACGGGCATCATTACTATATATATAGAGAGCAAAAACAATTATCAGTCAGAAGATGAGTTAGCCAGAATACAAGAGAATGGACGTTATACATTGAGTCTTCTCAAACGCGAACTAACACTGGCAGGCTTTTTTGCTGGGAACCTGAATACTGACGAGATGACGCCTAGTGCTGTAACTACAGATTGTGCTACAGGAAACTGGGTGCTAGATACATCTGATTCCATTGAGCTTATCGATAGTTTTTCATCTTCATTTGCCACAGTAAATGGAACCACCTTGAATTGTATGACGGCTTCAGACATTGAGGCAGGTACTGATATTGTTGTGGTGAAGCGAACTGCTGGTGATTTTACGTTAAAGAATGGTGCCTGGAATGATGGTTTAACCGCATCGGAAAAAACCCAATGGTATCTGAAAGTGGATGGTTTTGGGGATAGCTTGGCATGGGTTTACATTGATAGTGGTGATTTTGATACCGCCGACGTGGGAACCGATACAGAAGTAGATTACTGGGAGTACTACACCAATATTTTTTATGTCCAGAATTACTCAAATACGGCGGGCGATAATATCCCCTCTCTGTGTACGGAGCGGTTGTCTGGAAATATTGTGACCAAACAATGCCTTGTGGAAGGCATAGAGGATATGCAAATAGAATTTGGCATTGATACGGATGCCGATGGTGTTGCTAATCAATTTAAATCCGCACCCACAAGTACCGAAATGGCGACAGCCGTTGCTGCAAGAATATATCTACTGGTTAGAAGCATTGATTCAGTGGCCGGGTATACAAATTCCAAAACCTATTCTTTAGGTGAAAAAAGTATTGCTGCCAAAAATGATGGTTATCTCCGTAGAGTGTTCAGCACAACCGTACAAATGCGTAATGCAACACTACCTGCAGCTTGAGGTCAGTTACAGTGAAAAATATGAAAGTACAGGTTAGTCCATCACACAGTAGGGGCGCTATCTTATTGGTCTCTATGGTCTTTCTACTGTTGATGGCTTTGGTGGCAGGAACCGTGATGCAAACCAGTATGTTGGAATTCAAAATGGCCGGTAATGATCAATTCAGGGAAGAGGCGTTTCAAAAAGCACAAGCGGTGTCTAGCTCTATTTCTGAAGATGTTGATAATTTCCCGGTAGTTGGAGATGTTGGTTATACCAATTGTGTAACAGGGGATGCTGACCCAGATTGCGATATTTTTTCTTTGACTATTGATAGTGCCATCGCTTCAGTCCCAACGGGTGTCGCTTTGACAGCCCAGGTAACTCGAGAGGGTCCTCTCATTTTGGAATCATTTCCTGTCAGGTTGTCTGAAAGTCAAACCAGTAGCTCACCGAGCTATGATGCAGCAATTTTTGAGGTGGTAGTTGAGTATAGCGGGAGCGATGTAGGCTTGGGTAATGCAGAAGTGGCTCAGGGCTTGGCAGTGCGTATAGTCAGCTCAGTACAGTAGTGGATAGGGGTAAAAGGGATATGAAAAAGTTAACCTGTGTATTGATGCTGCTGTTTTCAATGGGGTATCAACCGGCCTATTCAGATGATATAGATATCTATGTTAATGCCTCTGCGGCAGGTGGTCAGCCCTATGTAATGATGATGCTTGATTGGCGCCCGAGCCTTTTTAATGTGTTGTGTTCATATGGTACTCCAGATACTGACCCAGACCCCGAGGTTAGTAATGGTACGGGGTGTGGTGCCACTATGTCTGCCGAGACTCATGGTAATCTTACAACACGTGCATCGGGTGATTCAGTAGTTACTTATGAGGGTTTCGTCGCTGTGATGGAGACAGTGCTGAATAACCCGCTGTATGACCCTATTTATATGGGGTTGATGATTTCCAACAATGATACAAACACAAACCCTTATAAGGAGGGTGGTGGCACTATTCTGGAAGGCTATAAACTACTTGGTTCGGTTAACTCCCCCTCGACTGATACCGGTAGAGAAGAAATTATTGCAACCTTAAAGTCAGTTCCAACCAACCCCAGCAATTCCACTACTCATAAGCTACAGCCCAGTGAAACCTTCTATGAATGGTTTAGGTATATCAATGGTGGGGTGGTAATCAATGGTACCGATGTTGAGTACAATTTTGGGAGTACTGGCAGTACTCCAACTCCCACTTACGATAGCAATATTATTAGTGGTACAGACTATATTTCGCCCTTTATCGACCCTGATGCCTGCACGAAGCTATTCTCGATTGTTCTAGCCATGAACGCAGCGAACCAGGACGATTCTCTGGATACTGAAATTGGAGAAGATATGTCCTCGGGTGCAGCCAAAAAATTTAAGGATATGTTTGAATATATGCATGACCCCAATACAGACTTGTTGTCTGGGGTCAATGAAGTGCAGCCGTTGCAGGAATCCTGGGTGATATCTGACGGTGGTAGTGTTGGCGCCACAAGGGATTGGGCTGCTGCAGGAGGCAACCCCCTGTTTGATTTAACGGACCCTAAAGAGCTGGAAGAACAGCTGGGGGGTGCTCTTGATAGCGTGCTGAGCGTTAGCAGTACTTTTGTGGCGGCCTCGGTGCCAGTGAATGTTTTTAACCGAGCACAAACACTGGATAACCTGTATATCGCTCTGTTTGAAGCACAGTCTACACTCCGTTGGCCGGGTAATTTGAAGAAGCTGAAGCTCAATGATTCAGATGCTGATGGTGTTTTTGATTCTATTGTGGATGCTAATGGTAACCCGGGGTTTGAGACTACCGGTGATGATCTTGGCAGGATTTCCTTTGATGCACTGACTTTCTGGACGGATGAGACAGAGCTACCAATAGTTGAAGGCTTGCCAGATGGAGTTGATGGCCGAACGGTCGATCGCGGCGGCGCGGGCCAGAAAATTAATGGTTTTATTGAAAGTGGTGCGAATGTTATCGGTGAAACCAATGCCACAACCAATGCGAGGCAGGTTTATGTAGAGCCAGCTTCAATCACGAATGGCAGCGCCAATGCCTTTGATGATTTTGACGGTGATGCCACAACAGCGGCAGCATTGGCTGATGAGTTGTTGAGCCTTGGTGGTGCGACTCCAACGGCACAAAATCTGCTCGATGCTGAAGAACTTATAGAGTGGGGGAGAGGGCTGGATATAGATGATCTTGATGGGGATACCAATACTTCTGATCCACGACCGTGGATCATGGCGGATGCCATTCACTCCCGACCATTGGCCATTAACTACGGTACCACTGGGAGCTATTCATTAACCAACCCAAATATCAGAATTTTTATGGGAACTAACGATGGGCTATTTCATATATTTGAAAATACCAGCTCGGGTGGTTCTGAATCTGGTGGAGAAATCTTTGCATTCTACCCTCGTGAAGTTTTGGGAAATATCACGTTGCATCGGGACGATGTGGTGGCTAGTAGTCAAATGCGCTATGGGATTGATGGGCCGGCCGTAGCCCTGGTGGTGGACAATGATGGGGATGGCAATATTGAAACTGGCGATAGCGATGAGGTTTATGTCTACTTTGGTATGCGGCGTGGCGGGTCTAGTTACTATGCTCTGGATGTTACCAACCCCAGTGCAACGCCTACATTAAAGTGGAAAATCACACAAACTTCCGGTGGCGACTTTGATGAATTGGGGCTGACTTTCTCAAGACCTATTGTCGGCAAAGTCAAGTTTGGTTCTACCTCAACAGATGTACTAATTTTTACCGGTGGGTATAACGGTGGTTGGGACAGTAGCTATACCAGTCGGGTAGGTAAGGATGCAGGTGATGCTGATGATTCAGTTGGTAACGCTGTTTATATTGTCAATGCCCGAACCGGTGCGTTGATCTGGAAAGCATACTGGGACGGCACTTCTGCCACCGGATCAGACACCAATGGTTCTGCTGCCACAGGTTTTTCGTATCAGCATGCCGATATGGTGGATAGTATTCCTTCAACAGTGACGCCCCTGGAGAACCTAAGTGGAAATATACACCGCCTGTATGTGGGTGATACCGGTGGTGCTGTTTGGCGGGTGGATTTACCTGAAGTTGATTCTGCTACCGATGTAGAAACCAAATGGTTTATAACCAAATTTGCGGAGCTGGGTACTGATGGGGCTACTACCGACAGACGATTCTTTCATGAGCCAGATATCGTCGAAACTTTTGATACAACGGGAAATTATGATGGTATTTTGCTCAATACGGGCGATAGAGCTGACCCCACCGAAACGAGTGTTACTAATTACCTTTTCTATTTAAAAGATAGGCTGATCATTAGTGGGGCCAGTGCAGTGAAATCACGTACCCCAATGGTTTTAACCGATATTCCAGATCAAACACTGTGCGTTACTGGCCTTGAGCTCAGTTGTTCTATAAGTTTGGTTAATGGCTGGAAAATAGAGCTTGAGGGTACTGGAGAAAAAGCGTTGTCCTCTCCGTTGACCGATGGAGGTCGTGTCTTCTTTACTACTTTTGAGCCTTTTGTTGGCACATCAAACTGTGGTGTAAAAGAGGGTGATGGCTTTGTTTATCTGGTAAACCTCTCTGATGGAACCTCAGTGTTAAATGATAAGAGAAAATATGATATCGGCCCGGGTATCCCCCCTGGAGCTATTACCTTGGGTGATGCAATCTACCTTCCCGGCGGTGGTGCTGATTTTGGGGATATAGATGGGGACGGCATTGATGATGGTCGATCCAAGTTACCGCCTAGCTTAGGGAAAAACCTATGGTTGATGTATTGGCGAGAGCCCGGTATTGATGAGCTTTAATGGGGTGTAAAATGCAATATATTTCGGGCAAACGTAGGGCTTTTGGCTTTACCTTAATTGAATTGATGGTGGTCATCGCTATCGTTGCTTTGCTGGTAATGGTGGCAATGCCCTCATTTCAGGGGCAGATACGTAAAACAAAAAGGAGCATCGGTAAGGCTGAGTTGATGTCAGTTATTGCTCGGCAAGAGCAGTTTTTTGCTAATAACAAACAATATGCTACAGATTTAACGGACCTAGGTTATATCGCAAACCCGTATGCTATTGACAGAGATTCTGTGGAACTTGCAGTGACGGCATCGGGCCGTATTTATACGATTCAATTGTCAGCCGCTACGGCAACGGCATTTACGTTACAAGCAGTGCCACAGCTCGACCAAGCAAAGGATACACTTTGCGGGACATTGCAAATAACTTCAACAGGCGTGAAAACTGCGACGGGTAGCGGGGACTGTTGGTAATAGCCGGTTTATTCGATTCCGAATTTCTTCAACTTATGCCGTATCTGCCGAAAGCTGATCCCCAGCTCTTTGGCAGTGACAGTTTTGTTCCAGCGATTTTTTTCCAGTGCGCTGACTAACATATCTTTTTCAATAGTAGCAAGATAGTCATCGATGGAATCGAACTCTTCTGCGGATTGAGTACTACTCTTAGTGCGTTGGTGGAGTTGTTCTATTGAGAGTGTTTCTGTCTGAAGCTGAAGGTCTTCATGGCTTATAGCAGAGCCATGGCAGAGAGTAAAAGCCCTTTCCAGAGTATTCTCTAATTCACGGATATTCCCGGGAAAACTGTATTCTAATAAGGCTTTAAGTGCTTCATCTGAGAGCGTCGGTACTGGGAGATCAGACTCGCTGGCAAACCGTTCCAGAAATGTCTTTGCCAGTTGCGGGATATCATCTTTCCGCTCACGTAAACTGGGTACTGGAAGCTCGATCACATTGATTCGATAAAATAAGTCCTGACGGAACTGATTGCTTTGTACCTCTTTTGCCAGGTTTTTGTGTGTGGCGCTGAGAATTCGAACATCCACAGGTATTTCATCTTCAGCACCGACAGGCCGGATGCTTTTTTCCTGAATGGCACGGAGTAGTTTTACCTGCATTTCAAGGGGTAGGTCGGCAATCTCATCGAGTAATAGTGTTCCTCCGTTGGCCGCCTGAAATAGCCCTTGTTTATCTTGATGTGCACCAGTAAAACTGCCCTTATTATGACCGAAAAACTCACTTTCCATAAGCTCAGAAGGAATGGCACCGCAGTTAACGGGGATAAATGGCCCTGCACTACGCGGTCCCAAGACATGGATAGCTCGGGCGACCAGTTCTTTGCCGCTGCCTGATTCGCCGCTGATAAAAATGGGCGCCTGACTACGCGCAACACGCCTTATTTGTTGTTTGAGGGACTCCATGGCGGATGAAGTCCCAATTAAGGAGGTCGAGGACAGATTTCTTTCAGCTTCACCCTGATCCAGCTTGAGCGCTGACTGTACAATATTGCGCAAACGAATCAGTTCTAAGGGCTTGGAAATAAAATCAAAGGCTCCTTTTTTGAGAGCCTCTATGGCAATTGCCATATTACCGTAGGCGGAAATCATCGCAATTGGAAGGTGCGGGTGGCAGGCTTGCACATGATCTACCAGTTCGAGCCCGTTGCCATCAGGCATATTCATATCTGTCAGGCAGAGATCAAAATGTTCACTGTCCAATAGCTTGCGAGCCTTGGTTAGTTTGGCCGCAGTCACTACTTCCAGTCCCATCTGTTCCAAGGTTATGGACAGTAGTTCTCGAATATCAGGTTCATCATCAACGACTAGGGCACGTTTTTTCATTATGAAGAAGCTCTCGGTAATAGCCGTTCAGGGTGGGAGAAACCCACTCGAAAATAGCTGTTTTCTGATGTGTCACCAAAGTAATTGAGTGAAGCGTAGTTTACCTCACAAAGCTCTTTGGCCAAGTAGAGTCCCAATCCTGACCCTTCGTGAGATGTTGTAAAAAATGGCTCAAAAATATGCTCCTGATCCTTCTTGGGAATACCAGGCCCTTTATCATAGACATCCAGAACGGGGAGGCCAGAGTTTGAATCTTTTGAAATGACTAGCTTGATCCAGTTTTGGCTTACTTCTTGGTTACTGAACCTCATGCCGTTATCTACTAAATTTGTCAGAATACGTGTCAGGTGAACGGGGTCAAAAAAGATCTGAGTATCTTTATCATCACTTTCAATTTCCATAACAGTAAGAGGCTGATGGCCATCCAGATGTTCAAGGCGAAATTTTTTCAGCCACTGTAATAACCACAATTTTTGAAATGCAGGTGGTTTTTGCCCTGATAGTTGTAATACGTTATCAACGATCTGATTCACACGGTTGCAGTGACGGTAGATAATATCAAGTAACTTCGTTTGGCTTAAACTCGTGGGTTGTTCAGAGAGTAATTGAGATGCATGGCTGATTGCTCCTAAGGGGTTGCGAATTTCATGGGCAATACTGCCGGTTAGCCTGCCGAGTGATGAAAGCTTCAATTGTTGGGCGTGCTGAGCAAGTGAACGAGTATCCTCCAGAAAAATCAGTGTCTGTTTGGCTGCACCACGGTGTAGGGAGGTAAAATTGGCCTGTAGTTCTTGTGCTGAAGGAGTCGTTTTAAATGTAGGTGTTCTCAACCAAGGATAGGTTCGCCAGCACTCAAGTTGTTTAAACAGTGGAGGGATAAGCCTGAGTGTTTGGTTGGTTCCCAGGGGTTTACCCGGTTGTTGGCCCCCAAGCAACTGCACTGCAGAACTGTTGATCAGCTGGATATTGTCATTGCTATCAACAACGACAATTCCGGTATGCATTCTCTTTACAATCGATTCATTCAGTTTTTGATGTTGAGCGCTTTCAGTGGCTCTTTTTGATGCAATAGCTTGGGCGACCCGGATGCGCTGGGTCAGCATTTGAAAGATTAGCGCAGTGATAAATAACAGAATACCCAAAATGCCCGCTGGAAATATAGCTTCATGGTTCCCTCCCAGTAGTAGGATAGTGGTTAGAGTTTCTGTCATCACGAAGATACTTGCAATCGCTGCCAATAACAGGGATAACCGGCCCGCGACAAAGATGCTGCCCGCTGCCACAATAGCTAGCATTAGAAAGCCCAGGCCACTTTCCAGGCCTCCGCTGGCATGCATCATCAGAGTGATCGCCACCATATCGGTCAACAACATGAAGAACAGTAGCTGAATGCCAGGGCCGGACTGGTTGAATCGAAAGTAGAGTAGTGTGAGCAGGCAGAGTGATGTGTACGCGGAGGTTGTTGTCAGAAATAATTGATGGTCTTCACTACCTAGAATTTTAAAGGCGATACCGGAAAGGTACATAATAAGTAATAGAGCAGCGAGTATAGTCCTATAGTAGGCATAAACTTTCAGTAGGCCATCGGGGGCGGTACTTGTTTCAATCTGATCGGCTTGCAGTGGCATAACTGCCCTTTATTTCTGTTTATAATGAGATTCTATCTGAAAAAAGCATTTTGTATCACGATGAAAAAGGTGTGATTGAGTGTTGCTTCACTACAGAAGTGCTCAAAGGGTCTTTATGAGGTAGTAGGTGCTTGAGGCTAATGAGTGATAGATAGGCTAACGGGCTGTTTTCTATCAGCCATAGTATCAACCACAGTATCAGATATAGTTTTTCTAACTGTAGATAGTAGGGATGGGTTGACGTTTGTGCTGGGTTTTCTGGTAAATTTCGATGATACGAGTTTTTGTCGTTTCGCGAACGGGTTTTCCTTCTAGAAAATCATCAAGCTCATCGTAGGTAATGCCGAGGGCATGTTCATCGGCTTTTTGGGGCACTAGACACTCTAGGTCTGCCGTAGGTGTTTTTTCAATCAAGCTTAAGGGTGCACCGAGAAATTCTGCAACTTCTCGAACTTGACGCTTACTTAAACCAAACAGTGGTGCTAGGTCGCAGGCACCATCCCCCCATTTGGTGAAAAACCCAGTAATATTCTCGGCAGAGTGATCAGTACCAATGACCAGGCCACCTAACAGGCCAGCAAGTTCGTACTGAATGGTCATGCGAATACGAGCCTTGGTATTACCCTTGGAAAAGTCAATGACGGATTCAGAGGCTGTTACTAGATCGTTCTCACTTAATACACTCAGCACTTCATCATGTACACCGTCTGCTCCCGGCTTTGCATTCACAGCCAAGCTTTTAGATGGCTGAATAAACTTCAGTGCTAGTTGAGCATCGTCTTCATCCGCTTGAATGTCATAGGGTAGTCTGACGGCAATAAAGCGGTAATTAAGGTTGGATTGCTGTTGGTTGAGTTGGTCTACAGCCAGTTGAGCCAGCCTGCCACAGGTACTGGAGTCAATACCACCACTGATGCCGAGGATGAGACTCGTGGTATTCGACTGAATCAGTTTGGATTTGATGAAGCTAACACGGCGCGCCACTTCAAAAGCAGGGTCGATGTTGGGCAGAACCTTCATTTCCCTGCGGATTGCATCAATATCCATGGCTTAGTTCTTGGATTAATGGTGAAAAAAAAGGGAGGCTAGTTAAAAACTCCAAAAGTGAGCTGATCAAACCAGGACTTTTCTCCCCGGGTGGCTTCTTGACCAGATTTTTTATAGCGTTCACTAAAAACATGGCGGGAATCAAAACCAATAGTTTCGGGTTTGTCATAGAGCCCTGCAGTCAGTTTATTCACCCAGCTACGTTTGAATCCGGCGGACTCTTCTTGGTAGAGGAAATTGCCGCTTTCGTCGAGTGCAGGGTGTTGCGGATAGTTAGTAACCAATAGCTTGACAGCATCATCAGATAAATCCTGCATTTGCATCAGGTAATAGGCCTGTGCCATAACAGCGAGGCCATCTGGAACAGCGGGTGTCGCCTGAAAATTTTCGACCACGTAGCGCCCTCGGTTGGCCGCCGCAAGGTAGGCGCCACGTAGGAAATACCAGTTAGCTGCATGAATTTCGAGTCGTGCGAGAGTGTTGCGTAGGTAAACCGTTCTCTTTCGAGCATCGGGTGCATAGGGGCTATCAGGGTACCGGTTCAATAACTCATTAAATGAGGTTAACGAGTCACGGGCAGCACCGGGATCACGCTTTGAGTCATCGGTGGGAATAAACTGGTCAAAAAAACCTTTGGTTTGTGAAAAGGAAGAAAGCCCTTTTAAATAGTAGGCATAGTCCACATTAGGGTGTTGTGGATGTAATCTGATGAAGCGGTCCGCAGAAGCAATGGCAGCCTCAAAGTCGCCCGCTCGGTAGCGGGCATAAATGAGTTCTAACTGGGCTTGCTCTGCATAGTCACCAAAGGGGAATTGAGCTTCCAGTGCTTCGAGGTTTTCAATGGCTGTCAGCCAGAAACCGGCATCCAAATCCTCCTGAATAGCCTCATAGAAATTTCTCTCCGAGAAAGCACTGGTATCTCGCTCTTCTTGGTTGATTTGGTCGGCACCTTTAAGCCACGAGCAGCCGGTGAATAATAGTGTTGTGCATAACAGCAGAGGAGTCAAAAATCGCATGTTAGTGGTTAAATCCCGATGAGTAAGCCGTAAAGTGTTCTTGTTAGCTGGTGCAGCCTGTAAGATTCGCTATTTAACCACAGGCCCGACGGGATGCAAAACACCGATGACTGATCCAATAGAACTGGAAGCGAAAGTACCGGAAGAACTGGCAGGAAACCGTCTTGATCAGGTGGCTGCAGAATTATTTAAAGCATTTTCCCGATCTCGCTTGCAACAGTGGATTAAGGAGGGTGATTTGCTGGTCGATGGTCAGTCATGTCGCTCAAAGGATAAACTTTTAGGTGGAGAGAGATTAACGGTCAATGTTGTACTGGAGCCCGAGGGGGAATGGGAGCCAGAAGACATCAAGCTTGATGTTGTCTATGAAGATGAGCATATCCTAGTCATCAACAAACCGACTCGTTTGGTTGTTCATCCGGCTGCAGGTAATTATTCTGGCACATTACTCAATGGTTTAATCCATTATTTGCCGGAGAATGAAAATATTCCCCGAGCAGGTATTGTCCACCGACTGGATAAGGACACCACTGGATTGATGGTGGTGGCTAAATCCTTGGTAGCTCACCATTCCTTAATTAAACAGCTGCAGGAGCGAACGGTGAGTAGGGAGTATCAGGCCATTACTCAGGGAGAAATGACGGGCGGTGGTACGGTGGATAAACCCATCGGGCGTCACCCTCGAACTCGAACCAAAATGTCAGTGCTGGAGCATGGGGGCAAGGAGGCGATAACCCATTACCGGGTGATCAAACGTTTCCCAAGCCATACTCATATTCGAGTTAATCTGGAGACTGGGCGCACCCATCAAATACGCGTACATATGGCCCATATTGGCTATCCTCTGGTGGGGGATGCGGCCTATGGCGGCCGTCTTAAATTACCTAAGGGAGCAGCGCCTGAATTACACGATACCCTCCGTGGTTTTAAGCGACAGGCATTACATGCGGCCAAGTTAGGATTGATTCACCCAGAAACGGATGAATATATGGAGTGGCAGGTATCACCGCCGGCAGATTTTGAGGCTCTGCTTCTTGCCCTTGAGGTGGATGCCAGAGCTTGATGATGGCAGTGTTAAAGCCGGACTGGCCAGCACCTAAGAACATTCACACCGCTATAAGCACCCGGAGTGGTGGTCAGTCAGTGTCGCCTTGGGATGAACTTAATCTTGCCTTTCATGTGGGCGATAATCCTGAAACAGTAGAAAAAAACTGGCAGTTATTATCGGAGCAATTGTTGTCGAAGAAACAACCACTGCCTTCATGCCCACAGCTTCTTGAGCAAATACATGGAACAACCATTGTTACCGCTGAGTGTGATGGTTCTATTCCTGTGTCAGATGGGTGTTATACCAATCAGGTTGGTCGAGTTTGTACAGTGATGACGGCAGATTGTTTGCCAATACTTATATGTAATCGTGCCGGCACTGAAGTCGCTGCGGTGCATGCTGGCTGGCGTGGTTTAGCGGCAGGTATTGTCGGTCAGGCCATTAACCGGTTCGATGCTAGTCCATCCGAACTGATGGTTTGCTTGGGGCCAGCGATAAGTCAGCCCCATTTCGAGGTGGGAGCTGAGGTGCTCGACGCTTTTCTTGCCAATGATTTTCTAGCTAAAGCCTCTCAACAGTATGTTCGCCGCAATATAGAAAACTGCTTTATTAAAAAAGATGCTGAACACTGGCAGGCTGACATTTATGGTCTTGCCAAAATTGCCCTTCACGAGCAGGGCGTGACACAGGTATTTGGTGCCGAGTATTGCACCTACGCGGATGCGCAGAAATTTTACTCCTACCGCCGTGATGGTCAAACGGGTCGTATGGCCAGCTTGATATGGATCAGCTAACCGTCAGTTGAAGACAGACCATTACCAGTTCGACTCTGGATAATGCTTGAAATATCTATTCCTGCCCCAACTTGTTGTTTAACGAGCAAAATTTAATCATCAGAGTTGGGTTCAGTTATGCGATTTGACCGTTTTACCTCTCATTTACAAACCGCTATTTCAGATGCTCAGTCAATGGCTGTGGGCAGAGATAACACTGCCCTCGAACCAGCACATCTTATATTGGCACTGTTGAATCAACAGGGGAGCGCTTTGCGACCCATGTTGCTTCAGGCTGATTTTGATACGGACGGGTTAAAGAGTGAGCTTGAGCAACAGATTGATCGACTGCCTCAGATACAGTCGCCAACGGGTGAGGTCAACGTATCAACGGATTTAGCCAAATTATTCAATTTGGCAGACAAGAAGGCTCAGCAATTGGGCGATCAATTTATTTCCAGTGAAGTGGTTTTACTGGCGGCCTTTGAGAATAAGAGTGATATTGGTAAAGCCCTGTCCAAGTTCGGTGATAGTGTCAAATTTCAGGCCGTTGTGGATAAAATTCGTGGAGGTGAAGCAGTGACAGACCCAGAAGCCGAGGGTAATCGGCAAGCGTTAGATAAATATACCATCGACCTCACAGCATGTGCCTCAGAAGGGAAGCTGGATCCAGTGATTGGTCGTGATGATGAGATACGCCGGACTATTCAAGTATTACAACGTCGCACCAAAAATAACCCTGTATTGATTGGCGCTCCTGGTGTGGGTAAAACGGCCATTATTGAGGGGTTGGCTCAGCGAGTGATTAATGGAGAGGTACCTGAGGGTCTCAAGGGCAAGCGAATTTTATCACTAGATTTGGGCGCACTCTTGGCTGGTGCCAAATTCCGTGGTGATTTTGAAGAACGGCTTAAAGCAGTCCTTAAAGAATTATCAAAGCAGGAAGGTCAAATCATACTATTTATTGATGAGCTTCATACCATGGTGAGCGCCGGCAAAGCCGAAGGTGCCATGGATGCTGGCAATATGCTGAAGCCTGCATTGGCTCGTGGTGAGCTACATTGTGTGGGTGCCACGACCCTTGATGAATACCGTCAATATATTGAAAAAGATGCTGCTTTGGAGCGCCGCTTTCAGAAAGTACTGGTCGATGAGCCCAATGAAGAAGATACCATTGCAATTCTGCGTGGCCTTAAAGAGCGCTATGAAGTTCACCATGGTGTAGATATCACAGATTCTGCGATTGTGGCCGCGGCCAAGCTCTCACAACGTTATATTTCAGACCGTCAATTGCCAGATAAAGCCATTGATCTCGTGGATGAGGCTGCCAGCCGGATTCGGATGGAAATTGACTCAAAGCCAGAAGAGATGGACCGCCTCGAGCGTCGCCTGATTCAGCTAAAGATGGAGCGTGAAGCGGTAAAAAAAGAAGAGGATGAAGCCTCTCAGAAGCGTTTGAAAAAGATTGAGGAAGATATCGAAGTAATCGGCAAGGAGTTTGCCGATTTGGAAGAGATATGGAAGGCGGAAAAGGCTGCATTACAAGGGGCAGCTCAGATTAAAATTGAACTGGAGCAGGCTAGAATCGACATGGATGCTGCCAGCCGGGCCGGTGATCTGGCAAAAATGTCGGAGCTTCAGTACGGTAAAATCCCCGAATTAGAGAAGCAGTTAGTTGCAGCCAGTGAGGCCGATACCGCTGAGAAGCAGCTGTTACGCAACAAGGTAACGGAAGAAGAGATTGCCGAGGTTGTTTCCAAATGGACCGGTATACCTATTTCTAAAATGCTTGAGGGTGAGCGTGAAAAATTACTGCGAATGGAAGATGATTTGCACAAGCGAGTTATTGGCCAGAGTGAGGCGGTAGTTGCGGTTTCAAATGCAGTAAGGCGTAGTCGAGCAGGGCTTTCTGATCCTGATCGTCCAAATGGTTCATTTCTGTTTCTAGGGCCCACCGGTGTTGGTAAAACTGAATTGTGTAAAGCCCTAGCCGAGTTTCTATTCGACAGTGAAGATGCGATGGTACGCATCGATATGTCCGAGTTTATGGAAAAACATTCCGTCGCCCGGCTAGTGGGTGCACCCCCCGGTTATGTGGGCTACGAGGAGGGTGGTTATCTGACGGAGGCGGTGAGGCGGCGTCCTTACTCAGTACTGCTATTAGATGAGGTAGAAAAAGCCCACCCGGATGTCTTCAATATTTTGTTGCAAGTTCTGGATGATGGTCGGTTAACTGATGGTCAGGGTCGTACGGTCGATTTTCGTAATACTGTGGTTGTGATGACATCCAACCTGGGTTCTGACCGAATTCAAGAGCTGGTTGAAGATCACTCCTTTGATACGGTCAGCTTTGATGTTTCTGATCAGAATGAGAGTAAGAAGGAGGCGGGTGATTCCACCGCCAATGAAAACCGTTATCAGGCGATGAAAGAGGCGGTTAT